>NZ_JBOCUK010000008.1:0-92557 GCF_050606265.1 Tenacibaculum sp. TC6 | reverse complement strand
ATAGATACTAGGAATTAAAGGTTGATTGTTGCTGCTAGCATTATAGATGGCTTTATCCGTTAGCACTCCTTCGCAATAACACAGAAATGAACCGTCATTACGAACGTAGCTTGCGGAGTGACGTAATCTGTTAAAATAGATACTAGGAATTAAGGGTTGATTGTTGCTGCTAGCATTATAGATTGCTTCATCCGTTAGCACTCCTTCGCAATGACACAGAAATGAACCGTCATTACGAACGTAGCTTGCGGAGTGACGTAATCTGTTAAAATAGATACTAGGAATTAAAGGTTGATTGTTGCTGCTAGCATTATAGATGGCTTTATCCGTTAGCACTCCTTCGCAATGACTCAGAAATGAACCGTCATTACGAACGTAGCTTGCGGAGTGACGTAATCTGTTTATTTAGGAGTTAGGAACTAAGGTATTAGGTACAAGGGGTCAGAATTTATTGGAGCTGTTACCTTATTCTTACATCTACACGCAGTTTTGCATCCACTAGAGACCCTTCCTGCGAGTCGCGGGAGCACTCTGTACCCACTACAGACCCTTCCTGCGGGTCGCGGGAACACTTTGTACTCACTACAGACCCTTCCTGCGGGTCGCGGGAGCACTTTGTACTCACTACAAACCCTTCCTGCGAGTCGCAGGAACACTTTGTACCCACTACAGACCCTTCCTGCGGGTCGCGGGAGCACTCTGTACCCACTACAGACTCTTCCTGCGGGTCGCGGGAGCACTCTGTACCCACTACAGACCCTTCCTGCGGGTCGCGGGAACACTTTGTACTAGGGAGTATTCAATAAAGTGTGTCACCAATCATAAAAACTAACAAAATTCTACACTTGGTGTTCTTTATGGATAATTGTTAAATTGTTTTCTGTTTATTGCCTCAGGTTGCTTATTTTTGAGTGGTTTTATCATTCTAAATGAAACCTATAACCGCTAACCAAAAAAACGATGACTACAAAACTTCAGGTAGCTTTGCTACAATCGGATTTAGTTTGGGAAAACCCAACGGCTAACAGACTTGCTTTTCAAGAACAAATTGCCTTACTGCCTGCTACGGTAGATTTAGTGGTTTTGCCTGAAATGTTTACCACAGGGTTTACTATGAATCCGGCGGCTAATGCAGAAACTATGGAGGGTGATACCGTGCGTTGGATGCAGCAATTAGCACAGCAGTATCAAATGGCCATAGTGGGTAGTGTAGTGATTAAAGAGGTGACGGAAAGTGATATTTTGTACTTTAATCGTTTAGTGTTTGTGCATCCTGACGGAACTCTTGATTATTACAACAAAAAGCATACGTTTACGTTGGCGGGTGAGCATGAGGTGTATACTGCGGGTACCGATCGTTTATTGGTAACTTATAAAGGTTGGAAAATATGTCCGCTTATTTGTTATGATTTGCGTTTTCCGGTATGGGCTCGTAATACGGTTGCTTATGATTTGTTATTGTATGTGGCTAGTTGGCCAAAGCCTCGTATTGCGGCGTGGGATGCCTTGCTAAAAGCACGTGCTATTGAAAATATGTGTTATACTATTGGCGTGAATCGTGTTGGGGTTGATGCTAATAATCATGAGTATGTAGGAAACTCGGTTTGTTATGATACCCTAGGAAATTGCGTTACTAAAAATGATAGTGGTAATGTTGCTACGCTTATCGTTACTTTAGATAGAGAGCAACAACAGTCTTTACGTACTAAGTTTAACTTTTTAGCGGATAGGGATGGTTTTGTGTTGGTGTAGGGTTGTATAGTTGAAATTCAAGTCTAGAGGATTTCGTCTTTAATATTTAAACTTTTATCACATTAAACAACCATAAAAACACGAAAAGAAACTACATATAATTAAAATTAGCAAAAAATTAATGGGTTTAATGTCTTTTCTGTACTACAGATATTTATTTTTGGCAAATTTTTTGTAACTTAACATAGTAAAAATCATCAAAATGGAATGCCTATCACATAAATCCGAAATTACTGATACTTTTTTTGAAGTAAGAACTTTTTCTTTTCAGGAAAAGAAAGCTGCATTAATAGATGAAAAAAGGATTAATAAATTGCTTGACGCTATACTTGATTTTAAAAAAAATTTAAACGAAAAAACTGAAAAAATCTATAACATCAATGAAAGAATTGAAAGGCTAACTTGGTTTAATAATCTAAATGAAGAAAATTTAATGCTTTTAAATGATTTGATTTCATCTACTAAAGACTTAAGAACATCTTTACTACGCCAATATGTATCTATCAATAATTCATTGAAATCAAAAGGTATAGCAAAAAACGAAATTAAAGATTTTAAAAACTCTATTGATGAGTTAAAAGAATCCTATGAAGATTTAGAGTCTGTTTTCTTTTTTCTACCTGAAATTCCTGATTTCATTGATGCCAACAATAAACTCTCTTTAATATAAAAATGAATATTTATTGCTTGGAAGATTTCAAAGTAGAATTTGATAAATTAAAGTCCAAGAATTCATATAAATCTATTGAAAAAGATATAATAGATTATTTCTTTACTAAAACTAAAGAGGAATTGCGTTCTGGAACACGACTTAATCATAGTGATGAAGCTCCTTATATAAAGAAAAGAATTGGAGGAAGAGGGGGGTTTAGATTTTACTTTTTATTAATTCTTGTTAAAGACTCTCTATACTTAATGTATGTCCACCCGAAAACAGGTTCTAAAGGAGTTGATAATATAACTGATGAATCGAAGGCGTATTTGTATAAAAAAGTTTTGGAATGTATTAAAGAAGAAAACAACTTATATAGATTGTCTTTAAATAGCTCGAATAAAGAAATACTATTTGAAAAAATAGCTAGAGTAGAATCTTAATAACAGCTTATTTCTTAAACACAAAGTATTTTTCTATATATATCTGTGTTTTCTATTAAACAAACATAGTCATCTAAATTTTAAAAAAAGCATCAAGAAATTAGTTTCTTAATGCTTTTTTACTCTTATAACCAAGCTATGCTTGTCTATAAAATATAGTCGGTATTAATAAAATTACTTTTTTTACTGTCTAACAGTTCCTGTAAAATTTCATTGTTATAGCTATTGTCTTTTGAGGCTACAAAGGTTCGTATAGAGAATGAGCGTAAGGCATCATGTATACTTAGTGTTCCTACGGCAGAGTCTTTTCTACCGGTAAACGGAAATACGTCCGGCCCTCTTTGGCATGAGCTGTTTAGGTTGACTCTACATACTAAATTTACCAATACATCTATCAACGGTGCTACGGTATGAATGTCTTTTCCAAAAAGGCTTACCTGTTGTCCGTAATCAGAAGCCGCCATATCATCTAAGGGTTCTTGTATGTCTTTAAAGGTCATCACAGGTACTACCGGGCCAAACTGTTCTTCGTGATACACACGCATGTTTTTATTTACGGGAAAGAGTACTGCCGGAAAAATATAATTTTCGGTTCTTTCTCCTCCTTTTTGATTGATAATACTTGCTCCGTTAGCCAGGGCATCGTCAATTAACCCTTGAATATACTCCGGTTTATCAGGTTCCGGTAACGGTGTTAAAAAAGCGTTTTCATCCCACGGATTTCCAAATGATAAGGCATCTACTTTGGCAGCAAACTTTTTGTTGAATTCTTCTGCTACCGTTTCGTGTACATAAATAATCTTTAACGCCGTGCATCGTTGTCCGTTAAACGATAGTGATCCCGAAATACATTCTGAAACTGCTAAATCTATATTAGCATCCGGTAAAATAATTGCCGGATTTTTAGCTTCCAGTCCTAATATGAGTCGGAGTTTATTTTTGCTTGGGTGTAAATCTTGTAATGCAATAGCCGATTTACTGTTTCCTATTAACGAAAGTACGGTTACCAATCCTGATTTCATAATAGGTGATGCCACCGCTCTTCCTCTTCCGTATAAAACATTAATAACGCCTTTTGGAAAGGCAGTTTGAAAGGCTTTTAATAAGGGTGATAGTAGCAATACCCCGAATTTAGCGGGTTTAAACACGACGGTATTCCCCATAATTAATGCCGGAATTAACAGGGCAAAGGTTTCATTTAGCGGATAGTTATAAGGGCCTAAACAAAGTACAACACCTAACGGACTACGTTTAATCATAGCGTTGATGCCTTGCACTTTGGTAAAGCGCGCTCCTTCATGGTTTAATGCTTTGTAATCTTCTATGGTATCATAAATATATTCTACCGTTCTGTCAAACTCCTTTTCGCTATCGGCTTTATTTTTTCCAATTTCCCACATTAAGAGTTTTACCACTTCGCTTCGGGTTGCTTTCATTTGCTGTACAAAGTTTTCCATACATTGAATACGGTCTTGTACTTTCATGGTTGGCCAAACTCCTTGCCCGTTCTTAAAAGCGTTATGAGAAGAGGTAATAGCTTCTAAGGCTTCTTTTTCTCCCATACTCGGAATAGATCCCAGAACGGTAGGTGCGTACTCCGGTGTACTGGAAATGGTTGAAATTACTTCTGTAGTTGCTCCTTGCCAAGTTTTTAGCTCACCATCAATTAAATATTCTTTTTGATGTATTGGCTCTTGTAATTGTATGTCTTTTGGAATCACGTTCATAAGTATTTGTATTTGGGTTGACTATTCTATACTATTGTCCTGTATAAAATTCTGCTTTTTTTAGCTAACAAACAACTGATGACGTTGGTTTTAGCGGTAAATTATTAAATAGCGGTTTTTGGTTTTAATACTGTATTTCTTCAATCGTTTTCGAAAAAAATATGATTTTTATTCTGCCTTAAAATTGATAATTCTATAATTGAAAGTTGGCATATTATTCATCTTTGAGCAGTATTTGAGTTCTTTATTTTGCTAAAAACTTCTTTTTTAACGGCTTTTGGGCAACATCGTTATCTTATTTTACAGGGTATTAGAGTGTTTATATAAGGTTTCTCTTTTAAATCTATAATGATATAATCTGCTTCTTTTCCGTTATCTTTGTTAGTGTTAACCTGTTTAATAATTTAGCTTTATAAACACTTTATATGCTTACCGTTATGAAGAAACTATTGTACTTATGGGTATTCTTTTTTTTAGTTACTGCTTGTAATACCCACACTAAAAACAACTCAGTAGCCAAGGTAGATTGGAGCAAGCGAATGGTTAACACTCCTATAAAAGATTCTTTAGTAAACGGGGCTACTTACCTTTCTATTTATTCACAAATTTATAGTCAAACAGAGCATAAAACGTTTAATTTAACAGCTACGGTGAGCATACGAAATACCAATATAAATGATACGGTATTTATACATAAGGCTGAGTATTTTAATACGCAAGGAAAGTCTATCAGAACGTATTTTGATAACACGATTTATTTAGCTCCTATGGAAACTGTGGAAATTGTAATTAAAGATGGTGATCGTGAAGGAGGCACCGGTGCTAACTTTCTTTTTGATTGGTCTGTTAAACAAAATGCTAATGAACCTTTTTTTGAAGGGGTAATGATATCTACTTACGGACAACAGGGACTTTCATTTACTACGCAAGGAAGAAAAATACACTAATCCATGGTTTCTGAAATTATTACTAAAATTTTATTTCTTATTGCTGTTATTGATCCTTTAGGCTCAGTTCCGGTATATTTAGAGGCCACTAAGCAGTTTACTGAAAAATATAAAAAGAAAGTGGCCATAAGAGCTTCTTTTGTAGCTTTTCTAATTCTTTTGTTTTTCATTATTGTAGGACAATTGATTTTAGAGGGTATGGATATTACCTTAAGTGCTTTTCAAATTTCCGGTGGGGTTATTTTATTTTTATTTGCCTTAACTATGATTTTTGGCGAGGGTAAGCCGGAATCGGAAAAGCATTTAATTCAAGATTATAAGCATGTTACTATTTTTCCGGTAGCCATTCCGTCTATTGCTTCTCCCGGGGCTATTATGGCGGTAGTGCTTTTAACCGATAATAATTTATATTCCATCCAACAGCAAGTGGTTACCACTGTGTTAGTTTTAGTAGTTGTTATTATTACTATGTTAATTTTACTTACTGCCAGTCGTATTCAAAAAAGAATTGGTGAGTATGGTATTACGGTTATTAGTAAAGTTATGGGACTTATTTTAGCGGCCTATGCTGTACAGAGTATTCTTAGTGGTTTAAAGGATTTTTTTTCCTCGTAAATTGAGTTTTATTCCTACAATTTCAAATTGAGCTATCCATTTTTCCAAATGTTATGTTGAGTGGTTTTTCTGACTAAAAAAGAAGAAAAATTACATCAAAACACTACCTTAATGGCTCTCGATACATCTCCCTTTAGGTCGATACTCGAGCTGATTAACAATGAATACATCAATATTAGTTGCTTAAAGCAGCAAATAATCAACTATATAAAACTAAAAAGAGCAACCAGATTTTGGTTGCTCTTTTTAAGTTTAGGCCGGTATCATCCATTTAAAATTGAATTTGGTGTCCGGTACTACCATACGCTCTGTAATTCTATACATACGGTCCGGTAATTTCATTAAAAAGTCGCGTGCTTTTTCTGCTTCCGGGGTTAGGTTGGTAATTTTGTCTATCTCCCAAAAGTTATTCAGTTTTTTTAGAATATCAACATAATCAAAACCGGTATATACGCCTATACGCTGTGCTACGGTAGAAAAATCATCAAACAAACTTCCTTTTTCTCCAAACGATTCACGTAAGTGCATAGCGGGCATTACTATTTTATGTTTCATCATGTGTTGAAACGCCAACATCATTTCACTTGGGTCTATCTTAAAGATTTCTTTTACAAATTCTGCATAAGCCAAATGGTGACGCATTTCATCTCCGGCAATAATTCGTGACATTTTAGCCAAGGCTTTATGTCCTTTTTGCTTAGCTATTTTAGCTACATTTAAGTGAGAGATGTAGGTAGCTAATTCTTGAAAACTTGTATATACAAAGTTCTTATATGGATCGGTTGCCGTTCCTATATCAAATCCGTCAGAAATTAAGTGTTGTGTAGTTATTTCTACTTCACGCATGTTTACTCTTCCAGATAAATATAAGTATTTGTTTAATACATCACCATGTCGGTTTTCTTCCGCTGTCCATGCTCTTACCCATTTTGCCCAACCGTTATCCGGTTGTTGGGTAACTCCGTCTAAATCTAATAACCAAGATTCATAAGTTGGTAAGGCTTCTTCCGTAATGGTATCTCCTACCAATACTACCCAAAAATCGTCATCTAACTCTTTTGATATTTCTTGAATTTCTTTTACTTCTTCAATAAAATTATCGTTTTGTGAGTTCGGTAAAAAATCAGTGGGTTGCCATATCTTTTCTATGGGAATTAGAAATTTTTCTACAAAACTGTCAATATTCTTTTCCAGTGTTTGCATTACTTCCTTTCGTATATTTTGTATTGACATAAAATTATTTAAGGGCTTTTAATATTTAGTTATTTGTTGTTTGTTTATTGTTTATTGTTTTTACTTAGGTATGTTATTATATAACTGATACCTATTTAAGGTTATTGTACACCCGATTTAACCGTAGTTTCTACTTGCTGTAATAATTCATCAAAAGGTAAACTATTTGCTTTTACGGGTTCATGGGTAGTTATTGTTATAGGGCTGCCTACTCCTAATGGGTATTTTCCGTATTTAAATACTTTCCAAGAATTATTAATACTTAACGGAACTATATAAGCTTCCGGATTGTATTTAATAAGCATTTTAAGTCCGTTAGGTGCAAATGCCTTAGGTTTTCCGTTTCTACTACGGGTTCCTTCCGGAAATATTACTGCAGACCATGTGTTTTTATGTATTCGTTTAGCAAATTCTGCTAATTCTGCTAACGCTTGTTTACCGTCTTTTCTGTCAATTAATGCTGCGCCTCCGTGACGTAGGTTAAATGATACGCTAGGTATTCCTTTACCTAATTCTTTTTTAGAAACAAACTTTGGCCAATGTTTTCTAAAATACCAAATAACGGGTGGTATGTCAAACAAGCTTTGATGATTGGCTACGAAAAGTATGGTGGTATTTTCCGGTAATTTATGTTTGTTAATTAACTTAACTCGTATTCCTAAAATTAATAGCGATTTTACCAAACACCAGTTCATAAAATCAACTACTTTTTGATGTCCTTTTTTTCCAAAGACATGCAATCCTATCCATTGAATCGGATGGAAAATTAACAATAGTAAAAAAAACACCAATCCAAATATTGGTGATAACAGGTGACTTATTATTTTCACTTTTATATAAAGTTTATTCTATTTTATATTTATTGTAACGGCATTGTTGTATTAGGCTACTTACACAATGGCGTTTATTATATAAGGGTCTTTTTATAAAAAAGACGTTATGAACGTATATAATGGTTGCAAAAATAAAAAATCCCGCTGATGCGGGACTATATATTTGAATTAAAACCAATTATTCCAAGGAATTCTTGCTAAAATTAACACAAGTGCTAATCCGTAAAATATAACAAAGGTTTTAAACTTAGCTTCGCTTTTTACTTGTTTTTTATGTTTAGACCATCCAATAGTAATAAGTGCAATGGCTATAATCATAGTTAACGGGTGTTCAACAGCTAATAATCTTGCTGTTGGTTCTTTCATTACTTCACCTCCGTTAGCTTTTAAAGCTTTATACCATGGCGACATAAAATACCAACCTAATCCTATTAATAATTGAATGTGACTGGTAATTAGAGTAAATAACCCTAAACGGAATTCTTTATGGGTAAATTCCTTTTTTTGTGTTAATCCTATTATGGCATTTACTACCGTAAAAATTAATACTGCCAATACAATATATGCCCAATAAGAATGAATAGTTTTCATCATGTTACTGCTAGTTTTTAGTTATCACAAATTTACTGAATTTTACTTACTAAGAAGGTTTAAATTTTCTAACATCTTAGTCGTGGTTATATAAGAATTTACTTATCACTATTTTCTACATTGATTCCGGACAGGTTTTATGAAATAAAAAAACCACCTCAAATGAGGTGGTTTTATATGTATTTTTTGGTGTTTCTTAGAAAGTATAGTTTAATCCTATATTCCAAGTTCTACCTAATCCGAAGAATACTCTGTTGTTAGTATTAATACCTCTCCAAGTAGTATCGCCTGGGTTAGCAGCATAGTTAGTATCTGATTCAGAAATATATAACTCATCTGTTAAGTTACTAACATTTAATCTTAACCCAATAGAACTATTGTTTTTAAAGCTATACTTATATGATAATCCTGTATCTATCAATGCATAACCTGGCAACTGAATAGTTTGTCTATTTTTAGCTTCTAATATTTTTGATGATGGATCTGTAGAGCTAGCTCCGAAAGATTCTGGATCAATTCCACCACCATATAAGTTTCCTACATAAAAACTACTAATATCAAACCTTAAACCTTCAGTAATCTTATAATCAAACCCTAATCTAAAAGTAGTTTGAGGTGCATCACCTACTTTTTTACCATCTAAGTATAAAGTTTGTGTTTGCTCTTGTCCATTAACTAAAACAGGGTTATTTGACTCATCAAAATATTTAGCAGTTACATCTGATCCATATTCATAACTAGCTATAGATGCCATTAAACTTACTGTTAAATCTCCAAATTTTGCAGTAGCATCTAACTCAACCCCTTGGTGAATTTGCTCTACACCTTCAAGATTAGCCGTACCTCTAACTTCATTTGATTGATTTCTGTTAAAAGTAGCAGATGCTCTTAAAAACCTATCTTTCCAAGATGTTCTATACAAGTTTAAGTTGACACTATAATTCTCATGACGGAAACCATAACCTACTTCTAATCCTAAGATTTTCTCATTTGTTAATCCTTCATTTACGTTATTATCGTTATAGTTAGGGAAAACTGCATCAAATAAAGGTTGCTTAGAGTAGAAACCAGCATTACCAAAAATATTATGCTCTTCGTTTATGTTCCAGTTAAGACCACCTTTTACATTTCCTCCCCATAAATTTTGCCAATCAGATTCTTGCTCTGGATCTGAATCTAAGTAGTTAAAGTAATCGATTCTTTTGAAGCCTTGACGAGAAACTGCTCCTTGAATAAACGCAGAAATATTATCGTTTTTATACTCTAACTGAGTAAATCCACCCATCCAGTTTACTTTACCGTCATTGTAGTAATCTACTTTTACTTCTTTATCAACATTTGAAAATACATTTAAGATATTAGAAATAGAAGGCTCGTAAGTTTCTGTTACTACATGACCTAAATTATTAATATTATCATTATCAATGTAAGCATCTGCTCCCATTAAATCAACTAATCTTCTATAGTGAATTCCTTTGTAGGTTCTTAAATCAACACCAAAATCAAGTGTTAAATTCTCATTTAATTCTGTATTAAAGTTAGAAATAACTCCAAACCAGTTATGTGAGTTCATTGAAGATCTTTGAGTAATACCATTCTCAGCGCTGTCTCTCCAGGTTTTATCATATCCTGCTATTAAATCTGCATGAGGTGTATTACTGTTATTTCCATTAATAAATTGCCCTTGAATAGAGGCGGGACCTCCTTCTCCTCCAGTATAACCTTCTCTATCAGCTCCAAAATTAGGAACTGATTGTCCAGAATTCCATGCTACGATATCATCAAAACGAATTAATCCATTTTTATCTTTTAAATCGTCAGAATAAGACTGCTGTTTATTTATACGACCTAAAGAACCTATTGATCCTCCACGTCCTAGTGATGCATATAAAACTGTAGATAACTTAGAATTATCATTAATATTCCAATCCCAATTTAATGATGCTACTGGTTTGTGATAGAAGTTTCCTGCAAAAGTATCTTCCTTTCCATTTCTATACCCCCAATCAGAGTTGTATTTTCTATTTGGTTCTCCATTACCACCATATTTAATGTAAGTGGCTATACTTGGTGCGAATTCTCTTTTATTGTGTCTTTGTGGAGCTCCAGTAATTGTTAACTGTAAATTATGGTTATCATTTGGTTTATATCCTAACGCTAAATAATAACTGTATCCTTCGAATTCTGTTCCGTCAACATAACCATCTCCATTTGTTCTACCAAATAAAGCTGAAACAGACATACCGTTCTCCAACAAACCAGTATTATAAGAAACAGTTGTCTTTAAGTAATTATCATTACCTATACTAGCATAAACTCTACCCCCTTCTTTTTTATCAGCAGAACTTGTTAATACATTTATTGTACCACCAACAGATGAAATAGCTAATTTAGAAGATCCTAATCCTCTTTGCACCTGCATTGCAGAAGTTACATCTGCTAAACCAGCCCAGTTAGACCAATACACACTCCCATTTTCCATATCATTAACAGGCATACCGTTAATCATTACAGCGGTGTTTTTTTGGTCAAAACCACGAATGTTAATTCTTGAATCTCCAAATCCACCTCCTTGCTTAGTAGCATATACAGAAGGAGTTGAGTTTAAAATTTCAGGAAATTCTTTAGATCCTAATTTTTCTTGGATCTCAGCAGACTTAATGGTAGATGAAGCTACCGGAGTTTGTCTGTCTTTTGCAACATCAACAATTCCTGTTACAATAACCTCTCCTAATACGTTAGAAGGTTGTAACTCAATAGTTCCTAAGTTGCTAGAAGTAAAAGATACTTGTTTACTTTCGTATCCAACAAAAGAAATTACAACTACACCTGAAGTAGAATTTACGTTTAACATAAATTTTCCTTCAAAATCAGTTGCAGCACCATTTGTAGTCCCCTTAACTACAACATTTGCTCCTGGTAATGGTTCACCCATCTCGTCAACCACAGTACCAGTGATTTTAGTTTGACCTAAAACAGTAGCTGTCACAAAGAACAACGCCACTAGTAATACATTTTTAAATTTTCTCATTGTCTAATCTAATTGTTATTAAATAGCTGGAGCAAAATTCCAACATTTACTCATTCCTAATATTAACTTAATGTTAAGTTTTTTTAACATTCTTTTAAGTTTATAGCGTAGCTATTTTTTGAGATTCTAACATTTTTTTAGCCAATTCTTTACCTAATTCTACTCCAAATTGATCAAAAGAATAAATATTCCATAAAACACCTTGTACAAACACTTTATGCTCATACATAGAAATTAACATTCCTAACGTCTCAGGCGTCAGTTTTTTTATCACTATTGTAGTAGATGGCTTATTTCCTTTAAATATTTTATAGGGTAACAGGCTTGCTAAATGCTCTAACTTACCTTCTACTTTTAACTCTAAATGGGCTTCTTCTTTAGTTTTTCCAAAAGCTAATGCCTGTGATTGGGCATAAAAGTTTGCCATTAATTTGGTATGATGGTCTTTATCTCCATACAATGATTCTTCAAACCCTATAAAATCAGCAGGTATCATTTTAGTTCCCTGATGTAATAATTGCATAAAAGAGTGTTGCATATTAGTACCTACACTCCCCCATACAATACTACCTGTTTGATAGGTTACATCTTCACCATTTCTATCAACGCCCTTACCGTTACTTTCCATAAATGCCTGTTGAAGGTATTCCGGTAAATCTTTTAAATAGTGTGAATAGCTGAAAATAGCTTCAGATTCACAATTAAAAAAGTTAGTATACCATATACTTATTAAAGATAGTAGTACAGGAATGTTATTTTCAAAATCAGCAGTTCTAAAATGATTATCCATTTTTTCTGCTCCATCTAATAACAATTTAAAATTTTCAAATCCCAACGATAAACTAATAGATAGCCCTACCGCTGACCATAGTGAAAATCTACCTCCTACCCAATCCCACATAGGAAATATATTTTTTTTATCTATTCCAAAATTAACAACGGCATCAATATTAGTTGACACAGCCACAAAGTGTTTAGCTACGTCAAAAACAGTTGCTGATTTTAAAAACCAGTCTCTGATAGTATTGGCATTTGTAATTGTTTCTTGCGTAGTAAATGTTTTTGATACAATAACAAATAATGTAGTTTCCGGGTTTATTTTTTTTAGTATTTCATAAACATGATCTCCATCAATATTAGAAATAAAATGAGCGTTTAATTTATTTTTATAAAACTTTAAACTTTCAACAACCATTCTAGGGCCAAAATCTGATCCTCCTATTCCAATATTTACAATATCTGTTATAGGTTTATCCGTATATCCCTTCCATTTTCCTGAAACCACCTTACTTGTAAAGGCCTTAATTTTTCTTAAGGTAGTTTTTATTTGTGGTTTTACATCTTTTCCGTCAACAAAAACAGGTTCATCTGAATTACTTCTTAACGCTGTATGCAGTACTGCTCTGTTTTCTGTTACGTTAATTTTATCTCCCTTGTAATACTTTTCAATGGCATCTTTTAACTCAACCTCTTGTGCTAGTACTAATAATTTTTGAATTGTTTCTTTAGAGATAAGATTTTTAGAATAATCTATATTAAAGTCTTCAAACTGTATTGAAAACTCATCTTTTCTTTCTTTATTTTCCTGAAACAACTTTCTAAGTTCATAGTTTTTAGCTACCTTAAAATGTTCTTCTAATTTTTTCCAAGCTTCTGTTTGGGTTGGGTTATTATTTTTTAGTGCCATATAAATTAATTAGTTGCTAATATTTCTTCCTTAAAAAGTATAGAATCTGTTTTCTTCAAAAAATAAATACTGTCGAGTTGTTTTTTAAACGGCTCAATAAATTTAAAATATCGGGGTTTAATACTGTCTTCTAACGGTTTTGCTGAAGGTAATTTTTCACGGAAAGGATCTACCTGTGAGCCATTTTTCCAGAAACGATAACACACATGCGGACCACTAGTATTTCCGGTCATTCCAACCCATCCTATAATATCTCCTTGTCTTACATAGTCTCCTACATGTACATTTCTTCTTTTCATATGTAAGTACTGAGTTGAATAGGTACTATTATGTTTTACCTTTACATAGTTTCCGTTTCCTCCTCTTCTAGCTGATTCTACTACAGTTCCACTAGCCGTTGTCATAATAGGTGTTCCGTAAGGGGCCGCAAAATCAGTTCCTTTGTGTGCTCTAACTCTATTACCATATAATTGAATTCTTCTTCTCAAATTATATCTAGATGATATTCTGTATTGAAACTTTATAGGCGATTTTAAAAACGTGCTTCGTAACATATTTCCTTTTTCATCGTAATATTCTGCTATATTTTTAACAGAATCAGCAACAAATTTATACGCATACAAATCTTCTCCTTTATGGTTAAATACGGCCGCTTTTATCTCTCCGTATCCTACAAAAGTGGTATCATTAATATATTTTTCTTCATAAATCAATTTAAACTTATCACCTTTTTGAAGTCTGTAAAAATCAAGTGTCCATGCATAAATATCTGCTACAGTATTGGTCAATGCAGGCTGTAACCCAAGACTATCCATGGTTACCGATAAATTTGAATTAATTTCTCCGGCAATTTCTTTTTCAATTGTTTTTACTTTTTTTCTAAACTTAAAGGCAGAAACTATAGAATCTTGAAAATCTATAACTGTTGCATTTATTTTATTATGCTTGTAAATAAATACTTGTGCTTTTTGTAGAGAATCTTTAGATATTAAAATAGTATAAGGCTTTCCTGTTCTTACCTTTCTAACATCAAATGTGTCTTTTATGGTCGTAACTATTTCATTAATTCTGGGATACATTACATGGTATCTGTCCAGAATAACACCAAAACTTTCACCATTTCTTATTGTATCATTTACCACGTTATAATAATCTAAATTATAACCATATAATAATACCGGTGGTTTAGGTTTTTCTATTACCTTTATTTCTTCAAGTTCTTTTTTATCTTCTTTCTTACAAGATAAAATGATACTAATTAATAGTAGTAGGTAGGTTATTTTTTTCAAGAAAGCTGCTTTTTATGACCAATAATCGCAAAAATACAAATATTTACATTTGATTTTTACAATTTAACAAGACATAAACAACTTAAGCCATTAATCTACGATGATTTCAAATGGATTTGCTAATCCTTTATAGGCTTCTAGTTCGGCTCTCAGAGATCCTACAGCTAATGAGGCTTTCATTTTTATAGGAATCTTATTATCATCAGCTGTTATCCAAACTGTTACACTCTCTTGAGCTTTAAAGACTCTACCGGCTTGTACCAAAGGACGGAATTTTTGTGTTTTTACTTTTCCAAACTTTGTTTTAAGAGTTTCATACCCTAAAAATCTGAGTTTAAAAGGATAACTTTTATCATCAAAAAACATATCTACATTAATCTCTTCTCCCTTTTTCATATTTCTTGTGTTATGATTTCTTAAAAAGTAGAAGGTAGATATCATATCTTGTGGACTATTAACTGAAATAATACTGTCTTTTTGTTTTATAAAATCCTGAACATAAGCCGTATTGTTATCATAGTTAAAGGTTACGTTTCTTTTCTTTTTAAACCCGCCTTCATCAATATCTCTCTTAAATAAATACGGTTTTACATCATCAGGAGTAAAATAACTTTCATAAGTATCATTTACTTTAAAAAACCAACTAATCATTCCGGAGGTCCAACCTTTTCCTGTAGCATGAATTACTTCTTTATTTTTTAAGTTTTCTTCTTTTAATTCTAAAACAGCGGTTCCTGCTCTTAAAAAGCCACTATAACTCATTCTGTATTTTAACCATTCTCCTCCTTTAAATGCTTCTTTTTTTTCCTGCGCAAAAATGGTTGTTATTGTAAAAAGGAATACTATTATAATCTGTTTTTTCATGGGTTTCTAATTTTATATGACTTCTGTAGTTACTACTAAACGTTGTTATTACAAACTAGCATGTATTTTTCTACAGACATCCATAATGCTCAAACTTATGAATTTTTAGAAAACAATTACTATTCCAAAAAGAAAAAAACCATTGATTTTTATCAATGGTTTACAGAATTATTTTAAAAAGTTCCCCAGTTTTTGAGCTCTTCTTCACTCCATAAATAAGGGAAAAATATTCTTCTTTGGTATTTAGGATGCAGGTATTTACGCCAATTACTTCCTCCTGTTGCTTCCAGAGCAGTATCGTCTCCTCCTAAATATTTACCTGCTGCATTATAGTGCGCCAACACCCATTTTACATTAACCGTGTAATCGTAATGACGCATAGCACTAATCAACTCTTCATTTTCTTGAACCTCTTTTGGTAATTGTTTAAATTTTGAAGAAAGATTGCAATCGTTATAATCTTCCATAAAATCGATAAACTCACCCATATATTTTTTTTCAAAGAGATTTAAAAGGGTTGTTTTTTGACCTGTATTATAATTTTTACCTGCTGCTTGCCAGTATAAATGGTCGTACGCGTTTTTAAAAGATGAATTTCTATCAATAGTATCTCTGAAACGAGCATCTATTAAGTTAATAAGTTCTGTTGAGGCAAATTCTACTTTACGATATTGAGCACTTTGAAAACCACTTGCCGGAGTTAGTGTATTTCTAAATTTTAAATATTGATCTACATCCATTCCGTCAGCCATTACAGTAAAAGAGCTACATAGCATATCAAAATAACGACTAATTCTCATTAAGTGTTTAGAAAATTTTTCAGCTGATATTTCTATCGATTTTGCCACCTGATCTATTTCCCATAAAATCATTTTAAACAGCAACTCATTTACTTGATGATACATGATAAAAACCATTTCATCCGGTTGAGTTGTTCTAGGTATTTGTAACCCTAAAAGGGCATCGGTTTGAATATAGTCCCAATAAGTAATGGGCTTACTCCAGAGTAACCCTTCTAACATTGCTTCTACCGGAACTCCTAATTCTTCGTATTTATTTTCTATCGATTTTAAGATATCTTCTTTACTCATTATTTTCTTTTTAATTGTTGTTTGTAAAACTTACTTTATTTCTTTGAAAAAGTGAGTTTTTTTTTACGAGAAAGGAGATTTTATGTTTACGTACCGATCCATTTTTAAATAATTAAAACCAAGAAACGCAACAAAATTGTTTTGATTCTTGGTTTTCATTTTTTAGTGCAAAAAAGCTTATAATGTTCCTCTTAACTGCTGCTCTCTTTCAATAGATTCAAACAGTGCTTTAAAGTTTCCTGCTCCAAAACCTCTTGCTCCCATTCTTTGAATAATTTCGAAAAATAAGGTTGGTCTATCTTCAACAGGTTTTGTAAAAATTTGTAATAAGTAACCTTCTTCATCTGCGTCAACCAAAATAGATAATTCTTGTAATTTAGAAATATCTTCTTTCATAATACGCATATGTTCTCCTAAACGTTCAGGAATCATATCGTAATATGATTGTGGTGGAGGCGGTAAAAATTCTACTCCGTTTGCTTTTAACTGAGCAACCGTTTTTATAATATCATCAGTAGCAACAGCAATATGTTGTACCCCTTCACCTTCATAAAAATCTAAATATTCTTCAATTTGAGAACGTTTAGCTGCTTTAGCCGGTTCGTTAATTGGAAACTTTACTCTACCATTACCGTTACTCATTACCTTACTCATTAATGCAGAGTATTCTGTATGAATTTGTTTATCGTCAAATGATAAAAAGTTTTCAAATCCCATTACATCTTCATACCATTTTACCCAGGTATTCATTTGTCCCCAACCAACATTACCTACCATGTGGTCAATATATTTTAATCCTGCACTTGGCGGGTTATAGTCTGGTTTCCAATCAATAAATCCCGGTAAAAAAGTACCTGTATAGTTTTTACGCTCTACAAACATATGTACTGTTTCTCCGTAGGTATAAATACCTGAACGAACTACTTCTCCGTATTCATCTTTTTCAACAGTAGGCTCCATATAAGATTTAGCTCCTCTGGATGTTGTTTCTTCCCAAGCAGACTTAGCGTCTTCAACCCATAAAGCAACTACCTTAACACCATCACCATGCTTAACAATATGCTCGTTTATAGGCGATTTACTATTTAAAGGAGTTGTTAATATTAAGCGAATTTTATCTTGTACTAATACGTAACTTACTTCATCTCTAGAGCCTGTTTCTAAACCTCTGTATGCCAACGACTGAAAACCGAAAGCCGTCTTATAAAAATGAGCTGCTTGTTTTGCATTTCCTACATAAAACTCTACATAATCTGTTCCTAAAAGTGGTAAGAAGTCTTGTGCTCCTTCAAATATTTTTTCTAAACCGTAGTTTACTGATTTTATTTCTTTTGACATTTTTATTCTTTTTTAAAGATGAGAAAAGTGAAACAAGAATAAAGACCTTTAGAGTTGGTTTTGAAACCCCATTGTCATTTTTTGAAATTCCGCTATCTTTTCTTCTATCAAAGTTAATTCTTGTTGTGTTATATAATTTCTTTTATATGCTATTATCATTTGTGTTTCTAACTCAAATGATGAACCTAAAGCAATATCAATAAAGTGAGAAAAAGATTTATCTGTTCTTGATGATCCTTCAGCTATATTACTTGGAATTGAAACCGAACATCTATTTATTTGAGAAACTAATCCAAACTTCTCTTCCTCTGGAAACATGCTTGTAAGTTTAAAAACATCTTCTACTATTTCTATCCCGACCTTCTATATTTTGAGATTTTTGTAGTTATGCCTTTTCATTATAAAAATTAGTCTCTTCTCTTTAATCTTTTTTCTCTACTTCTAAAATTACTCAAGCCAAGATTTATAGTAATCTTCATCTGCTATTTTCATAGCTTCCTCAGTTACCATTAATGGTTTAAACGTATCAACCATAACAGCTAACTCTTCCGTTTCTTTTTTTCCTATACTTCTTTCAGCTGCTCCCGGGTGCGGACCATGTGGTATGCCTGCAGGGTGAAGAGAAATATGCCCTGGGGCAATATCATTTCTACTCATAAAATCACCATCAACATAATATAAAACCTCATCAGAGTCAATATTACTATGGTTATATGGTGCCGGAATTGCATCCGGATGATAGTCATACAAACGAGGTACAAAACTACAAATTACAAAACCTGCACTTTCAAAGGTTTGATGAATCGGAGGTGGTAAGTGAATTCTTCCTGTTATAGGCTCAAAATCATGAATTGAAAAAGCATACGGATAATTATATCCGTCATACCCTACTACATCAAAAGGGTGAGAGGCATATACCATTTCTATGATTTCATTTTTCTTTTTAATTTTCATTAAAAAGTCTCCTTTTTCATCATAGGTTTCCAATTCTTCCGGTCTGCGAATGTCTCGTTCACAATATGGTGAATGCTCTAATAATTGACCAAACCAGTTTCTGTATCTTTTTGGAGTATATATAGGAGAATATGACTCAACAATAAACAAGCGATTATCTTCATTATCGAAGTCTAACTTGTAAATCATTCCTCTTGGAATTACTAAATAATCTCCATATTTAAAATCCAAATTACCTAACATAGTACGTAATTTTCCAGAACCCTTATGGATAAAAATTACTTCATCTGCATCGGTATTTTTATAAAAATAATCTTCTGTTGAATTTTTAGGGGCAGACAAAATGATATTACAATCAGAATTTGTTAATACTACTTTTCTACTTTCTAAATAATCTTCTACTTGTGGTACCTGAAAGCCTCTAAAACGATACGATTGAATATTATTATCCTTAGCTATTTTAGGAGCAATACTATATTGTTTTTTGATTTCTTTGACCATAGTAGGTCTGTGTTCATGATACATATTGGTTGACATACCATCAAACCCGATGGTACCAAACAATTGTTCATAATATAAGTTGCCATTTTCTTTTCGAAATTGTGTATGGCGTTTTGGTGGAATTTTTCCAAGTTTATGATAAAAAGGCATAGTTGTTTTGATTTAAAGATTACTATTTAATTTTTCTCTCTCTAAACCTTCATCATTCCGGATTTCTCTTAATAAGAAATTTTAGAAGTATAAGTAAGCCATCAAAAGGGTTACAAGCCATCATAATTTAAAATTCTTCTCACAAATATACAGAATAATCTTTTCTATTAAACATCGATAATTCAAAACATTAATTATTTTATTTAAAATTAATCTAAATAAATTTTTGTTTTCTTTTTTCATTGAATATTTTTGCATTGTTAATTATATTAAATCTAAATAAAAACAATGAAAGGAATAATTACAAATCTTCTAATTCTATTCACAATAAATTTAGTTGCACAAAACAGCACTGTTAAAGGTACCATCGTATCTGAGAACAACAACCTACTATCTTCTGTCAATATAACTTTAAACTCAACAACTCATGGAATCATTAGTAATGAACAGGGTGAATTTGAATTTAAAAACTTAAAAGAGGGTAAATATGTAATCAACTTATCTATGGTTGGTTTTGAAAAAAAGTCAATTGTAGTAAGATTAAAAAACAATGAAGCAAAAAATCTTGGTAAGATTGTTTTAAAGGAATCGGTTGATCAATTAGACGAAGTTACGGTTAACGGAACAAAAAACAGGTATGCTAAAAATAACGTTTCATCTTCTTTACGTTTACAAACGCCTATTAAGCAATTACCGCAAAATATTCAAATAGTAAGTTCTGAAATCTTACAAGACCAACTTGTAACCAATATGTTAGAGGGTGCTTTTAGAAACGTTAGCGGTGTAAGTAATATTGAGCATTGGGGGCACTTTGCAAGAGTTAATATGCGTGGGTTTAGATTACCTGCCTTTAGAAATGGTGTTAATATTCAGGATTCTTGGGGGCCACTTTCCGAAGATACTTTTATGGTAGATCGTATAGAATTTGTTAAAGGCCCTTCAGGTTTTATGATGGCTGCAGGCGAACCTGGTGGTTTTTACAACGTAGTTACTAAAAAGCCTACTGAAGAAGCCATAGGGTCAGTAAACTTAATGGCCGGCAGTTTTGATACTTATAGAGTAGCAGCAGATTTTGGTGGTGCTTTAACAAGTGATAAACGCTTATTAGCACGTTTAAATGTTTTATATCAAAACACCGGAAGTCACAGAAAATTTGAAAATACTGAGCGTATTGGTATTGCCCCTTCTTTGTCGTACAAAATAACAGACAAAACAAACTTTTTAACTGAATTTTCATTTCAAAAACTAAATACTCCTATTGGTGCTGCTTATATTTTTGGTCCTGTTGATAAAGGATTCGGAAGCTTACCAAAAGATTTCACAATGATTGATAGCAATTTTCCTGATACAGACATTAAGGAAGTAAGCTTATTAAATCAGGTAACTCACCAATTTAATAATAACTGGTCTGTAGAAGCAAAATATGTAACACTGCTTTACACACAACAAGGAGCTTCTGCTTGGTTGAATAACTTGGAAAGCAATGGTGATGCTATTAGAAGTGTTAGCATATGGGATGCTATTTCTGAAAGAGAATATTTTCAATTATACACTAATGGAAAGTTTAACACAGGGTCAGTAAGTCATAAGGTTTTAGCAGGTTATGATTTCACCGACACAGAATATTTTGCAGACTTTAGCCAACGTGGTACAATGGATTCTCCTGCTAATCCGTTTAACATTTATAATCCTACTTACGGAGATAGAGTTTTTCCTGTATTTGATAGAAGTGCACCTCTAAAAAATCGTCCCGGTTTATATACTTACGGAACAAAAATCAACTCTTTGTATGCGCAAGACGAAGTAGGTTTTTTAAACAATAAAATACGTTTAACCTTAGCAGGTAGATATACACAATTAACTCCGAAAGGAGATTTAACAACTAAAAAGTTAACGCCAAGAATTGGTTTAAGTGCAGATATTACTCCGCAAATTACTGCTTACGGATTGTATGATCAATCTTTCTTAGCAAATAATGCTATTGACAATACAGGAAAAAGATTTGATCCTATTGAAGGAACTATTTATGAAGCCGGTTTAAAAACTAATTGGTTAAACGGAAAAATCAACGCTTCATTAAGCGCTTATATTATCAATAAAAATAACATGACTACTAATGACCCAACTGATCCTACTGGCCCGTTTAGCATCCTGTTAGGTGAAATAGAGTCAAAAGGTTTTGAGTTTGATATGCAAGCACATATTACCAGTGAATTAGATGTACTACTTAACTACGCTAACACAAATGTTAAGAATGTAAAAACAGGAAATCGAATTGCCGGGCACGCTAAACACATCACTAACGGATGGTTAAATTACAACTTTAATAAGAGTTCAGCCCTTAAAGGATTTGGATTGTCTTTAGGATACCAATACTTAGTTGATAGATCTTCATGGGCTTGGAATGCTGATAATAAAACGGAACTTCCTGATTATTTCAGGTTAGACGGTGGAGTACACTGGAAAAACAACAAATTACGTATTGCTTTAAACATCAACAATATTTTAAACAAGTACTTATACTCCGGAGCTAATTACGGAACCTACATATACTGGCAATCAGAACCGGGAATCAATGGTAGAGTTTCTCTTACTTATAATTTATTCTAACAACCCAAAAACCACCTGAAAGCTTAGGTGGTTTTTATAAAATTTTAAAACAATGAAAAAATCAATTTTAACAATCCTTTTTTTAGCTGTTATTAGCAATTCATTTGCTCATTATATTTGGATTGAAACAAACCCGTCCGGAAAAATTAATAACGAACACGAAATTAAAATCCGTTTTGGGGAGTTTTCAGAAGGTGTTATTGAAAAAGTTAGTGGTGAAAATTTTAACAATGTAAAAGAGTTTACTATCTGGTTAATCGCTCCTGACGGAAGTAAAACTTCCTTACAGGCAATAGCTAAGAACGATTACTACAGTACTTCATTTATTCCTCAGCAAAAAGGAACTTACACCATAGCTTTAGATAACAAAAACATAAAAGTATTTGATTATACAAAATATGATTACACTACCTTCAAACCTGAATATCATGCTAAGGCAAGAGTTGTCGTTGAGAGTTTAATTAGTGAATTAAAAAGTACAAATCCTGAAGGGATTGAAATTATAGATGTTACTCCAAAATCTCATCAGAACACACAAGAAGTTACTCTAAAAGTTTTATATAAAAACACCGCTCTTAAAAACGGAGAAATTACCTTATTCACGGCTGAAAAATGGTCTTTAAAAGAAAAAACTAATGATCAAGGATTGGTTACATTCAAACTGCCTAAAAAAACCATTTATACAGTAGAAGTTACTCACGAAGAAAAAGTACCCGGAACTTATAAAGAAGTTGATTATAAACTTATTTGGCATTGTGCAACGTATTTTATTAACAATACCCGTTTTGAATAAAAGTTGTTTGCTATAAATTTTTAAAAATGATCATCTATTTGAATTATTAAATGCTGTAAATACAAGGCTCTGAATTTTCATTCAGAGTTTTGTTGTTTCACTAAACCTTTATGAAAACAGTTACTTTTCTTTTTATTTTCTTCGGATGTTTTGCACTGTACAACACTTCTGAAAAGGCCTGTTTAACAAATAATACCGTCTTGCAAAGATGGTTTCAAAACAATAAACAGTATACCAAAATAATCGGTTTGATTACCATTTTAATAAGCATCCTTTTATCTGTTAACATTTTTGGTCTTTCAGCCGGAATCATTACATGGATAGTAGCTAGTTCACTTTTTTTAAGTTTAATCATTCTCATTACTCCTTTAAAAGTAATAAGTTACATCTTTTTAACAGTTTTATTCTTACTAACTTTTTTACTAGAACTCTTTTTATAACATGCCTGCTAATCCTAAATATTTATCTGAATCACCTTGGCAAAAACTGGCAAAAATCTCTGCCGGTCTAATTGGTGGCTATATCGTAAGTGCTTTACTACATCTTTGCCTAGTTCTATGGTTACCCAGTCCTAAAAAAGTATTAATCACATCTATTTATACCATTTTTATAGTTTGGGGAGCTTTATTAGTGATTCCTTACTTATTTAAAAACGGTTGGAAAGCTTGGGCTTTATACGGTATTATTTCAATAGCTCTATATGGAATCTATTATTTAGGAAACCAACAAAATCCGTTTGTATAATGAGTAACAGAAACTACAATGTATTTTTTAACACGCATACTGTTAGCGGTATTGTTATAAGTGTAGCTTTATATGTTATCTTTTTCACAGGCTCTTTTGCTCTTTTTAAAGATGAAATTGAAGCTTGGGAAGATGGTAAACATTCACAAAATATTGCCAGAGAACATATTGATTATGATTTTTTATTACAAAAACTCTCTGAAAATCATCATTTAACCAGTAGAGACATTCGTTTTTATTTAGGTCATAAAAGTGATATTATTTACGTATTAACCTCAGCAGCAAAAGATACAGTTAACATTCCGGATGAAGCAAAATATCAAAACTACCAAGCTATAAATATTCATACAGGTGAAACCGCAACTTATGTAGAAAAATATGGTTTAGGAGAGTTTTTATACCGTTTGCATTTTTTTACGCAAATACCTTCTGTTGGAATTTACCTCGCCGGTTTTGTGTCTTTGTTCTTTTTATTTGCCATTGTTACCGGACTTATTGTTCATTGGAAAAAAATAATTCCAAACTTTTATCAGTTTAATCCTAAAATTGCTTTAAAAAGAGTGTGGACAGATGCTCATACAGCATTAGGCGTTCTTGGACTTCCTTTTCAATTTATGTATGCTGTTACAGCAACTTATTTCTGCCTAAGTTTATTTGTTTTACTTCCGGCAAAAATTTTATACGGAGGTGATCAAACCAAATTAATGGAAGATTTACGTCCTGATCGTACATCCTACGAGTGGATTGCTAAAACTGATAAAGAAATGCCTAGTGTAAATCAATTTGTAAAAGAAAATGCCCGTCGTTGGTCTCATTTTAATGCAAACTATGTTTTAATTAAAAATTATGGCGGTACTAACATGAAGTATGGCTTAATTGGCGAACTAGATTATAAAGAGCGTTTTTTAAGTTCAGGAATGATTTTTTATGATTATGAATCCGATAAAACCACTATTATTAGTGATCCTTATGATAGTAAGTACACAGACAATATTCAGCTTTCTGTTAGTCGTTTACACTATGGTAATTTTGGTGGTATTGCTGTAAAAGTTATTTATTTTTTACTCGCGCTTATTACTTGCTTTGTTATTATTACCGGTGTTTTAATATGGATAGAAGCTCGTAACAAAAAAAGTATGCGTTTAAAACAGCGTTTATACACAGCTAAAGTAGGACATATTTATCTTGCCATTTGCTTGTCTTTATATCCAGTTACTGCCTTATTTTTCTTGGTAGTAAAACTTTTACCGGAAGCTTATCAAACTCAAAAAATGAGTATTCTATACACCTGGTTTTTTGTTGTTTGGTTATTAGCAACTATCTACTTCAGACATAAAAGAAATAATTATTTCACCAACAAAGCCACTTTATTAGTTGGTGCAATTTTGGGTTTTTTAATTCCGCTTATTAGTGGTATAATATCCAATAACTGGATTTGGAATACTTATAAAGCTAAGCAATTTGATATTCTTACCATTGATTTATTATGGTTAGGTATCTCAATAGTTGCTTTATATATCTATTTTAAAATACAACCGGAAGTAACCACTAGAAGTGTTTTTTCAAAGCATCCTATAGATTACAAAAACCGTAAACAATTGTTAGCCAAAGAAACTCTAAAAAGTTAACTCACCAGAAAAGCTCACGAAGCATTCAAAGGGAATGTTTAAAAAGTTATTGAATTAGCTCTCAGGAGCTAATTCAACTTCTAATCCGTCTAAATCCGGAGTTATTTGTATTTGACAGCCTAATCGACTATTATCTTCTACATAAAAAGCCTCTGCCAGCATGGCATCTTCTTCATCTGACTTTTCAGGAAGTTCATGATTAGATTTTACATAGCATTGACAAGAAGCACACATTGCCATACCTCCACAAATACCAATAGTTCCTTCAGGAGCTAATTCGTAAGAACGAACTACTTCCATTAAGTTCATGGCCATGTCCGTTGGCGCTTGTACTTCGTGAGTTACTCCGTCACGATCGGTAATTTTTATTGTAATATCTTCATTCATTTCATTTAGTTATTAGGATATTAGGGGTTAGGATTTAGGGGTTTCCTTAAGTTATCCAAAATTAAATTATTTCATTGATTTAATTAAACCAAAAATCATACGAGAAATTTCATTTGACTTTTCAATCAATTTATGGGAATCTGTTTCCTTAATAAAATGAAGTCTTACAGCTAAGTATAACATAGAACGAACTTCACTATTAGACCCCATCGCATAATATAAAAAACCTGGTAAAATCTTGATTAGTATTCCTTTCAAAACCTTCTGAAATATTGTTTGAAATGGAAATTGACGCTCTTTTGATTTGATCATTAAATGAATAATCTTTATTATTTTTAAAATAATTATATATCTCTACTGAAAAATCCTGAGCCTTCTGCCAAACTAATATATCTTCAAATCTTTTTATTGCCATTTTTTCTTTTTCTGTAATTCATAGCTCTTCTATCTTAACATCTACATTATTTCCTGCTTCCTATTTCCTAATTCCTTTCTTTCTAACAATTTTTTCCTTAACACCTTTGCTCTTTTATCTTCTCCATCATGTGTCCAACCTGGTGAATTAAAAATGTAGTTTAATTTATCTTTCCACTTTTTAGCTCTCTTAACATCTTTCCATATAGCTGAATATTCATGTGTTGCTACCGTAAGCGGATTAAAGGTTTCAATATTTACCGTTAAACCATAAACCGGTTTATCAATCGCTGTTAACTCTTCAGAAAAAGTACCAAACATACGATCCCAAATAATTAAAATTCCGGCATGATTACAATCTAAATATCGAATATTAGATGCATGGTGTACTCGGTGATGTGATGGTGTGTTGAAAATTAACTCTATAGGTTTAGGTAGTTTATCTACTAATTCTGTATGTACAAAAAACTGATAAATTAAACTAATTCCCATCATGGTAAACATCATCAACGGATCAAACCCTAATAGGGGAATCCACATCCAGAAGAAAAATTTATGAATTCGCTCTCCTACTCCTTGGCGCAACGCTGTTCCTAAATTCATATAAACAGACGAATGATGCGGTACATGACCTGCCCAAAATAAGCGTACTTCATGATTTAACCGATGAAACCAATAATATGAGAGATCATCTGCAAATAATAATAAAATCCATGCCCACCACTGACGTTGTACACTATCTTTTAACGGACTGATTTCGTGTAAATAAAAAAACGCTATAAACGCTAAAACTTTAGGAATAAACTCAATAATAGCTGAAAACACCATCATTAATAATGACACCCCGGTATCTTTTCCATAATATTTTTCTTTAGCAAACTGATATTCTACTAACATAGAAATAAAAAATACCGGCAAGGCAACGTATAATAACCTGTCTTCTGATAATTGCTGTATGTAATCTGCTAAAGTCAATTTTTATTTATTTTGGTATAAATTCAACGTTTCTTTTACAAAATCTGTTTTTCCTAAAACATAAGCGCCTCTATCATTTCTGTATTTTGACGCCAATTCTATTTTTAGTTGTTCATATTCTTTTGCTCTTGTTGGGTTTTCAATTAAATAATCTCTGAAATTTAATTGATTCGCCATCGCATTATCTTTTGGGCACATATGAATATGAAAAACTTGCTCTTTTTTTCCTTCAAAATTATACCCTTTTGCAAAAGACATATACGCTTCAATATCTTCTCTGGCTGGTACTTCAAAAAATGAGTACCCTAATTTTTCAAAGCTTTCAATAAGCTCTTTGTTAAATAAAAGCTCTTTGGGTATCTCAATAAATAGGTCAATATAATTTTTTGCTTTTATATTAGGAATTGAAGTACTTCCAAAATGTTCTATTCTGTTAAAAAACGAATGGTCTATATTTTCTAGGATTCTGTTTTTTTCAGCTTCAAAAATAGATTTCCAATTGACATTATGCTCTGATAATTCAATAGGAAAAAGTGTATTCCAATCGTCTCTGGTTAAGTCGTATAATGTTTTTTTCATCTGTTTCTTTTTATTGTCAGATATCCCCTTCAATGATTACAATAATTATGTAACCCTCATTGGTTCCATTACCGCCTTAATTTATTGCTTTTACTACTGCTTTCGGTGCCTCTTTTCGGGTTCCGTCAAAACCATCTACTCCACCAACAGTGGTATATTTCATTACATATTTTTTATCAGGATGAATACGTTGAAAAGCACTTTGACACATTAACGTAGCTTCATGAAATCCGCATAAAATTAACTTCAATTTTCCAGGATAGGTATTTACATCTCCAATAGCATAAATTCCCGGAACATTAGTTTGATAATCTAAAGCGTTGTTTACTTTAATGGCATTTTTTTCAATCTCTAATCCCCAATTAGCAATAGGACCTAGTTTAGGTGCTAATCCGAATAACGGTATAAAATGATCTGTTTTTAGTATATAAGCTTCTTTTCCTTCTTCTTCTACCAATACACCTTCAACTTTACCATTTCCTGAAATTCCTTTTACTTCTGCAGGAGTTATTAATTGAATTTTTCCCTGGTCTTTTAATTCTTGTACCTTTTCAACAGAATCTAAGGCTCCTCTAAATTCATTTCTTCTATGAATTAACGTTACCGATTTAGCAATGTCTGTTAAAAAGATAGACCAATCTAAAGCAGAATCTCCTCCTCCGGCAATCACCACGTCTTTATCTCTATATAATTCCGGCTCTTTAATCATGTATTCTACCCCCTTATCCTCATAATCTGCAATATTAGGAATTAATGGTTTTCTTGGCTCAAAACTCCCTAAACCTCCGGCGATAGCAACTACCGGAGCTTGGTGTTTAGTTCCTTTATTGGTTGTTACAATAAACGTTCCGTCTTCTTGTTTTTCTATCGTATCAGCACGTTCTCCTAACGTAAACCCCGGTTCAAATTGTTTAATTTGTTCTAGTAGTTTATGGGTTAAATCTCCTGCTAAAATTTCCGGATATGCTGGTATGTCGTATATAGGTTTCTTTGGATAAATTTCAGAACATTGACCTCCCGGTTGTGGTAAGGCATCAATTAAATGACAGCGTAATTTTAGTAACCCTGCTTCAAAAACGGTAAATAATCCTGTAGGTCCTGCTCCAATAATTAATATGTCTGTTTGTATCATTTTTTTACAAAAAATTCTTTTTTATACTGAGATTCCTGCCTTTGTATAAAGACAGGAATCTTTAAATTAAGATTCTAAATAGTGTAGTAATTTATATTTTTTTGTTTTTTATTAAAAATTACGGTGCTTAGTTGTTTAACTTTTCAAAGTTAAAAAGCATTCTTAATTAAAAACCTGACAAAAGTCAGTTAGGCTACATTAATTACCTCTTTTATTTCCGGAGCATACTTTTTTATCGTGGCCTCTACTCCGTTTTTTAATGTCATCTGATTTACAGAGCATCCGCTACAAGCTCCTTCTAACTGAACTTTTACAGTATCATCTTCAATAGATAATAGCTTTATATTTCCTCCGTCACTTACTAAAAAAGGACGGATTTCTTCTAAAGCTTTTTCTACATTATTTTTTGTTTCTGTTGATGCCATAATAGCCCCTTATTTAATCTTTCGTTTTTTAAGAAAGAAACTCAAACCGGGTTTTTTGAGTTTTTTTGTTAAACAATGCACCTTAAAAAGGCTGGCTTTATTTTGTACTACAACCACTCATTGTTGTTATTCTAACAACTTCTGTTGGAGGTAGATTTGCGTTTCTTTTTAATAATTCTGAAACCATTTCTTTGGTTACCTCTGCAAATGCATTTGCCAAAGGAGTATTCTCTTGTAATGCTACCGGATGTCCAACATCGCCGGCTTCTCTAATACTTTGTACTAACGGAATTTCTCCTAAAAAGCTGGTTTCTATATCTTCCGCTAAATGTTTTGCTCCTCCCTGACCAAAAATATAATACTTATTATCCGGTAATTCAGCAGGTGTAAAATACGCCATGTTTTCTACAATTCCTAAAACCGGAACGTTTATACTTTCTTGCTGAAACATGGCTACCCCTTTTTTAGCATCGGCTAAAGCAATGGTTTGAGGTGTGCTTACCACTACTGCACCGTTAATTGGCACCGCTTGTACAATAGATAAATGTACATCTCCTGTTCCCGGAGGTAAATCAATCAATAAAAAGTCTAACTCACCCCAATCTGCATCAAATATTAACTGATTCAAAGCTTTAGACGCCATAGGTCCCCTCCAAATTACAGCTTGATTAGGATTTGTAAAAAAACCAAGAGATAACAACTTCACACCATAATTTTCTACAGGTTTCATTTTTGAGCGTCCATTCACATTTACTGCTAACGGTTTTTCTTGCTCAACATCAAACATTAAATGTTGTGATGGCCCATACACATCAGCATCTAACACTCCAACTTTAAAGCCCATTTTTGCTAATGATACTGCAATATTAGAAGTAATAGTAGATTTTCCAACACCTCCTTTTCCGGAAGCTATCGCTATAATATTTTGAATATTAGGAATTTCTTTTCCTCTAATTACATTCGGATTTTCTTTAGCGGCAACTTCTACTTTTACATTTACTTTTACATCAAGCTTTTGATCAACATGCTCATGTACCGCTTTCATTATTTCTACCTCAATCTTTTTCTTAGCTTGTAATGAAGGGTTACTAATGGTAACATCTACAACTACCTCATTACCAAACACCACTACATTTTTTACATTTTCGTTTTCAACTAAACTTTTACCCTCACCAGGTGCTGTTATCGTTTCTAACGCTTTGTATATATCTTGTTTTTTAAAACTCATTGCTTGTAACTTTGATACGCAAAGATACAATGAAAAGATAAGATTTTAAAGCCGGCATTATAGTTAATTACTAAAGCTTTATAGTTTCTGTTTATATTCATTTTCTTTCCTAAAAATACGACAAAACAGTAAAAAGTGTAACCTAAAAAAGGTTTCCTCTGTCTAGTATGAAACCTGTTTTTAATTTTATTGAAATGAAGTTAACATTTACCTATTTTGCTATTTTTTTTATAACTGTACATTTAAAATTACAGTCACAATCTTTAGAACAAAAAATTGATTCTTTGCTAGGCGCTACTTATAACAGTCATGAACCCGGAGCCGTTTTTTTAGCAGCAAAAAAGGGTACTGTTTTTTATTCAAAAGCCTTGGGAGTATCTAATTTAGAACTCAAAACTCCTATAAACGTTAACAACGTATTTGAAATAGGCTCTATGACCAAACAGTTTACTGCTGTTGCTGTTTTAATTTTAGAAGAAAAAGGGAAGTTGTCGGTTCATGATGAACTTACAAAATACATTCCTTCTTACCCTACTCATGGGCAAAAAATAACCTTACATCATTTGTTAACTCATACTTCCGGAATTAAAAATTTCACCAATATGAAACAATTAAATTCAATTGCTCAAAAGGAAATGACTCCTCCAGAACTTATTGATTTTTTTAAAAATGAGCCTATGGATTTTAACCCCGGTGAGCAGTTCAAGTATTCAAATTCCGGATATGTGCTTTTGGGGTATGTTATTGAAAAAGTATCGGGTATGAGTTATGCTGATTTTATTGAGCAATATATTTTTAAACCGATTAAAATGAATGCTTCTTATTACGCCAATCATCATACTATTATACCTAATAGAGCTTATGGTTATCTTAAAAATAACACATTTATCAATAAAAAGTATATCAGCTACTCTATTCCTTATGCCTCCGGCTCTTTAATGTCAACCGTTAATGACTTGTTTACATGGCAACTTGCTATTAAAAACAATCTGTTAATCAATAAAAAATCTACTCAAAAAGTATTCACTAATTACACCCTAAATAATGGTAACTTTATTAATTACGGTTATGGTTGGCATATAAAAACAGACAACAAACATCTTGTTTATGAACACGGTGGCTCAATATTCGGCTTTAAGTCTATGGGAGTTTACCTTCCTGAATTAGACATCTATGTTGTTGGATTAACGAACTGTAGTTGCAATTCACCAACAAAAATTACCCGACAAATTGCTACTTTAATTTCAGAAAGTATAACGGATTAAACTGCTTTTTTTACAGTTCTTTTATAGGATCCCAAAAAACAGTTTCAAAGTTTTGTATTTGATTATCTAGCACAACTACTCCTTCACTTTCTAAAAGTTGCTGCATTAAATTGGTTCCTTGGAAATGATGTTTGCCCGTAAGCAATCCTTTTCTGTTCACTACTCTATGTGCCGGAACTTCTTCTTGTTGGTTTCCGGAGTTATTCATAGCCCAGCCCACCATTCTTGCAGATCTTGCCGCTCCTAAATACTTGGCAATGGCTCCGTAACTCGTAACTCTTCCGTAAGGTATTAAACGGGCTACTTCATACACTCTTTCAAAAAAGTTTTCTGATTTCTCCATGTTTTAAAGATACAATATTACAGCAGAATACATGGCTATTACTCCTGTAATTACACCTATTATGAGATTAAAGTATTTAGTAATTTTTATTAGTCTTTGCTCTAATTTATAAGCTATGTAAGCATAGGTGTATAATACGGCAAAAACTCCTGATACTGTTCCTAAAGCAAATAGAAAAACAGACAGTAAGTTATTGGCTATTAACCCATGATTCGTGTAAAAAGTATATTCTAAACTAAAAAAAGGAATCGCAAACATGTTAATTATGGAAAGAGTAATTCCAAATATAAATTTGTTATTTACTATTAGCCTTTTTTGAGAGGTTGTATTAAAAAATGCTTTAACACAAAAAAACACAGAGAGGAGTGCAAAAATAAAAATGGCAACTTTTTTAATTACCGTAAGTAATTGTGGTGTTTTTGTTATATAAGAGCTTAATACAATTGCTGCAAAAACTTGAAAAAATACTATTAACAGCACACCAAGAATAAAATAGCGTGCTTCTTTTTTATTTTTTTCTATGGTAATTTTACTTACCGCTATATTTAGCATACTTGGTGGTAAGTACCCCAAAAATGAGGTAACAAACCCTAAAACCAAATGTGACACAATCATGTTAGAGTGTTTTTAATACTTTACTCTAAATTTGACGTATGTAATTGGTTTTCCTTGCTCTAAATATTGTTTTTCGTAAAAAGTTTGTGTTCCTGTTACTTCTTCAGGTGAGTAGTGGTCTTTATATACATCATGGTTTGCATGTAAAATTTCATGCCCTTCTCCATGTAGTAACCCTAATGTATATCCGTGCATAAATTCACTATCTGTTTTTAAATTGATAGTTCCTTCAGGCTTTAAAATATGATGGTATTTTTTTAGAAAATCAGAGTTGGTTAAGCGGTGTTTTGTTCTCTTGTATTTTATTTGCGGGTCAGGAAAGGTTATCCAAATATCAGACACCTCTTTTTCAGCAAAAATAAAATCTATTAATTCTATTTGAGTTCTTATAAAAGCAACATTTTTCATGTTGTTTTCAATAGCTGTTTTAGCTCCTCTCCAAAATCGGGCACCTTTTATATCTATTCCTATAAAATTTTTATCCGGATTTTTTTCAGCTAACGCTATAGTGTACTCTCCTTTACCACATCCCAATTCTAAAACTATGGGATTTTCATTACCAAAAAAAGCTTGCCACTTTCCTTTGTGTTGAAAACCACCGATAACTTCTTCTCGGGTGGGTTGAATTACATTATCAAACGTTTCATTTTCTCTGAAACGTTTTAATTTATTTTTACTTCCCAATACAGTGTAGAATTAAGCTCGGTCTTCTGTTCCTTCGTTTTTAAAGCGAACAGATTCTTTCATCCAGTAAGCTAATAAAAGAATAAGAATAACTAAGAATATCCAGTTTAAAGCGTTAGAGGTCCACCATCCGCCATTAGACTTTGCTACTGAAAGACGTATCCACTCAAATGGAGTAAATAACACTTTGAATAAATCTCCAATTAATCTAAAAATATTTAATCCTAACATAACTTGATTATCTTTACGTTTGCAAAAATATAAAAAGAATCGATGTTAGCCAATTTTTTCAGCAAATCTAAACCTGTAAATTTCATAGTACTCTTTTTACTTTTTCTGACGTACTTTGGGGTAACACTTTTTGTAAATAATATTTCTTTTTTCTCTGCCGGAAAAGAGGTTTTTCTATTTATCGTTGTTTTTTCTATTTACAACTTTATCATTGTAAAAAATGAGGTTACCTTTGATAACTCTTTTGCTTTTCTTTTTTATGTTCTTTTAATTGGCTTTTTTATTAAAAACATAGATATCAACACTATTTTTTATGCCAATTTAACTACACTTTTATTTTTTAGAAAGGTATATAGCTTACAATCGGGTAAAAATATTTTTCACAAACTTTTTGATGGCGGTATGTGGTTAGGTATTTCTTTTATGGTAGAGCCGTATACATTGGTTTTTGGCTTCTTATTATATATTTCTATTTTTTTACACAACCGTTTATCTTACCAAACATTAATTATTCCTTTATTAGGTTTTTTTGTTCCTGTTTTTTTATACTACACGTACTGTTTTTGGTATGATTCTGCTGAAACTTTTTGGCAACTTTTTTCATGGAAAATTACATTAGATTTCACCTTATACTCAACACCATATTATTTATTCAGTATCTTTTTTATTGGATTGTTTACTTTTTTGGCTGTTGTAATAAAAACTCCTAAGGCGTTGGCTGTTTTAAATCGTTTTAGAAAAAACTGGATTCTTATTTTATTTCATCTTTTCTTTTCGGGAGTTGTGTTTTTTTTAGTTCCTGAGAAATCAGGTGAAGCGTTTTTATTTTTATTATTCCCTATTTCTGTAATTTTAGCAAACGGACTGGAGTTATATCAAAAAAAATGGTTTGCTGATATTTTTATTTTGCTTTTTATTATTGCTTCAATGATAGAGTTTTTCTTGTAGCTTTTATACTAAAGCTTTGATCCAAAAGCTAAATCACCGGCATCTCCTAATCCTGGTACTATATAGCCTTTATCGTTTAAATCATTATCAATAGCCGCTATCCACAACTCTGTTGTTTCCGGAAAACATTTTTCTAAATGGGCTATTCCGTCATAAGATCCTATAACCGATATAATGTATATTTTTTTAGGGGTTCCAAATTTTTTAATTCCTTCATAAACTGCTTCTAACGACTTTCCGGTAGCTAACATTGGATCAATTAAAAATACAACTTTATTGTCAATAGAAGGTGAGGCAAAATACTCTACCACAATATCAAACGCTTCATCATTATTCGGATGATAGCGATAGGCAGATATAAAAGCATTTTCAGCAGCATCAAAATAATTTAGCAATCCGTTATGCAACGGTAATCCGGCTCGTAAAATAGAACACAAAACAATATCTTCCTCCGGCAAATTAATGGTTTTTTCTCCTAAAGGTGTTGTAGTTACTGTATGATGATAGGTTAAGTTTTTACTAAGTTCATACCCCAATATTTCTCCTATTCTTTCAATATTTCTTCTAAAACGCATAGAGTCTTTCTGAATAGAAACGTCTCTTATTTCTGCTAAAAATTTATTTAATATTGAATTTTCTTGGGATAAGTGGTGTATTTTCATTGTTTATCAAATTTCTTTCAACTTGTTTTATAACAAGTTATCTAGGTGCAACTACTGTTACAAAGTTAGAGATTTTTACATCTAAAAACAGAATTCTGTACACGCTTTTTATTCTTCTGAAAAAAACGTGTACAACCATGCTTCTTTTTTCTTTGTACACGATTAAAAATAAAAAATTACAAACGTGTACAGAGTTGTACACCTTTTTATAATTAAAAAATAAAAAGTGTACACAAGTATTATTTTACAAAGTGCTTTATAAATTCAATCAAGGCTTCTTTGTCTTCAATATGACTCATGTGTCCGTTAGGAAATTCTATTAACGGTGTTTGAGTTCTGTGAGCCTCTTCAGTAATGGATTGATAGTTTAACACGGGATCTTTTTTTCCTACAATAATGGCTCGTTTGGGTACTTGTTGTAATATTTCTTCACTATTTGTACGTAGTAACATACCTTCATTAGCTGCTATGTAGCCTCTTACGGTGGTTTGTTTAGCTTCGTGTAAAACCTCAGCTATTTCCTGTGTGTATTTTTCTTTATTTTCGGGCGCAAATAAATTTGGAATAGCCATTCTAATTAACATGTCTAAGTTTTTCCTAGCCATTTCATTAGCATTTTGTCGTATTACTCTTCTTTCTCCGGTATCTGCTTGTGAGCTTGAATTCATTAAACAAATACCCTTTACATTTTGTGGGTACTCTTTTGCAAAAGCCAATGAAACATACCCACCCATAGAGTGCCCTACAAAATAAGATTTTCGAATTTGCAAGCTTTTTAATACTGCTTTTACCGCAGCTGCCATTTCTTCCATGGTATGAATATATCCTAAGCAATCTGTTTTTCCATGACCTAATAAATCAATACAAATAACGCGGTTATGTTTACTTAATTCATCAACTATGTGAGTCCACATGGTAGCGTTTTCTAAAAATCCGTGTAATAAAACTACCACACTTCCTTTTCCTTTATCTGTATAAAAAACAGAAATCTCCTTGTATGTTGCAATCATTTTTACTGTATATTCGACAAAGATAAATTTGTTATAGAATGAACAAAACTAAAGATGTATTAATAATAGGTTTTGCATTGTTTTCAATGTTTTTTGGGGCCGGAAATTTAATTTTACCTCCCTTATTAGGAAAAAATGCAGGTAGTTCTTGGTTATTAGTAACTATTGGTTTTTTTATAACGGCCGTAGTGATTCCTTTTTTCGGAATTTTAGCGCATGCTAAGCTACAGGGCACCATGTATGATTTTGGTAAGAAAGTTTCACCCATTTTTAGTACTGTTTACTGTTTAGTTGTGTATCTTATTTCTATTGCATTACCGGCTCCTCGTACAGCTTCGGTTACGCATGAAATGGCCATAGCTCCTTATTTTGATATTAGCTCTTTATTTACGAGTACTTTATATTTTTTACTGGTTTTTATATTTGTCATTAATCGTTCTAAAGTATTGGATTTGTTAGGTAAGTTTTTAACTCCTCTAATCATTTTTATTTTACTTGCCATTATTTTTGTAGGTATTTTTTCTCCTCCTGTAAGTCATATGCAGCAGGGTATTTTTACCATTCCTTTTGTAGATGGTTTACTAGAGGGGTATCAAACTTTTGATGCTATTGGCGCTGTTGTTATTGGTGGAGTTTTGGTGGTATCAATGAATTTTAACAAGACCGTTTCTTTTAAAGATAAAAAGACGCTGATAACTAAGGCAGGAATTATTTCTGGGTTAGGATTATTAGTTATTTACGCCGGATTAATTTATAACGGAGCGTTGTTTAGCACTACTTTTCCAGAAAACGCAACCCGAGCAGCTATTTTAGCTTCTTTAAGTTTACAAACCTTAGGTAATATAGGAGCAACTTTTTTAAGTGTTTTAGTTGCGTTGGCTTGTTTTACTACTGCTGTAGGTATTATTACCGGTACTTCTGATTATTTTAAAGGTTTATGTAACAACTCTCAAAAAGCATATATAATTACTGCAATTGTAAGTTGTTTTATAGGAATTATTGTAGGTCAGTTTGATGTTAAGTATATTATTAATATTGCTTTTCCTGCCTTAATGTTTATTTATCCTATTACTATTATATTAATTATTTTAAATATTCTACCTAATAAGCTAGCCGGTTTTCTTGTTTTTAAAGCAGTGGTTTTGGTTACGTTTTTATTTAGTATTCCTGATTTTCTGGCGTTTTTTGTTGACAAAAAACATCTTTTAATACTTACTAAATATATTCCTTTTGCTGAACATCATTTAGGCTGGGTTTTACCTGCTTTTTTAACATTGATTATTGTTAATAGTATTGGTCTTTTAAAAAAAAAAACATAGTAAACACATAAAAAAACCCGCTTTAATAGCGGGTTTTTACATATTGTTATTGTTAAGTTAGTTAAACCTGTACCCAACATTAATACCTGCTCTTGGCACCACCGAATACGAATCTGAAGCAAATATGTTTCTTCCTAATCCGGCATATACACCTACCACAAAACCTCCGTTAGATACATATTTAGATCCTACGGCAATTCCTAAAGCGCCATCAGTATATTTTTTATATGTTTTTGTGTTATTATCTAAGTCAATTTCTCTATCTCCTGAATTAACTCCTAAGAAAATTTCACCAAAATGATTCCAGTTTCTATTACTGGTAAAATAATGACGGAAGTAAGGCGTAAACATTTGATTTTCGTTATATCTGAAATCTGAACTCTTTTTTTCAAAATTGAATAGTGCTGATATTCCTACAGAGGATTGTTCGCTTAAATAGTATTCGTAAGAAAGTTCTAATGTTTTCATCACTAAAGCATCTGCTATATCAATTTTTACTTCTTGCTGTGCTTTTATATATGAGCTTACTAATAGTACAACGGCTAATATTATTTTTTTCATGTTTCTTTTATTTATAAGTAAAATGTATATTTTCTTGCAATTATAATACCACAAACATACTTAAAAAATGGCTTTTAACTGTAGTGTGCCTGTATGTATTGCTCGTGTATTTTCACTTTTTCTTCCAAAGTAGTTTAAAGACAGGTGTAACACAGAAGTTAATTTTTGATTCCACAATGCATTCCATGTATAATTTTTTCCTACTTGTAAGCCTTCTAACATTTGATATCCGGTAGGTGAATTTGAATTTCCGGTAAAATTATTTAACAGCATGGTTACTTCTGCATTTAATTGGTTTTTTGAGGCACTAATAAAAAAATAAGAAAGTCCTAATTTTTGTTGTTGTAGTTTTTCAAAATCTTGTTCTTTATTTTCTTTGTTTTTAAATTGATAATATGCTGAAAACCTATGGTCTTTATTGTATAAAAAAGTAAGCTTAGGGTAAATTTCTTTGGTGTTAATTTGATAATTTCTATTAGTTTGATTTTCAGTCACCAGCTTATTTCTTGCAATAGACCCTGTGGTTTCAAACAACCAAAATTTAGTTAATTTATGTTGAAACTCTAATTGATGGATTTGTGAGTTGTTTTCTTGATTTCCGATAGAAAATTGCTGTTTACTTTTTGAACTTCCGTAGGAATAAATCCATGAATAATTTTGCAGATTTCTATTAAAGTAAAAATTATTTCTAACGTTTAAGTTTAGTCCTAATAATTGATCCGTGGTAATTTCAAAGGGATTCCAATGAAAGCCTCCGCTGTTTTTTAATCGTTCATTATCTATTGTTACATAGGTTTGATTATAAAAATGAGAAAGTATTTTTTTTCCTCCTTCTTTACTTCTCCATTGTTGTGGATTTATCGTAATAGCTTGTTTCCACTTTACTCTTTGTGTGGGTACAAATCGTATATTAGGTAACGCCACTCTTAAATAGGTTGCCTGATCTTGAAATTGGGCAATTTCAAACTCATTAAACTGTTGCTCCCCGTCATTGTTATAATCTACCCAAGTATAATATCCTTGTCCCGGTTCTGTTTTCACATATAAAAAATCTTGACGCGCTATATTTCCGGAAGCGGTTTCATAGGTGGTTCCTAGCGTGATAAAACTGTTAAAAAACTTCTGATTATATAAAAGCTTTGAGTTTAACGCGGTTTCATTTGCCGAAAAACGATTGGTAGTTATTCTGTAATTAGCAAAAAGAGAAAGATTAACCCTTTCGTTTTGAATTAATTTACTGTGTATATAAAAGGTTTTTCTGTTATTAATTTGAGTAAAAGTATGGGTTCTAACACTATCATTTGTTCTGTAGTTGACACCTAATTTAGCGAATACTTTTGTGCTATCACCTATTCCGTAAAACCCTTCATATTCTTTAAAACGATGGCTTAATTTTTCATAATTACCCGTGGCATTTTCTCTTCGTGCATTTGTTTCTATATTGATAAAGCTTCCTAACCAAGATTTTTTAAACCTTTGTGTAAACTTAGATTTAGCTCTGAAAAAGTTCCCATTTTTTTCATTGGTTTTATGGTCTAACCAACTTCCCTGAATCCAAAAATCTGTATTGTTTAATTGTGTTTCAGAAGCTATTGAGTGTTTGTTTCCGGAAAAAGAATCAGAAAAAGAAAGGTGCTGAAATGTATAGGAAATTTTCGTGTTCTTTTTATTATCGAAAAGAAGTGAAGTTCCAAGTTCATGTTGATTTCCAATAGGATTATCTACATTCCAATTTCTATTAAACTCAACTGCCTGAAAACGTTGTACGGTTTGAAAGTTACTTTGTATAAACTTATAGTTTATATCACTGCTTATTGCCCAACCTTTATCTATTAGTTGTTGTTGCCAACCTATTTTAGTTGCTACTCTTTTATTTTTTTCATCATCAATCGTCGAAAATAAATTAGCATCATTATCACTATACGCTAACTCTGCATTGATTTTGGTTTTTTCTGAAGGCGTATATTGTGTGTTTACAACGGCTACCTGTAGTTTTGTAGGGGCTATTAATTGAATTACCGGATTAAAATTACCCAGATTTTTACCTACATATTTATAAATGGTTCCAATAGCAATGGTTTTATCAACTATATAATCACCATTACTGGCTCCTACATTGGTAAAGGTTACTGAAAAAACCGTATCGTTTTCATTAGTTGTATATTCAAAAGCTTCTGCTCCGTTAATGGTTGTTTTTTTGTATTGAATTCTATTTACTGAAAACTCATCCGGAAAAGCACTTGGTGTTATCATTTTACCTTTATCATTCCCTGCGCTGGCTAAAATTTGCTTTTGTGTATCGGTTAGACTTTGTTGTATGGGTTGATTTTTAGCATCATTTTCATTATAAAAATAACCCGACACTGAAACTGTTTTAGTTACATAAGAAGCTTTTTCATAAGTAATGAAGCGCGTGTAGTTTCTGTCTGAATATTGAAACTCTACACGAATACGCATATCGTTCGTAATCGGAAAAGTTGTGTTAAATCTAATCTCCGCTAAATTATAATCAATTACATACTCTTTATTTTCTCCTCTACTTATCTGTTCTCCGTTAACAAAAACCCGATCACTTCCTTCTACGATAATAATTGCCGATTCATTATTACTACCAAAGATTTTATAAGGTCCTTGATTTCCTTCAATTCCAACAAAATTAAACGCAGAAAATTTCCCTCTAACTATAGCACCTGAAGCCCCTATATTTATTTCTTTGTTAATACTAGCCCCAACTTCAACTCCTGAAACTTGTTTTTCAAAGTTCAAAAAGTAGCTTGTATTGTTTTTTAAACTTAAATCGCCTCCTTTTAAGTTCCAATTTTTGCTGTAAAGTTCTACAAAAATACGGTCGAAATCTGTAATGTTTTGTGAGTATCCGCTTTGTTGTAATGGAAAATTTGTGTCAAAAATATTCGCTCTGATACCTACTTTATCTGAAAGCTTTCCGGAAATAGTTAAATCTAACGTAGAATTAGTTACCGCGTTCTGATTGTTACCACTTGTTACTCCTCTGGCTATAAAACCTTGGGTGGTTAACCCATCAAACAACTTAACATTTTGAGGTTTCTTATTGGTGGTTTCGCTGTAAAGTTTTTCTGTATTTTCTGTGCTTTCAACAATTAATCGTTTGTCAAAAGGAGCATACACTTTGGTAATAAAATCAGGATACCTATAATATTCAACAATAATTTCCGGGTATTTTTCTTTATCAATAATCAATTGAGCTAACCCAAAGTTTACAGTATAATTAGTGGAATCAATTGGGGTGTTTTCAGGAGTCAACACTTTAAAATTTCTAGGGTTGATGCTAATACTGTCTATCCGAATTGTATCCGACGTTACCTGAATTTTTTTGGTACGAAATTCTTTTGGTTTGGTTTGAGCGATCACCCCAACCGCCATAAAAAAACACACAACACAAAAGATTTTATTAGCCATACTTTTAACAACGTACTCCCAACAAAAATAGTTTAAAATTAAGTGGTTTGTATTTATTCTTGTTTTTTACAGAAAAACACCTATCAACAATCTTATACCTATTTTACATTTTCATAATCAAAAACATCTTTTTAATTCCTCAAAATATGATAAGAACTAAAAATAATTTTTGAAAATAAAACTATAGCTGTCTGATTGAAGTTAAAACTACCCACAATTACAATTAGTATCACATTTCTTAGCTTTTTTAGGCTTAATAAAAAACTTTTTAACTAAGAATAACACAGCTAGAATTACGGTGGTATAAGTAAGTATTTCTTGCATTAACTTAATATTTGATACGATACTAATGCTGATACATAAGCCAAAATACCCATCCCAACAAGTTGAATTATTGGCCATTTCCAACTCTTGGTTTCTCGTTTAACTATGGCAAGTGTGGCCATACATTGCATAGCAAAAGCATAAAAAAGTAACAACGATATTCCGGTAGCAAAATTAAATCGTTTTTCACCTGTGACAGGATCCAATTCAGAAGCCATTTTTTGTTTAATGGTTGCTGTATTTTCATCATTACTTTCTACACTGTATATAGTAGCTAAAGTTCCTACAAATACTTCACGGGCAGCAAATGATGATATTAGTCCGATTCCTATTTTCCAGTCATATCCCAATGGTTTTACAACAGGTTCAATAGCTTTTCCCATAATTCCGATATAGGAGTTTTCTAATTTGGCAGAAGCTATTTTCTTTTCTAATTCTTTTTCAGAAATATCTTTAGCCGAATATTTTTCTGTTATTGTTTTTTCAACTGTATTGAATGATGATGGCCCATGTGAAGCTAAAAACCACAATACAATAGAAATTGCCAAAATAATTTTACCTGCTCCAAAAACAAATGCTTTGGTTTTTTCTAAAACATCTAAAAAAACATTTTTAAATGACGGTAATTTATAGTTAGGCATTTCAACAACAAAAAAGGTATTACTCTTTATTTTTAAGTTTTTATGCAAAATAAATGCAGCAAAAATTGCCGCCATAAAACCGAGAATGTATAAGCTTAACAAGGTTAACCCTTGTAAACTTAAAAACCCTGCTATTTTTTTATCAGGAATAATTAAAGCTATTAAAATAGCATATACCGGTAATCTTGCAGAACAAGTAGTAAACGGAGTTACTAAAATAGTTATCAATCGTTCTTTCCAGCTCGAAATAGTTCTTGTAGCCATAATAGCCGGTATAGCACAGGCTGTTCCTGATATTAAAGGAATTACACTTTTTCCGCTCATACCGAAACGACGCATTATTTTATCCATTAAAAAGACTACCCTACTCATATATCCTGTTTCTTCTAAAATTGAAATAAACAAAAACAGAATAGCTATTTGCGGAATAAAAATAACAACTCCTCCTATTCCTGGAATAATCCCTTCCGTTAACAAATCGGTAAACATTCCGGCCGGTAAAACTGCTTTTACATATTCAGAAATATTGGCAAACAAACCATCAATAAAATCCATTGGAGTTGAAGCCCAATCAAAAATAGATTGAAAAATTAACAACAACAATCCAAAAAATATAACGTATCCAAAAATTTTGTGCGTAAAAACTTTATCCAATTTACTTCTTAAATCTGTTGCTTTTGTTTTATCAACAACATACGTTTTATGAAGTATTTCATTTATTTTCTGATACCTGTAAATAGTTTCTTTATGCTGGTATTTTTTTTGCTTAGAGATATCTTTTTTAAACGGATTTAATTGTTCTTGTTCTTCAGAAGATAATAATGAGTTATGATTTTTTGTTAGCATTAACCATAGTTCATAAACCGAAAATTGACTACTGGTTTTTTGTAGTTTTTCAAAATATTCAGAATCTATTTTCTTTGCAATACTCTCAAAGTTTGAAGTTTTCTTAAGCTGTGAATAGTTTACAATAGTTTCTTTAAGGTTCTGTATTCCTTGATTTGTTCGGGCAGAAATTAAAACAACTTTTGCTTGTAATGCTTCCTCTAAAGCATCAACCTCTATGGTTATTCCTTTTCTATTCATTTGATCGGCCATATTAATAGCCAACAACGTAGGAATTTCTAAATCTTGAATTTGAGAAAATAAAAGTAGGTTTCTTTTTAAATTTTCAACATCTGCAACTAAAACAATAACATCCGGAATGTCTTTTTCATGAGTACTCATAAGTGTTTTTAGCACAATACTTTCATCTAAAGAAGTAGGATTTATACTATACGTACCCGGTAAGTCAGTAATAATTGCTGTTTTATTTCCGGGTAATTTACAAGCTCCTTGTTTTTTATCAACGGTTACTCCCGGGTAATTTCCTACTTTTTGGTTTAACCCCGTTAATTGGTTAAATAATGATGTTTTTCCTGTATTAGGGTTTCCAATTAGTGTTACTTTAATTTTACTGCTCATCATTAAATTTTTGTTATAGCAATTTGACAAGCTGTTTCTTTGCGTATGGCTAAATGGCTACCGTTAACACATATGTACATAGGATCTTTAAGCGGAGCTATCTGTAATAACTCAACCTCCGTTCCGGGCAAACATCCCATTTCTAATAACTTTAAAGGTATTCTATCTAAACATTCTTCAGATATAATTCCTTTCTCCCCGACTTGTAATGTTGCAATTGTACTCAAAAACAAATGTGTTTTAGCCTGCAAATATACTAAAATAGAATCATTCTAAACTATTTGTTTCCTATATAAATTCATTTCATAAATAAATATTATTGCTCTCGCTTAAATAGTATATTTGTGCTATGATTTTTGAAGATATTATTGGACAAGGACATATAAAAGATCACTTAAAAAAATCTGCTGAAAACGGAAGAATCCCACATGCTCAGTTATTTATAGGAAAAGAAGGTTCAGGAACCTTACCTATGGCTATTGCATATGCACAGCATTTATTATGTAATTTTTCAAACAATGCTGATGCTTGCCATATAAAGTGCAATAAACTTCAGCATCCGGATCTCCACTTTGCCTTTCCTGTAACTACAACGGATGCGGTAAAAAGCCATCCGGTTAGTAATTTGTTTTTAGAAGAATGGCGTTCTTTTATTAACAATCAGCCTTATGGTAATTTATTTAATTGGCTTCAACACATTGGGGTTGAAAATAAGCAAGGTCAAATAGGGGTTGATGAAGCAGAAGATATTGTAAAAAAATTACAGTTAAAATCCTACGAAGGTGGTTTTAAAGTTATGATTATTTGGATGGCTGAAAAAATGAACATAGCCGCCTCAAATAAGCTTTTGAAACTTATTGAAGAACCACCTAGCAAAACTATTTTTTTACTGGTTACCGAAGATGAAGAACAAATAATTAACACAATTAAATCAAGATGTCAAGCCTTACATTTTCCTGCTTTAAGTGAAGCTGATATTGTAAATTCTCTAATTCAAAAAGAAGGTGTTAGTGAAAATGAAGCTGCTGCAATTGCTCATCAATGTGAAGGTAATTACAACAAGGCTATACATCTTTTTCATAATGATTCAAACGATCTGGTATTTGAAAAGTGGTTCATAACTTGGATACGTAGTGCTTTTAAAGCTAAAGGAAATGCTGCCGTTATTCAAGATTTAGTAGAATGGTCTGAAACTATTGCTAATTCAGGAAGAGAAACTCAAAAGCAATTTTTACAGTATTGTTTGCAATTTTTCAGACAAGCACTTTTATTAAATTATGGCACTCCGGATCTAGTTTTTTTAGAAACACAAACATCAAACTTTGATTTATCAAAATTTGCCCCATTTGTGCATAGTGGAAATATAGTAACTATTGAACAAGAAGTTAGTGATGCTCAATATCATATTGAACGTAATGGAAATGCTAAAATAATTTTATTAGATTTATCTATTAAATTAACCCGTCTATTACATACCAAAGAAGAAAAAATAAACTAATGAATACACTTAAAGTTTCTTTATTAATTGTCTTTGTTTTTTTAGGAGCCTGTAAGCAACATAAAAATACAACCAAAGACACTACAGATAGCCCCCCTAAAACAACCTTGTTAAAAAATTACATGGTGGGCAATTGGGAAACTACTTACATAAAAATAGCCTATACTACCTTTAAGAAAGCAGATAGTTTATATGTTTTTGAAGACGATTTTAGCCGTTCTAATTCCGGAAAAGCACAATCTGCTTATGCTGATGACGGAACTTTTACCGCTTGGTTTTTACAACCCGATGGTAAGAAAGTAGGCGAAACCGGAGGTGTATGGAACACTAAAGGAGACAGCTTATTTGTAGATTATTCTTATTTAGGTAAACAAGTACAAGCCTGGTACAAAGTTACACAAACTAATGACGGTTTTGAAGCTACAGTTACTTACGATTGGGGTGATGACGGTGAGTTTGACGATCATTTATTTATGAAATCTAAAAGAATACAAAAACCTTGATATCGTTTAGCAATATATCACTCAGAATACGAATATTCTTATCTATGATACTTTTAGTATTGCTTACCTCAATGCTAATTGTATATGTTACCGTTTACCAATACGAAGAACAAACTAAAGATTATAACAGATTACGTTTTGGCAGAAAAGAAATTGCTACCAAACAAGATATTGAAATTGAACTAGATAAAACTACGTATCCGGTTACCACAAAAAATCTTTCAAAAATCTTTCAAGATAGAATCTACGAAATAGCAACAGTTCATAAACTCACTATTTCAATGTATGATATGAACGGGAAGCTATTAAAATCATCTATTCCTTATAACTTTGACAAGGCTGAAGAGGTTCCGCTTTCTGAGAATGCAGTAAAAGACTTAGCAATTAATTCAAACCATAGAATTGTACTTGATACTGTTATAAAAGACATAATGTATCAATCTTCATACACCTATATTAACGATTCCAGATTTAAAAGAATCGGAATTTTAGAATTACAAATTGCTCAAGATAATACAGATCAGGAAAAAGAGCTACAAGAATTTTTATCTCGCTTAACACTTGTATATGCGTTAATGCTTGTATTAGCAATTATTTTGGCCTACTTTATCTCAACTTACATAACCCGATCTATTAAAACCATTGCTGAAAAAATTAAGGAAACTCGTTTAAATAAACGAAACGAAAAAATTACTATAAAAGCAGCTAGTTCTGAAATTAACTCCCTTATTGAATCATATAATAATATGATTGATCAGTTAGAAGAAAGTGCTGTAAGACTCGCTAAAAGTGAACGTGAAGAGGCCTGGAAAGAAATGGCCAAACAGGTGGCTCATGAAATAAAAAACCCGCTAACCCCAATGCGTTTAACCGTTCAAAGTTTTGAAAGAAAATTCAATCCGGAAGATCCTAATATAAAAGAAAAAGTTGCAGAATACAGCTTAACTCTTATTCAACAAATAGATGTTATGAGTTCTATAGCCTCTGCTTTTTCTGATTTTGCTAAGATGCCAACTCAAAGTCGTGAAAAATTAAATGTGGTAGACGTAATTAAGCATGCTCTTGATATTTTTACGGAAGATTATATCGAGTACATTCCAGGAGAAACAGAATTGTACGCCAGCTTAGATAAAACACAATTAATTCGTATTATTACCAACTTGGTTAAAAATGCCACCCAAGCAATGAAAGGGAACAATATACCTCCTAAAATTGAAGTAAAAGTAGGTTCAGAAGGAAATAGCGTTAAAATAACTGTTTCAGATAACGGTAAGGGTATTAAAGAACAAAATAAAGAACTTATTTTTGAGCCTAAATTTACCACCAAAACCAGTGGTATGGGATTAGGTTTAGCCATGGTTAAAAAAATTATAGAAACCTATGATGGCTCAATTAACTTTACTTCTACTGAAGGAATAGGAACTGTTTTCACAGTTATTTTACCTAAAACATAATTAAAAATATAACTAAACAAAATATGAACTTTGAGAATATTTTAATTGAAAAAAATAACGGATTAGCAACTATTACCATTAACCGTCCAAAAAAATTAAACGCACTTAACAAAGCTACTATTGAAGAACTTCACACAGCATTTGAAATGTTAGAAGATGATGCAGCTACCAAAGTAATACTTATTACAGGAAGTGGAGATAAAGCCTTTGTTGCCGGTGCTGATATTTCTGAATTTGCTCATTTTTCTGTTAAAGAAGGAGGGTTATTAGCTAAAAAAGGACAAGAAATGTTATTTGATTTTGTTGAAAACCTTTCTACTCCGGTAATTGCTGCTGTTAACGGATTTGCCTTAGGCGGTGGTTTAGAACTGGCAATGGCTTGTCACTTCAGAATTGCTTCTGATAATGCCAAAATGGGACTTCCTGAAGTATCTTTAGGTGTTATTCCCGGATATGGAGGAACTCAACGTTTACCTCAACTAATCGGAAAAGGAAAAGCTATGGAGTTAATTATGACTGCAAGTATGATTAATGCTGCTGAAGCTAAAGAATACGGATTGGTAAATCATGTAACTACACAAGAGGAATTAATTCCTTTAGCTGAAAAAATAGCAGGTAAAATCATGAACAATTCATCAGTAGCAATTAGTGCAGCCATTAAAGCCGTAAATGATAATTTTAAAGATGGTATAAATGGTTTTGATACAGAAATCTATGAGTTTGGAAACTGTTTTGGAACTGATGATTTTAAAGAAGGAACTACTGCTTTTTTAGAAAAAAGAAAACCTAACTTTCCAGGAGCTTAAAACTTAAAGGTCTTTTTCAAACACAATTTTTGTTTGATTTACCTCATTTGTATAAACCTTGATGATATCAAATCCTTGTAAAAGATTTAATATCATCATTGGTTTGTATGTATTCATTGATTTTGTTCTGACTCTTGTATATCCTTTTTCTTTTATAATCTGATGTTGTAAGCTCATTAATTTTTGACCTATTTTATTTTTTCTATAGGCTTTTAGCACACCTCCTATCCAACTATAAAATGTAGTTTCATTATATCGGTAACCAATTTTAAATCCAACGGGTGTTGTATGTTGATAGGCTACTAAAGTTAAAAGGTCTTCTTTGCTAAATATTCTTTCTTTAAAAAATTCTAACTGAGCAGATTCAAAAAGCGAAGCGTATAAAAAAGTAACATCTGTTAGTACTTCTTTATCCGGTATTCCAACAATAGTTTTATAAATTACATGTTCCATAAAAACAAAAATAGCATTCAAAAAAAGGTTTTTAAATGCTATTCTTTACTTAAGGGGAAAAAAATTCTTTTATTAATTTTAGGGATGATATTCCAAACATAATATTATTTTTTAAAAAAACAAAATTTAACATAAAATTTATATTTTAATAACTAATAATTTACACTAAACCATTCCATTCTTTATAGAACTGATTTAAAAAACTTTCCATATACTGATGCCTTTCCATAGCTAGCTTTTTTCCTGTTTCTGTGTTCATTTTATCTTTTAACAACAACAACTTTTCGTAAAAGTGGTTAATTGTTGGTGCTGTTGATTTTTTATATTCTTCTTTACTCATGTGCATGTTTGGAGGAATTTCAGGATTATACAACTCCCTGTTTTTAAATCCACCATAATTAAAACAACGCGCTATTCCAATAGCTCCAATGGCATCTAACCTGTCAGCATCTTGAATTACGTCAAGTTCCGGAGAAGTAAATTGCTTATCGAAATTACCTCCTTTAAAAGAAATATTCGCTATAATGTTCTCAACATGTGTTATAATAGATTCGTCAACCTGTTGTTCTTTTAAAAATGTTCTTGCTTTAAGCGGACCTATAGTTTCATCACCATCATAAAATTTACTATCTGCAATATCATGAAGTAATGCGCCTAAGGCTACTATAAATTCATCTACATTTTCGTCGTTGGCAATTAATAAAGCATTTTTATAAACTCTTTCGATATGAAAAAAATCATGTCCGCCTTCCGCTCCTTTTAATGTTTCTTTTACAAAAGCTATAGTGTTGCTTATTATTCTTTGTTTATCCATAAATACAAAAGTATACAAATAAAAAATCCTGAGTGTATTACTCAGGATTCTTAGTGTCAGACAATTTTTGCTTAAGAAGCTAAAACCGTATTTTTTACTATGTTATTTTTTACTAAATATTCTGCAATTTGAATAGTATTTGTTGCTGCACCTTTACGAAGATTATCAGCCACAATCCACATATTTAATGTATTTGGTTGTGATTCATCTCTTCTAATTCTTCCAACAAATACCTCATCTTTATTATTAGCATGAATAGGCATAGGGTATACATTATCCTGTACGCTATCTTGTACAATAACTCCTTCTGTTTTACCAAGTAACTCACGTACTTTTTCCAGTTCAAAATCATTTTCAAACTGAACATTTACTGATTCAGAGTGCCCTCCTGAAGTTGGTATTCTAACAGCTGTCGCTGTAACAGCAAAAGAATCATCACGTAAAATCTTTTTAGGCTCCTTTACTAATTTCATTTCTTCCTTAGTGTACCCATTTTCTAAAAACACATCACAATGTGGTAATGCATTTCTTCCTATTGGATGTGGATACGCCATTTCTCCTTCTATTCCTGCTTCTTCATTGTTTAATTGTTGAACAGCCTTAACACCCGTTCCGGAAACTGATTGATAGGTAGAAATTACCACCCTTTTCATTTTATATTCTTTGTGTAAAGGAGCTAATGCCATTACCAATTGAATTGTAGAACAGTTAGGGTTGGCAATAATTTTGTCTTCACTCGTTAATACGTCTCCGTTAATTTCAGGAACTACTAATTTCTTAGTTGGATCCATTCTCCATGCAGAAGAGTTATCAATTACCGTTGTGCCAACAGCAGCAAACTTTGGAGCCCATTCTATTGAAGTATCTCCACCTGCTGAAAACAACGCAATATCCGGTTGCATTGACACTGCTGTTTCTAAACCAACTACGGTGTAATTTGTTCCTTTAAATTCTATTTGATTTCCCACTGAACGCTCAGAAGCAACAGGAATTAATTCTGTTACTGGAAAATTTCGTTCAGCTAATACCTGTAACATAACATTACCTACCATACCGGTAGCTCCTACAACTGCTACTTTCATTTTTCTATTTTTATTTTCTAACGTATAAATTTATATAACTGATACAAAGGTTTAAAAAATTATAATTAGTTGTATATTAATTTTTTGTTTTTTTACCTTGAATTTAAAATCTTATCAAAAAAAAAGTAAAAGTGATATTTTAAACAATAAAACTCAAAAAATCAGTACCTTTGCCCCGATTTTTAGTTAAAATCACAACATATTTTGTTTAACTTAAATGGTATAGCATGCAACTGTACAACAAGTTAAGCGCTAAAGAACGCGCAAAATTAATTGATGATGCGGGTAAAGACCGTATTACTATTTCATTCTATCAATATTATAAGATAGAAAATCCAACCCTATTTAGAAATAAGTTATTCCTAGAATGGAATGAACTGGAAGTATTAGGTAGAACGTATGTTTCTTATGAAGGAATCAATGCTCAAATATCTGTACCGGCAGAAAACTTCAATGCTTTAAAAAAGCAGTTAGATAGCATTGCCTTTTTAAACGGAATTCGTTTAAATGTAGCTATTGAGCACGATAATAAATCGTTTTTAAAATTAAAGGTAAAGGTTAGAGATAAAATTGTAGCCGATGGTTTAAATGACGATACTTTTGATGTAACAAACAAAGGAGTGCATTTATCTGCCAAAGAATTTAATGAAATGTTAGCAAATCCTAACACCATTTGCGTGGATATGCGTAATCATTACGAAAGTGAAATAGGTCATTTTGAAGGAGCCATCACACCCGATGTTGACACGTTTAGAGATTCATTAGATATTATTGAAGAAGATTTAAAAAACCACAAAGAAGATAAAAACTTATTAATGTATTGTACCGGAGGTATCCGATGTGAAAAAGCTTCTGCCTACTATAAACATAAGGGTTTTAAAAATGTTTTTCAGTTAGAAGGAGGTATTATAGAATACACACGCCAGGTAAAATCCGAAGGTTTAGAAAACAAGTTTTTAGGTAAAAATTTTGTTTTTGATCACAGACGTGCCGAACGTATTTCTGAAGATGTAGTTTCTAACTGTCATCAATGCGGTAAGCCTTGCGATACACATACTAACTGTGCTAATGAAGGTTGCCACTTATTATTCATTCAGTGTGATGAATGTGCCGAACAAATGGAAAATACGTGTTCTTCTGAATGTCAGGAAATAATTCACTTACCCTACGAAGAACAAAAAGAATTACGTAAAGGAAAACACGCAAGTAATAAAATATTCAAAAAAGGACGTTCAGAAGCTTTAAAATTTAAAAAGTAATGCAAAAGATAGAGTTAATGGCACCTGCTGGTAATTTTGAATCGTTACAAGCAGCTTTAGATAACGGATGTGATTCTATATATTTCGGTGTAGAGCAATTAAATATGCGTGCCCGTGCTTCTATTAATTTTACCTTAGATGATTTAGAAGAAATTTCTCACAGATGTTCAGAAAAAAATGTTCGTACGTATTTAACCTTAAATACCATTGTATACGATCATGATTTATCCATTGTAAAAACCTTAATCAAAAGAGCTAAAGAAGCAAATATTACAGCAGTAATTGCTATGGATCAGGCAGTAATTGCCATGGCAAGAGCTGAAAATATGGAAGTGCATATTTCAACCCAAATAAATATTACCAATATTGAAACGGTTAAGTTTTATGCTATGTTTGCTGATACTATTGTATTAAGTAGAGAATTAAGTTTACGCCAGGTTAAAAAGATTACCGAACAAATTGAAAAAGAAGAAATTAAAGGGCCTTCAGGGCGCTTGGTAGAAATTGAAATTTTTGGTCACGGTGCTTTGTGCATGGCCGTTTCCGGAAAATGTTATATGAGCCTACACTCACATAACTCATCAGCCAACAGAGGGGCTTGCAAACAAAATTGTCGTAAAAAATATACCGTAATTGATCAGGAATCCGGTTTTGAAATGGAATTAGACAATGAGTACATTATGTCTCCAAAAGACTTGTGTACGATTGATTTCTTAGACCAAGTTGCCGACGCCGGAATTAAGGTATTAAAAATTGAAGGGCGTGGTCGTGCTCCAGAATATGTAGCCAAAGTAATTAAGTGTTATCGTGATGCTATTGACAGTTTACATAACGGAACCTATGACAAAGAAAAAGTAATTAGCTGGATGCAAGAGCTTGAAAAAGTATATAACCGTGGTTTTTGGAATGGGTATTACTTAGGACAAAAATTAGGTGAATGGAGTAAAGATCCGGGCTCTCATGCTACGCAAAAAAAAGTATATTTAGGAAAAGGTACTCACTTTTTCCCTAAAGCTGAAATTGGTGAATTTAAAATTGAAGCATATGATTTAGCTGTTGGAGATACTATTTTAATTACAGGACCTACAACCGGAGCAAAAGAAATGGAATTAAAAAGTATGTTTGTAAATGATAAACAAGCTCAAAATGCTACAAAGGGAGATGAAGTTACAATTAAATTAGACTTCAGAATTCGCCCTTCAGACAAGCTTTATAAAATTGTAAAAACAGAATTTGCTCAAAACTAATGGTCGTTATTACCTTACAACGAAATAAATGTATTGGATGTAATTATTGTGTAGAACTAGCTCCGGCACAATTTCAGATGTCTAAAAAAGACGGAAAATCTGTGTTATTACACGCTACTGAAAAAAAAGGATTTTACACTATTAAATCCTATGACGATAGCATTTTTGAGGCTTCCTCTGAAGCAAAAAAAGCATGTCCGGTAAAAATTATTGAGGTAAAACAAGTATAAATTACCACATCATAATACTACTTAAAAACGCCTAAACATTTGTTAGGCGTTTTTTGTGTTTAATTAAAAAGGCAAGAGCTGTTTTATTTGTGTTTTACGTACCTTTGTAAAACCGATTTAATTGTTTAACATTAGATACTTTCTCGTGAAAAAGCACTTTCCACTTATCGTAAAAATTTCAATAATTTCAGTATATGTAATCTTTTTAGCAGGGTCGGTTGTTCGTATGACAGGTTCCGGAATGGGATGCCCAGATTGGCCAAAATGTTTTGGGTATTATATTCCTCCTACATCAGAAGAACAAATTACCTGGCAACCTAACACCAGTTATAAAAAAGGAATGATTATCGTTAAAGATGAAGCCTTGTTTGTAGCTGAAAAAGACCTAAAAACTACTGAAGAGTTTAACCTGAATAATTGGAATAAATACACTAAACACAACTATGCAACATTTAACAAGTATCATACTTGGACGGAATACATAAATCGTTTAGCTTCTGTTTTAGCTGGTTTTGTTTTCTTATTTTTAGTATACACTGCCAGTAAGTTTTGGAAAGAAAACAAAACAATTCCTTTACTAGCTTACGGCGCATTTTTTTTAATGTTATTTGAAGCTTGGTTGGGTAAAACCGTTGTTGATTCTAACCTTAAACCAACTATTATTACCATACATATGATAGGTGGTTTAGTAATAGTTGCACTGTTGTTATGGTTATATTTTATAATTTCTAACCATAACTCTGAGAATAAAAATTATACCTATAATTCTTTATTTACAAAATTACTGATTGTTTCTGTAGTCTTTTCATTAGTGCAAATTGCTATGGGAACTCAAGTTAGACAGTTTATTGATGAGCAGGTAAAATTATTTGGCTTTGAAAATAAAGAGTATAGTTTAATGAATCCTAGTTTTAAATTTTACTTTCATCGTTCATTTACCATTGCTATTGTTTTAGTAAATCTTGGTATGTTTTATTTGAATCAGGTAAAAAATTTAGGTTACAAATTAGTTAATTGGATTGTATTTTTAATTTTCTTAGAAACCATAACAGGAATTTTAATGTATTACGCTGAATTCCCATTAGGAACTCAAGCAACACATTTATTGGCAGGAGCTATTTTATTTGGATTGCAATTCTATTTATGGTTGCAAAGTAGAAAAATTGTTCGCAAATAGTTTTTTAAACAATCATTTACTTGTAATTTGTTATGTACAATTACAAATAACTGTACCTAATTTTTAAAATCGTACTAATTTTATAACCGATAAGTTTGGTATAACAGTCAAACTTGTCGGTTTTTATTTGACTTCATTCTAACTTTTTACAAACATTAGAAAAACAACTCTACGCAAATCTTTATTTTAAACATAATACAACCAAAAACACAACAAAACACAAAATAATTTTGTATTTTGTTGTTTAAATAAAACATTTGTTGTATCTTTGCTTCGTAGTTAATCATAACTTCCATTTTTTAAGCTTAAATGACGCGAAATAGTGTAGCTAACTAAATCGCAAACAAAAGGAAAAAACCGAAAATCCTTATGTAAAAGAGTAGGTAAAAAATTAAAAAAAGTTAAAGATTATGCCAGTAAGTCCAAATGAAATTGCCAATATTAATTTTAGTGCAATGTTAGGAAAACCGCTTACCGCGGTAGTAGATGCTCAGGCCGCAGCCGCAATATCTACAGTTGATTTTATAAACGAAGTAGGATTAGATGATTCAGGTAATATAAAAAACGTAACCTTTATTTATAAGAAACTAATTGATGGTACTGAAAATGATGTTACGCTTACCACACCTTTATTAGCTATTGTTCCTATTCCTTTTATTAGAGTAGCAGAAACTACTATTGATTTTAATGCAAAAATCTCTAGTGTAACCAAATCTTCAACCGATACTTCTCACGATTTAAACCTTAGCACCAATGTAAATTTGCGTTGGGGATTCGGGAGAATGAATTTTAAAGGAAGTTACGCCTATAAAAAGAAATCTAGCAACTCCGATGAAGCAAACAGACTTTATAGTATGAATATCAGAATTCATGCTGTACAAGACGAAATGCCTCCTGGCATGAGTAAAGTGCTTGATATTATGGAAGAGCTAATTACTGAAAGTGCGAATCCAACTGCGGGATAAAACTTAATTTCTAATTACAAAAGGAAACCTCTTAAGAGGTTTCCTTTCTAAAAATTACCATTATGATTACTTTAAAAGATTATTTAGGCGGCATATATAAAGAAATTACCAATGCAAAAGTTCAGTCTGATTTAGAAACTTTAGTCATTGCACAAGAATATTTAAACGACCCAATGCTAAAACATTTTTCGGTTCCAAATATTAGAATGAAAAACATTGAACTCAATATTCCGGTAGCCATTGACACCGTAAACTTTTCTCCTTATGCCAATGTTACTGAAATAAAAATGAACGAAATTTACGAACATGCCTTTAATAGCTCATATGAGACTTTTTACAAAAAAACAACTCCTATTGACGTTACAGAAAAGGTAATTCCTATTATTAATGAAGCTTCAAAGAAATTTGTTTTTGACTTTCAAAGTATTGATACTAACTCTATAGATATTGTTAACAATTTTGTTACGGAACAAACAATCAATTTTGCTAAAAATACGTACAGTTATTTCGAAGGAATTACCAGCTATCAGGAATATGAAAAAAATGATTTATTAGTGGTTAAAACTGATTTTGACGCATTACGACCTGTTATGTCTGACATTCCTGTTATAGTAGAAACACAGAAGTTAAAAGACATTAATGCATCAGGTAACTTAATTACCATTAAAATGAATGTATATAATGATAATATGGAGTGGACTACAGAAGCTAATGAAGACGGATCGTATACCGATGTTTTAACATACGAATAATATTGTTTTTCTTCATTTTTGAACCATCATACATCACAAATAACAACATCATATAGATGAAATGTTTAGCTTAAATTTATTCACATGAGAACAAGTATATTAGAAAAACACACTTTCTTTGAAACTTCAATTATGAAAGTGGTTTTAATCTCTGAATTATTCCGTAATAAATCATCAAAATTCTTCAGTTCATTAGATGAGTGGTTACTAGATAATGAAAAAATGCTAAAACAGCTTGGCTATACCGAAGCTAGTGAATTTAGTATTCTTCAAAATCAAATTAGCTCTTTAAAGCTAAAAGACATTCAGCACAAAAAGCGTCAGCAATTTTTATTAAGCTCTGAATGTTTAGAAAAAGCTCACTTAATTCTAATTCAACTGCAAGAACCGATTAAAACCAAAATAGCTCAAGGGAAGGAAACCATAAAACAAATTTTAACCGTTATAAAAGAAGTTCCTGATTTTGCCAAAAACAAAAAAGAGCATTTTGATACTTATATTAAACGTCTTTGGTCAAAATTAAAAACGGATGATCAATTCAAAGCCATCTGTATGCAAATAAGGACAGTCCTTCCGGAAATTGATGTGCTAAGAATTATTGCAGATGAAATTGAACTGTAATTTTATAAAAGAGGCTACAATTATGTTGTGGTCTCTTTTTTATTTTCTAATTATTCCACTGCAACGTTTCCATCATTCTAATCATATCTTTTTTTACATACTCTACTGCCGGATAAATAGAATCATAATTTGGTTTTACATAAAAAAACAAAGAACCTTTTATAAAATGTTTAGTGCTATCTGTTGCATGAAATTGTACTTGTGAGGCTGCATTACCTGCTATTTCACACATTTTCCCGTAAACTTTATGGGTATCATTTGTAAAATCTATCCATGAAATATGATCTGCCTTTACCGTATGCTCTAACACTAATTTTTCAGCTTCAATTAATAACTCTCTCAAATTATTATTAACCGGTCGGTAAGTAATATCAACCGATGCTTTTAACTCCGGATATTGAACATTTAACCAATTTTTAGGCAACTCTTTTATAGCGGTATTATCAGCTACCTCAAAAGTATAAGGTCGTTGTATTCCTAGTATATGGTATTCCTGTTCAGGGTATTCTAAACTTAAATATGCTTTGGGTTTGGGTATGGTTTCTTCACCACAACTTATTAAAATTATTGCTACAAAAAGCAACAGTATTTTACGCATTTCTGGTAACTTTTACTTGTTTTATACGTCGTTTATCTAAGGCTTCAATAGTAAACGTATAATTACTAAAATTTATTTTCTCTCCTTTTTTAGGAAACTTTCCGGATACTTCTAAAATAAATCCTGCTAAAGTTTCACTTTCTCCCTTTGCTTCTTCAAACTTTTCTTCATCTTCATCATCTAATACTCTACAAAAATCTTTAATAGTTATTTTTCCGTCAAAAATATAATTATTTTCATCTAGCTTAGAGTATGATAAATCTTCATCATCAAACTCGTCGTTTATATCTCCAACTATTTCTTCAATAACATCTTCTAAAGTAACAATACCACTTGTTCCTCCATACTCATCAACTACAATAGCTAAGTGATTTTTTTTGTCTTGAAATTCTTTAAGCAGATCATCTAACTTTTTATTTTCGGGCACAAAAAAAGGTTCTCTAACCAATGATTGCCACTCAAATTCGGTTTTATTTAAATGTTCCAGTAAATCTTTTGCATATAAAACTCCAACAATGGTATCAATATTATCACTATAAACCGGATTGCGTGAGTATCCGTTTTTCAATATAATTTTAAGGACTTCTTCATAACTTGTAGTGTTTGAAATAGCACAAACATCTGTTCTGGGTCTCATAATTTGAACCGTTTCTGTGTTTCCAAACGTTACAATTCCTTCTAATATCTTTTGCTCTTCTTTGGTTGTTGCATTATCAGAAGTTAGCTCCAGTGCCTGAGAAAGTTTTTCTACAGATAAGTTATTGTTTTTATTTCCTAACTTATTTTCAATAGCCGTTGTTAGTTTTATAAGTGGTAAACTTAATGGAGTTAATAATGTATTTAAAAGCTGAATTGGCTTAGACATTAAGTTTGCAAACTGTAATGATTTTCGGGTTGCATACACTTTAGGTAATACTTCTCCAAAAAGTAAGATTAAAAAAGTAACCAATACCACCTCAATAAAAAAACGTACTCCTTCTGAAAGTCCGTTAAAAAAAACCTCTCCTAATGAAGCAAATATGAGTACAATTAAAATATTTATAAAGTTATTCGTAATAAGTATTGTACCTAATAATTTTCTGGGACGTTCAAGCAGTTTCACAATAACACTCTTTCCTTTTGTTTTTTCAGAAAGACTATCAAGTTCAGTTTGTGATATAGAAAAGAAAGCAACTTCAGTTCCTGAAATTAATGCTGAACAAATCAACAAGGTAAACAACACCAATATATGCAAGGTTGTTAGCCAATCTATATTTAAAAGTATATTTAAAAGAGGTTCGGGTTCTGAATCCAAAATTTAAAGTTTCGTTAGACTAAAATGGTAAATCATCTTCTTCCTCATATGATGGTGGTGTACTATCATGAACACTAGGGTTATTAGAAACCTGAGGCTGGTTCATTTGCGGTGGCATTGCGCTATTATTAGGATCTTTTTTAGTTGATAAAAACGTCATATCCTGAACTTGTATTTCTGTTGTATATCGCTTTTGTCCATCAACTTCATATTGACGATTTTTCAAGCGTCCTTCAACATATACTTTATCTCCTTTTGTTAAATATTTTTCACAGATTTCAGCCAGTTTATTGCGAACTACAATATTGTGCCATTCTGTATTTGTGATTTTTTCTCCGGTTTGACGGTTTGTATAGGTTTCATTTGTTGCTATTGGAAAACGACCAATTGAATTTCCTCCTTCAAAATAATGCATTTTTACCTCATCTCCTAAATGCCCAATTAAAATAACTTTATTTATGGTTCCTGCCATAGCCTTGAATTATTGTGTAAAATCAAATATACAAAAATTACTTTTGCAGCTTTAAGTATTGGTTTAAAAACTTCTCTATTAACACGGGTACCGGTTTTTCAATTACCTCTTCCCATTCCATGATTGCGCTACTCATTTCATTTGTGTTAACAATCCAGAATTGAGTATATAAATGTTGATGCGACAGTTTGTGAACAATTTCTTCTTTATTAAATAACTTTACAGTTACCTCTTGAGTAAACAATTTATTAAACTCTTGAGTACTGATAAGTTCATGAATGTTAACATTTTTAGTGGTTTCTATTAAAGGAAATTGATACAAACCTTGCCAAATTCCTTTTTCTTTTCTTTCTTCTAAAACAGTTGTGTTATTAGTAGTAACCACTACCATATAGTTAAAAAAACGATTTTTAACTTTTACTTTTTTTTCTTTAACTGGTAAATCTTTAACCATATTTTTTTGAAAAGCTATACATGCCTCAGATAGCATGCAAGTATCACATAACGGATTTTGTGGTTTGCAATGCAAGGCACCAAAATCCATAATCGCTTGATTGTAATTTCCGGGAGTTTCTGTATTAAGTACGTTTTGAGCCAACTCTTTAAACTCTTTAACTCCTTTTGTTGTATTAATAGGAGTTTCTACACCAAAAAAACGTGATAAAACTCGATAAACATTTCCGTCTACCACAGCTACCGGTTCATTAAAACATATCGAGGCTATGGCAGAAGCTGTATAATCTCCTACCCCCTTTAATTTAACCAGCTCTTTGTATGAATTCGGAAAAATTCCTTGCAATTCATTTGCTACATATTTTGCGGTGTAATGCAAGTTTCTAGCTCTTGAATAATACCCTAATCCTTGCCATAATTTCAACACAAAACTTTCATCAGCATTCGCAAGATCAAAAACAGTTGGAAAGGCTTCTGTAAACTTTAAGAAATATGGCAACCCTTGTGAGACCCTTGTTTGTTGTAGCATAATTTCACTAAGCCAAACAACATAAGGATCTTTAGTTTCTCGCCAAGGCAAAGATCTATTGTTTTGCAAATACCATTTTATTAACTCTTTGTTAAAAATCATAAATTTTTTTGTAAAATTTCAAAAAAAACCACCCTTTTTGTTTAAAAAATAGTTTAATTATTGCTTTTTTTAAACATTAAGTAGGGAAAATAATTTTATATTTGTTTTATACTTTGGTTGTTCCCTTATTTTTTAAACTTTTAACGAGTAACTAAAGAAAACAAAATTTTTAACTTAATTCAAACAATTTATGTCCAAAATTACGAAAACTCTCGTACTGTTTTGTCTATTTGCTTTGCATCATTTATTTGCTCAGCAAAAAGTTGTAACTGGTGTTGTTTCTGATAAATCAGGACCTTTACCAGGCGTTACAGTACTGATTAAAAACTCTATCAAAGGTACAGAAACTGACTTTGATGGAAATTTTAGTATTAAAACCAATGAAAATGACATTCTGGTATTTAGCTATATCGGTATGCAAACGGTTGAACGCAATGTTAAAGGGGTTAGTACTATTAACCTAATCATGCAAGAAGATTCAAATGTTCTAAATGAAATTGAAGTAATTGCAACCGGTTATGACAAAATTAACAAAAAAACCTTTACTGGTTCTGCTATTTCTGTTGGAATAGATGATCTAAAATTAGATGGAGTTCTAGATGTAACTAGAATGTTAGAAGGTAGGGTTGCAGGAGTCAATATCCAAAACCTTTCTGGAACTTTCGGTACTGCTCCAAATATTACTATTAGAGGTTCTTCTTCTATTTTTGGCAACAACACGCCTCTTTATGTAATAGATGGTGTTGTTCAAGAAGATACTATTGAACAAAATTTTGATCAACTTACCTCTGGTGATCCTTCTACCTTAATAAGCTCTTCCATAGCCGGTATAAATGCTAATGATATTAAAAAAATAGACATTTTAAAAGATGCCTCTGCTACCTCTATTTACGGAGCTAGAGCTCGTAACGGAGTAGTTGTTATTACAACAAAATCCGGCAGAAAAGACTCCCCATTAAAACTAAACTATAATTTAGAACAAACAATACGCGACATACCTTCATATAACAACTTTGACTTATTAAACTCAAAGGAAAGTATGGCTATCTTTAGAGAAAATGAAAGTAGAGGTTTTTTCCAACTACCTAGTGTTTCTAGAGGCAGATATGGTGGTGTTTATTATATCAGAGCTACTGCTTTAGATAATTATAATGAGTCAACTGGAATGTTTGAATTAGGAAATACACCTGAAGTTAGAGAAGCTTTTTTACGTAAATATGAATTAGCCAACACTAATTGGTTTAAAACATTATTTAGAAATAATACTTTAATGCAAAATCATTCTTTAAACCTTTCTGGTGGTAGTGAAAGTAACTCCTACTATGCATCTGTAAGTTTTTTACATGATCCGGGATGGACTATTGCTGATAAAGTAACTCGTTTTACAACTAATTTAAAAAACACCTTTTATTTTTCCGATAAGTTCAATGCTACTTTTGCTGTAAACGCATCTATAAGAAAACAAAAAGCACCTGGTACATTCAGTAGAGAATCAGACCCAGTAACAGGAGACATATCTCGTGAATTTGATATCAATCCATTTAGTTATGCCTTAAATACCTCTAGAACGTTAAGACCATATAACGATATTGGTAGATATGAATATTACAGAAATAACTGGGCTGATTTTAATATCTTAGAAGAAATAGCAAATAATTTTATTGATATTAATCAAAGAGATATTCGATTCCAATTAGATGCTTCTTATAAAATAACAGACAATATTACCTATGATTTTAATGGGGCTGGTCGTTTTGTTAACACTGTAAGAGAACATAATGTAAGAGAAAATTCAAATGTGGTTAGAGCTTACAATGCTGATTCTTCCACTGTTTTAAGAGATGATAATATCTTTTTATACCAAGACCCTACAGATCCTAATGCTTTACCTGTTGCTGTTTTACCAAACGGTGGTATCTACTTTAAAAATGATGACTATCTAACAACTTTTTATGCTAGAAACAGCTTTAAATATGACAGCATGTTTAATGGTAAACATAATTTTAATGCTTTATTAGGGCAGGAAATTAGATTTGTAAATAGAAATTCTGACAACTTTACAGGATATGGATTACAATACGACAATGGTTTAACAGCATTTACAGACCCTAGAATTCTTGAAAAATTAATAAACGGAGGAGATGTTTATTTTGGATTAACTAAAGAAAGAGAAAGAACAGTAGCTTTCTTTGGTAAAGCTACTTATTCTTATGACGATAAATATGTTTTCTCTTTAACAGGTAGATATGATGGTTCTAACAGGCAAGGTAGAAGTACCAGTTCAAGATGGTTGCCTACAGGAACTATAAGTGCAAAATGGAATGCCAGCAAAGAAAATTTCTTAGCTAACTCAAAAACCATAAGTAACTTACAATTTAGAACTTCATACGGATTAGTAGCCACTCCAGGGAATGCAACAAATGCATTAGCTATTTTTACAAGTCAAATAGCAGATAGACTTCTACCTGCAGACAGAGAGAATTTTTTAAATATATCTGCTCTACAAAACTCTGAATTAACATGGGAGAAACAATATGAATTTAACATTGGAGTAGATTTAGGGTTGTTTAACAACCGTGTTAACTTAATAACAGATGTTTACAAAAGAGATATTTTTGATAATATCGATTTTGTTAGAACTTCCGGTATTGGCGGACAATTTATAAAACAAGGAAATAACGCTGATGTTGAAACTTATGGTATAGAATTCACATTAGACACTAAAAACATAGCAACCAATAACTTTACATGGTCTTCTAATATTAATTTCTCATATTTTGACCAAGAAATTACAAAATTAGATAACACTCCTATCGCTTTCGATTTAGTAGATCAAACTGGAGGTAATGTTACAGGGTATCCTATTAACTCTATGTTTTCTTTTCAATTTGTAGGTTTAAATAACCAAGGTATACCTCAATTCATAAACAAGGATGGTGAGGTAGCTTCTGTTTTAGATTTTCAAAACAATGAAAACTTAACAGATTATTTAAAATATGAAGGTTCTGTAAACCCTAATATTTCAGTTGGATTTTCAAACAATTTCACCTATAAAAATTGGGATTTAGGAGTTTTAATAACCGGTAGTGGAGGAAATAAGGTAAGATTAAATCCAGTATTTAGTTCAACTTATTCTGATACAAGTATTTTCTCAAAGAGCCATGTAAATAGATGGCTTAACCCAGGTGATGAGAATATAACTAATATTCCTGTAGTACCAGACCCTTCTGCTTTTCAAAGAAACACCAACTTAAGAGCTGTTTACAATGCATATAATTATTCAACGGAACGAGTAGCAGATGGGGATTTTTTACGTATGAAAAACATATCTATAGGGTATTCATTTAATAAAGAATTAGTTGAAAAATTAGGTTTATCACATTTAAAAATGAAACTTCAAGGAACCAACTTATTTCTTTTATATGCTGATTCCAGACTCAACGGACAAGATCCTGAATTCTACCAAACAGGGGGGGTTGCATTACCTATTACAAGACAATACACTTTTTCTCTAAACTTAGGATTTTAATAATATAATAGTATGAAAAATAAAATAAACAATTTTATATTATATGCTACATTAGTCTTCACTTTTGTAGGATGTAGTGAATATTTATCTGAACTACCAGATAATAGAACATTAATTGATTCTCCTGATAAAGTTTCTCAATTAATTACAGCTGCATACCCTGATCAAGATTATGCTTTGATGGCAGAAATAATGTCAGATAATGCTGATGATAAAGGTAATATCTCAAATGTCGAGCAATTAGATTTACAACTATATCAATGGCAAGACTCTAATTTAGAAGAAAGAGGTTCACCAGTTAACTACTGGAACGCATGTTATGAGGCAATTTCGCAAGCAAACCAAGCTCTAGCTTCTATTGAAGAACTAAAAAACACGTTTGACTTGAATGAACAAAAAGGAGAAGCCTTATTAGCCAGAGCCTATGCTCATTTTATGTTAGTCAACTTTTGGGCAAAACATTATGATGCAACAACAGCTTCTACTGACCTAGGAATTCCTTATGTATTAGAACCAGAAACTGTACTTTTTAAAACTTATAAAAGAAATACAGTGCAAGAAGTATATGATTTAATAGAAAAAGATTTAATTGAGGGACTTTCAATAGTTGGTGACAATTACAATTCTCCTAAATTTCATTTTACAAAAAATGCTGCTAATGCATTTGCTGCCAGGTTTTATTTATACAAAGGTCAGTGGGACAAAGTAATTAAACATGCAGATAGAGTAGTTACTAATCCTGCTTCTGAAGCTAGAGATATGGTTGCTTATGGAAACATGAATTTAACAGGAATAACAATGTTATACAACAGTGTTGACGAGCCTGTCAATTTATTAATTATTTCTACAAACTCAATATGGGCAAGAAGACATAGATCTTCACGATTTGGATTGTCAGTTGATAAAATAAGACCTCAATTATTTACAGGATCATCAAACCCTTTTAAAAAGAATTGGGCATATGACACCTATAGATCCAACCAGTACACTTATTTCACCCCTAAGTATAACGAATATTTTAAGTATACAAATGAAAGTGCTGGTATAGGTTTCCCTTTTTTAGCACAAACAATGTTTGATAAAGATGAAGTAATACTAAATAGAGCAGAAGCATCAGTTATGTTAGAAAATTATAATGAAGCCTTAATTTACTTAAACGGATATATAGGAAACAAAACAAAAGGTTATGATCCGAGTAGTGATATACTCACAGAAACTAATATTCAAGCAAACTACCCTGTTGTTGCTAATGAATTTACACCATCCTATGGTTTGAATGACAAACAAGCTTCTTTTATCAAAGCTATAGCAGAGTTTAAAAGAAGACAGTTTTACCATGAAGGCTTCCGTTGGTTTGACGTAAGACGTTTTAACTTAAGTATTACACACGAATTAGATAATGGACCAAATGTAGTACTTGAAAAACAAGATTTAAGAAAACAACTACAAATACCTTTAACAGCTCAAAGTGGAGGTTTACAGCAAAATCCAAGATAAAACAAATAGTATGAAAAAAATAAACAAATTATTACTAAGCATTAGCGTGTTGGGGCTAATTTGCACATCATGCGTAACAAAAGAGGATGATTTAGGACCAAGTAATATTGACATTTCAACACCCATATTAAATGAAACAGATATATGGTTAAGAGGCAACTATACAACTCCTTATAACATTGAAGTTTCATACAAGTGGGAACCTGGAAAGGTTGATTTAAACAGATATTTACATCCCCCTTTAATAGAAAATGTCAAACCTGCAATGGAAGCTATTAAAGCTGTTTGGGTTGAACCATACACGCAATTAGGTGGTGAAAACTTTATAAAAAACATAGCACCTAGAGAAATTCTCTTAGTAGGAGGACAAAACATAAATCCTGGTGGAGCAACTTCTGTTTTAGGTTTAGCTGAAAGCGGAATGCGAATCGTGTTTTTTGAAGTAGATAATCAAGATTATAAAAATAAAGATCAATTAATAAAATTCATTGGAACAATTCAACATGAATATATACATATTTTAAATCAAAGAATACCCTTTGACGAAATAGCTTATAGAAACATTACCCCATCTGATTATACAGGACAATGGTTCGAGATATCTAATGCTGAAGCCAGAGAATTAGGGTTTATTTCTGCTTATGCAAGAGCCAATGAACATGAAGATTTTGCAGAAATGATAAACGCAATGTTATCCTCAAATAAAGCGGATTATGACACCCTAGTTAATAGTATATCAAGCGATAAAGCAAAAGAAGATATCCGAAAAAAAGAAGCTATAGTAGTTAAATACTATAAAGATAACTTTAATATCGACCTGTATGAATTACAAGAGTTAGTAGCAAAAAATGTTGATGAATTCACTAAATAATAAAAAATGATAAAAAAACATATAACTAAAATACGTATACTTTTGGCTTTATTCGCTCTATCGTTTTTCTTTACATCTTGTAGTGAAAATAAAGAAGAGCTATTTAACCAGTCACCTACTGAACGTATGGAACAGAGAGAGAAAGAATTAAGAGACTTACTTCTTTCTTCAGAACACGGATGGAAAACAGTATATTTCACAGATAATAATAACCTAGGAGGATATACATTTTTATTTAATTTTTTAGATGAATCTAAAGTTAAAACAATAGGTAACTTTAATGATAATATTTCACCTATTGAAAGCGAGTATACCATAGGCTTAAATACTACAACAACTTTAATATTTACAACGAAAAGTGAGCTTCATGAGTTATCTGATTCAGGCAATTCAGCTCCTTTACCAAATTTTGGTGGTAGTGGTTACAAAGGTGATTTTAACTTTATGTATTATGGTGTTGAAAATGATGAAATTATTTTTAAAACCTCTAGAGATTTTGTTGAAGTAAGATTTAAAAAGGCTACAGCAGAAGATTGGACAAACTTTCAAAACTACCAGGATATGAAGAATTATTTAAACAATTCCTCAGGTCATTTAGCTTACCAAATAGATGGTGAAATATACAATTTTTCATACAATGGTAAGAATGCTATTAGATTTGCTACTAGCTTAGAAGGAAATAGCAATTTGAATTTTGGAGTTGGTTTTTCTTCAGACGGAATTATAATTTCACCAGCAATTGACGTAAATGGTACAAAGTATTCTGAATTTACGCTAAATAAAACAGAAAACAAATATGTTTCTTTAGATGGTAACTTTTCAATTACTATTGTGGCAAGCCCATTAGATATGTCACTTGTATGGAGAACCCAAATTAACCCTACTCTTAACTCAGCCTCTTTTATTCAATCGTTTAATGGTGTAAAAACTGCACACGATGCTGTTTTCCCTACTTTACCTTTGGGAGATATAATTGCCTTTGGAGACGGTGAGATCGTTTATGACTTAGGAGGTCGTTTTGTAGCTATCCATAACATGTCTTATTCAGGTGTGTTAGGAGATGATACACTACTTAGTATAGGCAAACAAACTCCTGGTTTGAATTGGAGTTTTGTGCCCCATTTAAACCCTATGGTAGATCTTATAATAAGTAAGTCTCCTTATAAAGTACAATCTATCAATCCAGATGTTGCTAGATTAACTAGTGAAAGTGATGCTGATTTCTGGTTTATTATTATCAAGTAAAACCCTTGGTCTCATTAAACTTACTAGCGTTAAAAACCCTGACATTTGGTTCATTTTAGAACTATAAAAGTTTTTAAAAGTTAAAATACATTACATACCCCAGTGATTTTCAAAATCTTGGGGTATTTTTATAATATGTAATTTTTAGTTTTAAACTTTTCGGAATAGATTAATTATCATATATTTGCATCCTCAAATTTTAAAGAAAACAAATAAAAAAATATTTATAATGACAAAAGCAGATATCGTATCTAAAATTTCGGATAAAAGTGGAATTGAAAAAGCAGATGTTTTAGCAACTGTTGAAGCGTTTATGGATGAGGTGAAAGAAGCATTAGAGAACGGCGATAATGTATATTTAAGAGGTTTTGGTAGCTTCATTATCAAAAAAAGAGCTGAGAAAACAGGTAGAAATATTTCTAAGAACACTACTATAAAAATACCTGCGCACAACATTCCTGCTTTCAAGCCTTCAAAAGTGTTTACAGAAGGTGTGAAAACTAAGGTTACAGTAAGCAAGAAATAAAAGTATCTGTAAATAAAGTATTAACCAAAAAGCCGGGCTTTCGGCTTTTATAAAAACATTTTAATTATGCCAAGTGGTAAGAAAAGAAAGAGATCAAAAATCTCAACTCACAAAAGAAAGAAAAGAGCAAGAGCAAATCGTCATAAGAAGAAAAAGTAAGCAGTAGCTTACTTTTTCGTTTGCTTTTATAGCTTAACAAGTTCATTGACATCAAGGTTTAAAATACCTGTTTACAAATTTTAATCCGTCTTCGTATATTATACGTAGGCATAAAAACGACATTCAGATGAAAACAGAATTAATTATTCGTTCCAATTCTTCTGATATTGATTTTGCCTTACTAAGAGATGGTAAACTTATCGAATTAAATAAAGAAACGAGCGACAATAAATTTTCCGTTGGTGATATTTTTTTAGCAAAAATAGGAAAAGTCATGACCGGTTTAAATGCCGCTTTTGTAAATGTCGGATATCCCAAAGATGGTTTTCTTCATTACCATGATTTAGGTCCGCAAGTACAATCTTTAAACAAATTCATTAAAAAAGTAAGCACAGGTAAATTTAAAGAATTCACTTTAAAAAACTTTCGTTCTGAAGAAGATATAGACAAAGACGGAAGTATTAATGATGTACTAAAATCAGGTCAAAATTTATTAGTACAAATTGTAAAAGAACCTATTTCTACCAAAGGACCTCGTATTAGTTCAGAGCTATCTATAGCTGGTAGATATTTAGTTTTAGTTCCTTTTTCTAATAGAATTTCAGTATCACAAAAAATAGCTGATAATAAAGAAAAAGAACGTTTAAAAAGATTAGCAAAAAGCATAAAACCAAAAGGGTTTGGGCTTATTTTACGTACTGTTGCTGAAGGAAAAAAAGTAGCAGAACTTGACAAAGATTTACAAAATTCACTTGAGCGTTGGAAAAACATGTGTAAACGTATTGCAAATACTAATACACCAACAAAAATTTTAAGTGAGTTAAATAGAGCATCTTCCATTTTGAGAGATGTAATGAATGATTCTTTTACAAGTATTGTAACCAACGATGAAGCTTTAGTGCTTGAAATTAAAGAGTATTTACGGGAAATATATCCTGAAAAAGAAAATATTGTGAAACTTCATAAATCACAAATGCCAATTTTTGAAAAATATGGCATTGAAAGACAAATAAAAACGTCGTTTGGTAAAACAGTTTCGATGAGCAAAGGCGCTTATTTAGTAATAGAACATACAGAAGCTTTACATGTTATTGATGTAAATAGCGGTAACCGTTCAAACAAAGCCTTAAGCCAGGAAGAAACTGCATTAGAAGTCAATTTAATAGCTGCCTCAGAAATTGCCAGGCAATTACAACTCAGAGATATGGGTGGAATTATTGTAGTTGACTTTATTGATATGAAAAGTGCTGAAAACAGACAAAAATTGTATCAGCATTTAAAAGAAGCAATGTCTTTTGACCGTACCAAGCATAAAATATTACCTCCAAGTAAATTTGGTTTGGTGCAAATAACAAGACAACGTGTAAGACCTGAATTACATATAAAAACAAGAGAACCGAATCCTAATAAAAACGGAGAAGTAGAAGCTCCTATAGTTTTAATAGATAAAATTGAATCAGAATTAGAACGATTAATAAATGGTGAAGAAAACCATAAAAATATTACATTAAACGTTCATCCGTTCATAGCCGGTTATTTAACCAACGGAATTAATTCTATTCGTTTTAAATGGTTCTTAAAACATAAAAAGTGGATTAAAATTTTACCTAGAGATGCTTATTTATACTTACAATATAAGTTTTCTTATACTAAAAATAAAAAAAGTAAGTAAGGTTTAATCTTATTATGAAATAAAAACCCCTATCATTAATATATGATAGGGGTTTTTTCATTTGTATAGCTCTCAATATTATACTAAATCAAATCCGATATCTTTTCTATAATACATATTCTCAAAAGATATTTTATCAATACTTGTATACGATTTTTCTAAAGCTTCTTCTATAGTATCTCCAAATGAAGTTACCGCCATTACTCTTCCTCCGTTAGTAACTACTTTTTCTGCTGTTTTTTTAGTTCCGGCATGATATACTGTAGAGTTATTAACGTTAGTATATCCTGTTATTTCTTTCCCGTTTTCATACGCTTCAGGATATCCTCCTGAAACCAGCATAACGGTAACAGCTGTTTGTGGAGTTACCTCATATGACTTACTCTCCAACGTTTGGTTAGCAACCCCCTCAAATAACTCAACTAAATCTGATTGGATTCTTGGTAATACAACTTCAGTTTCCGGATCTCCCATACGAACATTATATTCAATCACAAACGGATCTCCATTTACATTCATCAATCCTATAAAAATAAAGCCTCTATAATCAATACCTTCTTTTTGCAAACCATTTACCGTAGGTTTTATTACACGTTCTTCTACTTTTTGTATAAAAGCATCATCTGCAAAAGGAACCGGTGAAATTGCCCCCATTCCTCCGGTATTTAAACCGGTATCTCCTTCTCCTATTCTCTTGTAATCTTTTGCTGAAGGTAATATTTTATAGTTTTTTCCGTCTGTTAATACAAAAACAGACAACTCAATTCCATCTAAAAACTCCTCAATAACTACTGTTGAAGAAGCATTTCCAAACTTTTGGTTAGACAGCATTTCTTCCAACTCAGCTTTTGCTTCCTCTAAATCATTAATAATTAAAACTCCTTTACCGGCAGCTAAACCATCCGCTTTTAATACAAATGGTGGATTTAATGTTTCTAAAAAAGCCTTTCCTTCTTGAAGTGTTGTTGCTGTAAATGATTGATATTTTGCTGTAGGTACTTGGTGCTTTTCCATAAATTGTTTAGAAAAGTCTTTACTTCCTTCCAACAAAGCCCCATCTTTTTTAGGTCCGATAACCGGAATATTTTTCAGCAATTCATCTGCCAAGAAAAAGTCATGCACTCCTTCAACTAAAGGAGCCTCAGGACCTACAACAACCATGGTAATATTATATTGTAAAACAGCTTCTTTAATCGCTTCAAAATTTGTAGGATTAACATCTAAATTTGTTGCTACTGCAGCTGTTCCTGCATTTCCGGGTGCTACAAATAATTGGTTTATTTTATTACTTTCTGCTATTTTCTTAGCAAAAGCATGTTCTCTTCCTCCTGAACCTAATATTAAAATATTCATTGATGTGTGTTGTTTTGTTAGTGCAAATATATTTGAAACAACAAAGAGAGCACTTAAAAAGCCTCTCTTTTTTTATTATTTCTATCTTTTCAAAACACAAGTGTTATAATTTATTCCTTCATCAAAACTTGTACAAGACTAAAAAATTAATATTTATGTATTGTACACATCTGTACAAAAGTTTTATTTTTTTATAAAACATTGTACAAAAATTATTTTTCCCTTTTGTACAAGACTAAAAATAAAAAAATTTTATCTTGTACAAATTAACCTGTTTTATTAGAGCTCAACAGTAAGTAACCCTTAACTAAACCCCCATTTTTTAAAATATTTAATAGCTGAAACTATGTGATAAAATAATGGCTTAATTTTTTTTGAAGATTCTTGTTTTAAATTATGATATACCTGCTCCAATGGATAATACATTTTCTTTAGCCCAGTTGCATCAATTTTTTTACAGATATCTATGTCTTCCATATACAAAAAGTAGCGTTCGTCAAAACCATTTAGCTTTACAAAATCGGATGTTTTATATAATTGAAAACATCCTGTTAAATATTCAGGATAAAATGGTAACGATAAATCTTTATCTGCATACTGACCTTTTTCTATTATGTAAGAAAACAGCGATTTTAAGGGGCTTATTCTTCTTATAAACAATTCGATAATACTAGGGTATCTTCTACATGAATATTGAAATTCTCCGTTTGGAAATAATATTTTTGGTGCTATCATTGCCAATTCACTATCCTTGCTAAGCTCTTCACAAAGCTTAAGAATAATCATTCCTCTAAAAATAACATCCGGATTGAGTATTAAATGAAATTCAGAATTTCTATCGATATAGTTTAATATTTGATTGTGTCCTCTTCCAAAACCTACATTCTTTCTATTCTCAATATAATCAATTTCACTGTTTTTAAACACGTTTTTGAAACGAGCATTTTTTGTATTATCAATTAAATATAATTTTTTTGAAACCGGTATAGATAAAAAACTATCTATAGTTAATTGTAATTCATCTAAACTTTCTTTATATAAAACTATTGATGCTGATATGTTAACTTGTCCCTTCAACTTAATACGCTTTTTCTTCTCCTTTAAAAATGTTAGCCACTGTTTTCGTTATTATTTTAAAATCTAATCCTATAGACCAATTTTCAATGTAGAAAATATCCATACGAACTCTGTTTTCTATATCTTTTTTTTTCTTCACTTCCCCTCTATAACCACTAACCTGTGCCAACCCTGTTATCCCCGGCTTTACAGCCTTTCTTTTCATATAGTTAGTTATTTCTTTTGTGAATTTTCCGGATTGCTCATTCATATGAGGTCGAGGGCCTACCACGCTCATGGAACCTAACAAAACATTAAAAAACTGAGGAAATTCATCTAAACTTGTTTTTCTGAGAAAAGCTCCTATTTTAGTAATTCTATTGTCATTTTTACTGGCGTGTATTTCATCTGCTAAACTATTTACATACATTGACCTGAATTTGTAACAAATAAAGTCTCCTCCGTTTAATCCTTCTCTTTTTTGTTTAAAAATCACAGGGCCTTTGGATTCTAATTTAATTAGAATAAAAAGAATTGGATACAGCCATGATAAAATAAATACGCAAACGAAAAACGAAAATAAAATGTCAAAAATTCTTTTAATAATTCTATTTTCAATAAGCTCAAAAGGCATTTTTTTCACCTTCAACACCAAGGTGGAATCGCCATAAAATTCTGAAGTTATATTTTTATTATACAACTCATTGGCATTAGGAATAAGTTTTATGATTCTATTATTCTTAGTAGCAAATTTTGTTATTTTTTTCACTTCCTTTTCATCTAATTCCGTTAAAGAGCAATAAATTTCGTCTATTTCATTTTTTATTATATAAGCAAAACTCTTCTTTATTTTTCCTAAATACTCGGGTGTTGTTTTTTCTTTATCAGTAAAAAAACCACAAAACTGATACCCTAATTCTTTATCTTTTTTAAAGATTTCAATTATTTTCTTGGCTGAATTATCACTTCCTAAAACAATTACTTTTCTATAATTTTTTCCGTAGGTTCTGTATTTTTTTAGAAGATATAATCCTAAGAGTTTAAAAAAAGTAACACTTGTAAAAAGCATTACTAAAAACTTTGCTTGATTATTTACCACTATTCCTTCTCTAAAAACAGAGAAGTAAGAAAAATAACCCAAGGTAAAAATTAACGCTTGTGTTATTAAAAGGTTTCCTATTCTAAAAAATGAGGTATATCTGTATACTTCATAAAATTTAGTAAATAAAGAAGAAATTATCCAAAACAATATAGAATATCCTAAAAAGTATGGATTGGTATATTCTGCATCATTTTGGAGAAATGCAGCAGCGCAGATTATTAATACGTCTATGATTAAAAATATCAGATTTATGTATTTTGAGTATCTTTTTTTCAAGAGTAAAATTCCTTTATTTTTGCTTCTACAAATTCCTTTATTTCTCTTTCAAAACGTTGTTTGCTAAAACGTAATGCATTTTTTCTTATTCTTTCTGCATCAAATTCTTTTTTTTCAAAACTACTTATTGCTTTTACTACATCTTCAATCCTTTGTTTTTCAAAAAACACCCCCGTTTCTCCTTCTATAACCGTTTCTAATAATCCTCCTTTTTTATAAGCTATCACCGGGGTTCCACAGCTTTGCGCTTCTACCGGTAAAATACCAAAATCTTCATCGGCAGCAAATACTAATGCTTTTGCTTCTTGCAACAAAGTTACCATAGCTTCCTTACTTGCTTTTCCTGTAAAACGTATATTGTTTTTTGCTAATTTTTCTAGTTTTTTTCTTTCCGGTCCATCACCTACTACTATCAATTCCTTCTCCGGAAGTTCATTAAAAGCGTTTATAATAATGTCTATTTTCTTATAGGAAACCAACCTTGACGCCGCTACATAGTATTCTTTTTTTTGGTGTTGCAATTGAAAAGAATCGGTATCTACAGGCGGATAGATTACAGTAGCTTCTCTATGGTATATTTTTTGAATTCTCTTAGCTATATAGTGGGAATTAGCTATAAAGTAATCTACCCTATTACTACTAATAACATCCCATTGGCGTATTTTGTGCAATACTGATTTTGCATACCATCCTTTAATTCCGGTGAGTAGGTTTTTACTTTGTAAATAATCAAAATACAAATTCCAAGCATAACGCATAGGAGAATGACAATAACAAATATGTAATTGATTTTGGTGCGTTAAAATTCCTTTTGCTACTGCAGATGATGATGAAATTATGACATCGTAATCGCTTACGTTAAAACTTTCTATGGCTAATGGAAAAAATTGCAAATACTTTCTATGATTCTTTTTAGCTCCCGGTAATTTTTGTATAAAACTGGTAGTAGATGCTTGTCCTTTTAAAATAGCATTTCGGTCTTTTTCATCCAAAAAGTCTATCAATGAAAAGTAATCAAAATCACTCCAAACATCGGTTATCGACTGAACGACTTTTTCTCCTCCTGCATTGGTATAAAACCAATCATGTACCAGTGCTTTTTTCATAATTTAACGTTGCTTGGTTTGTTTTATATAAAATAGTGTATTAAAAAAAGTATAAAATACAACTCCAATTTGTCTATCAAACAAATTTTCAGTGACTAATGCTAGTCCAACAATCATTAAAAATAATTTATATAACGTAGAAGGATCCTTTAAAAGCCCGAAAAATAATGATGTAATTACCAATAAAAATCCAAAAATACCGTAAGAAAGTAGCACATCAACATATTGATTATGCGTGTTATAATATACTTTCTGAAAATCATTTGCTCCTTTGAATGTAAAGGTGTCGTAACATGCCTGCAACTCTTTTGCTATATTTTCTTTTCCTATACCCCACCAAAAACCTTTGTTTAGTAATGGTTGTGCACAATAGTATATTCCATATCTAAAATTAACCTCGTGTTCCTTTTTATTGAACTTTTCATTTGGTAATTCCATTTTTGCTTTCAAAACCTCATCAAACCTGTTTTTTATAGGTGTTTGAGTTATTAGAAAAAAGGCTATTAATAGTAATGACAGTATTCCAATTATTTTTATTTTGATGCCTTTTATAGATTTATATAATAAATAGCCACTCATAATTATAAACGTGAATAATGACATTCTTGCTGAAAAGGTAACAATAGAAATTAGTAAGAGTGCACAAGCTAAGAAAATTCCTAATTTAATGTAAAAATTAAGCTTTCCTCTTAATACCCATGAAATTCCTATTCCTATTGAAAACACAAACAATAAACCTAAATAAGGTAGGTGTATATTTGTTTCCTCAAAAAATAGATTTCTAAAAACAGGTTGATAAAAGTTATTTTCTGCTTGAAGTTTAGCAAATCCTATATTCAAAATCTGAGACCAACTTTTCAATGCCAGTATAACATTAGAGACAAAAAAAACTAATAAACTTCTATTTAATGTTTTTTTATCAATCACTTTTTTATTGATTATTACCAACAACGGAAACACTAAAAAAGGGGCGTCTGTCTCTAAAAATTTAAGGATTTCTTCATCAAACCCAGAGATTAAAAAACTAACTAATAATAACAAGTAGTATAATGAAAGAATGAAAAAACTAGTAATATCCTTTCTATCTAAATCTTTATAGATTTTGTCATAAAAAAATTGCACGACTGAAAGTAATCCCCATATAATAATAAGATTGGTAGACCATCTTAAACTCAGTAGAGGAAATGCTGCTATTAGCAGAAAACTATAATTATATATTTTTCGTATCTGCATTTAACTCTTGTTTTAATAATTTTATATAGTGATGATCTCGTAAGAATTGTTGTGCATTATCAACCATTCTTTGTGCTTTGTTTTTCTCTTTTAATAATTTTAAAACACTTAAAGTAAAAGTTTCCCTATCATTGGCTAGTAAAAAATCTTTATCGGGTTGTAATCCTATACCTTCAACTCCTATGGTAGTTGAAACTAAAGGAAGTCCATTTATAGCTGCTTGAATTGATTTTATTTTTACTCCTGCTCCATGCAACATTGGATTGACAAAAATAGATGCTTGTTCATAAATCTCATCTAACGATTCGCAATTCATATATAATTGTATGTTCTTATACCTATTAAAACTTTTCTTTACAACTTCCTTTGTTTTGTTTCCTAAACTACCAGCTATTATAAATTCATAGTCCTTTTCATACTTCAAAATTTCGTTGTGAATATTTTTTAAATACCATAGGATTGCTTCTATATTATTGTCCATAAAAAGTGAACCTACAAACAATACTTTTTTAGTGTCTAAATTTTGTTTTTTAATTTCGTTTAAAGAAAACGGGGGAGGTAAGTGTATTACCTTATTTTTATACAAAGTTCTATTTTTAGATGTATCTTCTTTTGAAATAAACCATATTGTGTTTGCTTTGGAATAGATTTCTTTGGTATAATTTCTAAACTTTATATGTTCTAACCAGTAATATATTTTTCTGAATATTTTTGATGTACTTTTACTGAGATTTTTGAAATATATTGATTCATTATTGTGGCTTCTTATAATAAGTTTACCATAATCAACAGATGTGTTTTTTATAAACTCTCCAACATAATCTCCTTCTAATATTACAAAATCGTACTGTTTTTGAATTGAAATGTTTTTAAATTGACTTCTAGAAGTAACTTGTAATGGTTTTGAGCTAAATATGTCTATTACTCTATTCTTTCTTGAAACTTCAAAAAGCATCCTAATATATTTCTTTGCAAATAGTATGTCTTTTTCCAACGGTTTCTCTTTGGCTGTGTATACCAAATCTATTGTATGCCCCAACTCTTTAATTCCTTCTATTCTTTTCCACACATCAACCATACCTCCATGCATTGGAGGGTATGGAAAAAATCCGCATACAATTAATATTTTATGTTGTTTTTGGTTCATTATTCTCTAAAAAATCAATTAAAGCCAAAAAAAACCAAACCTCATACTTAATATGAAGTGTTAAATAAAATATACTTGAGAGTATTACATAAATTAAAATCATTTTTAAAAGATAGCCCTTTTTTATGTAGGAAACTCTTCGAAGTCTTTTAATAAAAAATAGATAAAAGAAAATAAGAAAGAAAAAACCTCCAAAAACCAGATGGTCAAAAAAATAGGTTTTTGATGATAAATTTTTAGGTGTGTGCAAATATTGTTCTATTTCCAGCGTATTAAATTCTTGCATAAAATCTGCATTAATAAGACAATTAATATTGTTAGTGTATATTTCCATAAAAGGGCCTAAACCAACACCTAAAGGATTCATTACAAATGTTTTTATAGCTGCCAAGTCTCCGGTTAACCTGGTGCCAACAGATACATTCGTGTTTAATTGTGAGAAAAATTCTTTGTCTAAAAACTGAAACCCTACTATTAATGAAATTACTAACGGAATCAATGCTATAAATAGCACATATCTTAGTTGTTTATTGCTATACATATAACGTACCAACATAGGTAATAAAGAAATAAGTAACAATAATAAATATCCTTTAGATTCACTATGAATTGTATAATAAAAAAAGAAAAATAACGACGTACAATACACTAATATTCTTTGAGCTCCTTTTCTATTTAAATACTCTGATAAAAAGACGGGAAGAAAAGTAAAAATAATCACTACAGAACCAGACCAACTTGATTCTACGGTTAGTAATCTAATCCTCCAATATTTAGAAGGATCGGAGTGTAAAAAAGGTAAAAAAACTTCTTTTGTTTTGTAAATCTGGGCTTCAAAAATTAAAATAATAATTAATAAAATTTGAATAGCCATGATTGCATTAAATACTTGTGTGAAATTTTTTGTTCTTTTTAAAAAAAGATAAATAAATTGATAGAAAAGTAAAGAACATATTGGGTATGAGAGCATTTTTACGTTTTTAATTAAAATGTTCTCATCAAAAAAATACACCGATTTATTTTTTAAAATAAAAAAAACAGAATATACACATGTTATAATACTCAGATATACAATATATACTATATAAACTTTACTATATTTAGTCAAATAGATCCTTCCTTTCAATAAAAAATAAAAAATAAAAACTGGTATTATAAATACTACAGGGCCTCTGGCTATTTCACCAAAAATATTCACTAAAGGAAAATCCTGATAAACAGCTATTAATAAAATAAAAAATAAGACAATCACCCTTAGATTCATTATTTCCTTTTATGCAGTATTTTAATAAATTCTTTTGCTAAACTCAACTGTTTTCTTCTAACTCTGTTTAGAATTATTAGATAGCTTGATACCCAAAATGAAAACTTATACTTTGGATATTTTTGAAAAAAAATCTTTCTACTTTTAAAAATTTGTATCTCAGAAAAAACGCTTCTCTTTCTATAATCACTTGAACTCCCTGTTGTTTTTCCTTCTTTATGATATACTATAGAGTCTTCGCACCAATCTGTAATAAATCCAAATTCTTTTGCTCTAAATGCCCAATCTATTTCTTCATAGTACAAAAAATAGTCTTCGCTTAAAAGCCCTACCGTATTTAAAAACTCTTTTGAAACAAACATAGATGCTCCGATTGCAAAATCAATTTTTTCAAAATTACTTTTATTTATAGTGCAAAGTTTTCCTTCTCCTATATGGCTTGTTGCGTACAATTTTTTATGAAGCTTTCCTCCTATAGCTTGAATTATATCTGGATTATAATAGTACAAAAGTTTACTCCCTAAAATCCCTAGATTTTCATGTCTACGGTAATTCTCAACCAATTCTTTTAATGATTTTTTATCTACCACTGTATCATTATTCAAAATCCAACAATACTTAAAATCTTCTCTATTTTGAATGTATTGTATTCCTATATTATTTCCAGCTGAGAATCCGTTATTATTCTGCGCTTTTAGAATTACCAGTTTATCTTCAGTTATTTCTGAATTACCCTCTCTAAACACACTAAATTGAAATGGTTTATTTTCAAGAGGATATACTAACGCTCTATAGTTAGTAGCTACTTCAAAAAAGCTTTTTCCGTTAGCCCAATCTATAATTTGGGCTACAGAATTATCATTGCTATTATTATCAACTACTATTACCTGAAAATTTGCATACTCTAATTTAAAAACAGACTCCAAACATTCAATCGTATCAATAAAAGAGTTATAATTTAAAATTATTATGTAAACTTTTTTACAATCCATAGTTCTTTAAAACTTTTTTAGGAAAAGTCCATAGGAAAAAAATTAAGTTTTTATGTATATTTAGTAATAAAGTTACACTTTTGTGAGGTGTGTGTTTTTCGAGATTTTCTTCTTTTAGGAATAGAACCGGAAGATATTTTTTTCTGAATTTATTATGATAAAAATAAAGAGTCATTAATCTTTCTGACATAAAGCCAAAAACTCGCTGTTGATAAATATAAGGAGATAATTTAACTCTTTTTTCAGCCTCAAATAATATAGTAAATAACCATTCAAAATAATCATCAGCAATGTTCTTACTAGTAATAAACATATTATAATGAACCAGACTATTCTTAAAATTTGAAATTTTATACCAAGAATCTATGTATTCAGGATAACAAGTATTGATAACTTCCGTAAGAATTTCATAATCTTCAATTAAATGACAATAGGCATAATCCTGTTTTATTGATGTAAAATATCTTTTAGGTTTTGGTAAAATGACATCATTTTTTAGAAGATATTTCTTTATTGTTTGTTCAGAAAAAGAGTACTTATTAAATTCATTATTTCCAACATATCTTATGTCATTTATTTTGTCTATTCTATTTTCTATATCAAAATATCTTCTGTAATGACAAAGTCCCAAAACATCACAGTTTAAGTTTTTCCATGCCCAATATAAAGCCGTTAGCTCACAATAATTCTTATTTTTACTAGAAATATTATCCCCTGAATCATCACCTATATACCCCAAATCACTTTGCCCCTCTTTACCAACATGTATTGGAATAAAATGAGATTCTCTTGGCGGAATAAACTCTTTATGCGTGGCTATTAATATTTTAATATCAGTCATTGAATGTTTCTCTTTCTTTCTTAAATTTGGCTAAGGCTGATGCTATTACTTGGTGCATATCGTAATATTTATATTCCGCCAATCTTCCTCCAAAAATAACATTAGGTTCTTTAGCCGCTAATTTTTCATATTTCTTATAAGTTCGAGAGTTTTTTACATCATTTATTGGATAATATGGCTCATTACCTCTTCTACTTTCTGATGGATACTCTTTCGTTACAACTGTAATATCCTGTTTTCCAAATTCAAAGTGTTTATGTTCAATAATTCTTGTATAAGGGGTATTTTTATCTGTATAATTAACAACTGCATTACCTTGAAAATTTTTAACCTCTAAAATATCATGTTCAAAATTTAATGTTCTATATTCTAGTTCTCCATGTTGATAATCAAAATATTCATCTATTTTACCTGTAAAAATTATTTTTTCAGCTTGTTTTTCAAGTTCTTTTTTATATATAAAAAAATCTATTCCTTTTTTTACCTCTATTCCAAACAACAACTTATCAATTAACTTATTGTACCCCCCTATTGGAATACCTTGGTACGTATCATTAAAATAATTGTTGTCAAATGTAAACCTTACAGGCAATCTTTTAATTATAAAAGCGGGAAGTTCAGTAGCCTTTCTTCCCCATTGCTTTTCAGTATAACCCCTTATTAATTTTTGATAAATATCATCTCCTACTAATGATATTGCTTGTTCTTCAAGGTTTTTCGGTGTCTTAATATTTGCCTTTAACACTTGTTCTCTAATCTTTGCCTGAGCCTCCTCAGGTGTTTTTACCCTCCATAACTGATAAAATGTATTCATATTAAAAGGTAAATTAAATATTTCCCCTTTATAATTTGCCAAAGGAGAATTTGTAAATCTGTTAAATTCTACAAATGAGTTTACATAGTCCCAAATTCTTTTGCTACTTGTATGAAAAATATGTGCACCATATTTATGAACGTTTATTCCTTCTATTTTTTCACAATAAATATTACCTCCAATATGTTTCCTTTTATCTATGACCAAACATCTCTTTCCTGATTTATTAAGTTCATGGGCAAAGACGGCTCCAAATAATCCGGACCCCACTATTAAATAGTCATACTTCATTTGATTTTTTTTAATACTGGATTTAAAAATGATTTGATAAAAAACGGATCTTTAACCAAATAAAGAACACTAAAATAAACACTCAAAGAGGTAATGCCCGTGGCTAAAAGAAGGGCTTCCTGTTTAAAAAAGATTTTAAACAGGAAATATATCGGAATAAAAATTAAACTCCCTACTAAATATTTTAAGAATAATTTAATAGGCATATTAAAATCAATTATCTTTTTGGCATAAAAAAAAGTTAATACTGTTATAACCAACTCTGTAAACAATAAGGCAAAAGTAGTCCCAAAAGAATACCATCTTGGTACTAAAGTAACGTTTAATAATATACTAACAATAGCTCCTAAGAGTACCGCAAACATTAACTTCTTCTCTTCTCTAAACGGAACTAATATTTGTAAGCCAAAAATATTGCTTAACCCTATTAATAATAATAAAGGCACTAAAAACTGAACTAAAAGACTAGAAAAACGAAACTCATCTCCTGCAAAAACATATATAATTTCTGGAGCTAACATGGTAATTAGAACAATTGATGGACAACCTAAAAACAAAATAAAATTCATAGATTTTTCAATTGTAAGAATAGCTTCTTCTTTTCTGTTTTTTTCTATGTATTGTGATATTTTAGGTATTAAAACTGTACTCAATGAAGTAATTATAAGTAAAAATATTTTAATCACTTTGTTTGCAGCACTATAAAAACCTACTTCAGTTGTGTTTGAAAAATAATTTAGAAAAATAATATCTAAATTAATATAAATTCCTATTGCAATTTGTGTGCTGAATAATATTCCAATTCCTTTTATATGTCTTTTCAAATTAAGATTCTTAAATGAAAATTTAACTATTCGAAATACTTTCAATAAAATGAAAAAAGCGTTTAATAATAAAGTTAATACAATAACACAATAATAAAGCCAGTAATCTTCCTTAGATTTTATCAGAAGAAAAACTAAAGCTATCATTATAATTTTTGAAATTATATTTAACTGAGCTAAAAGCCTATAATTTTCTATTCCTTGAAAAAACCAATTTACAGTTCCTGTTAAAGCTATAATATAAAGGTAGGATGCGACTTTTAAAAACGGATTATAAGAAAAAGTACCCGAAAAATAAATCCATATAGAATAAAAAATTAATATGACAAGAAGCCAATATAACTGAATAATAAATATTTCTGAAAACGTTTTTGAAAGCTTTTCTTCGCTATCTTTTGATACAGCAATTTCTCTAATTCCATATATTGGAATACCTAAAGAGCCTAAAATAACGAAAATTGAAGTTAAGGATATTGCAAAACTCACAATACCAACGCCTTGAGGCTCTATAGTTCTCGATATATAAGGAAAAATTATTAAAGGGGTTAACACATTAGTAAAACCTAATAAATTATTGTAAATAAAATTTTTCCTTATCAAACTCACTATTTTCTCTTTTATTCTAAAATAATATTCATAAACCCCGGTAATACTTTATCTTTCTCAGATAACTGAATTTCACTCTCAGGAAGCATCCAATCAATGTTTAGTTCTTCATCATTATAAATAATACCTCCTTCTGATTCTTTGTGGTAATAATTATCACATTTATAAACAAAAACAGTATGATCTTCTAATACTGAATATCCATGAGCAAAACCGCGTGGAATGAATAGTTGTTTTTTATTTTCTCCTGATAAAATCATTGAAAAATGTTCTCCATAGGTATCAGAATCTTCTCTTAAATCTACCACTACATCTAATACTTTTCCTTGTATTACTCGTACTAGTTTTGCCTGAGCATGCTTCCCTTTTTGGAAATGTAAACCTCTTACGATTCCTCTATTAGAAAACGCCTCATTATCTTGCACAAAAGACACTGTTAAACCTGTTAATTCTAGGAACTTTTTTTCATTAAACGTCTCAAAAAAATAACCTCTATCATCAGAAAACAGTTGTGGTTCTATTACAAAGCATCCTTTAAAAGGTGTTTTTATAATATTCATAGAGTAGTTATTTTTTCTTACTGTAATTTTCTAAATAAATATTTAGTTTTATAAACAATAAGTATAAAATCATTAATACTAAAGATGCCAGTGCTAATTGTACTGATTTATTATCAGATACGCCTTCTATTTTATGTCCTATAGGTTGAAAATTAGAAACGATATTAACAATTTCAGATTTTTCAGTTTTCTCTTCACTAACTGTTTTAAGTTCTTTATTTAACTTTAAGGTAGTACTAAACAATTCTAATTCTTTACTTCCTTTTTTAGAACTCCCTAAGTCAATATTTGTTCCTTGATTTACCGACTTTGCTTCTTCTAAAAGAACTTTCTTGTAGATATTATGTAACGAATCTACCTGCACTAAGTTTTTTCGTAATAACTGATCTGTTCTGTTTAAATTTTCATTAGTTAACTCTCTTAACTTATTAAAATAGGAGTTTTCAGTTATAGCGCTAATAATTATCTCATCAAGTTTTGGGAATATATCATTTCTGGAAGATTGTACTTCTATATCATGCACTTTATAATTGTACTTTGTAAAAGCTCTTTTAAAATCTGCAAATGAATAGCTTTTAACAGTTGTTGTATCAATTCCTAATAACAATTCATCATAGGTAGTTATCACATCATTTCCATTAACAATGGGTTGAATGGTAAACTTTTTTAAGGATGTCGCTTCTTCTTTACTAATGTGAAAAATGGTTGCCAGCAAGCTAACATCTTTTTGCTTTACCAAATTATTATAAAAATCAATATTACTGTACAATTGTCTTGCACTGTTAAAATTGGTTTGTACTAATAAGTTAGAGCTATACCTGCTTTCTTCTTTTATTTCAAGAATAAACCCTGCAACAGCTCCGATAACAATAGCTATTCCTAGTTTTTTATAATTCTTCTTAAAGAAGAGAAGTATTTCTACAAAAAAATAGAAAATTGAAGTAAAGATATTTCCAATAAATCTAAAAAAATTAGAAATCCCTTTACCTATAATTACAAATAATGAGCCTAGATCTACTTCTTCTTCATTTTTGTGATTGCTCATAATCTAAAAAATTTGTTCTAATATTTTTTGCGTTATAGCATAAGTAGGAGTCACTCCACTCATTCCTAATCCTCCTGAAGCCAATGTAGCCCCCGTTTCAAGAGGGTTATCAGACGCATAATATGCATAACGTACTTTTACATTTTCTGATATATTTCCTCTAATTTTTGAAGCCGATTGAATTGCTTTTTGATAGTGGGCTCCTTCCATTTCTAATCCGATAACATTCCAGGTAGAATCATGGAAGAATTTTAGTAAATCTTTATTTTGTAATGACGTTCCTAAAACAGTTACCATGGCTCCGTCAAAAACCTCTACGCCAAAGCCTTCTAAATCTGATTTAGATAGTTCATTTTTAAACGGATAGTTATCTGCAGTTCCTTCAAAGATGTGAGAAGACGGAATCATGATATCTCCTTTTCCTCCTTCTAAAATACCTGCTTTTCCCATAATAGAAACCGACTCTACATTTAAATGGATTTTTTCTTTTTTAACCTTGTATGGTTTTAACAATTCATCCATAGTTTCATAGGCTTGCTCTCCAAAAGCATAATCCATAACAATAATAACAGGTTTTTGCCCTACAGAGTTTACTTTTTCAAAAGAAACAGCATCAAAATCTATTTTATCTGTATCAATTATTTGTACGTTAATATTGGTCCCGGAAGTATCTTTAATATAAATCAGCCCATTTTCTGAAGCTTTTTGCTTAACCTTGGTTTGTAATACTTCACTATTTGTATTACTTAACAATTCAAATAATTCAAACTTTTTAAGGTTTTTTGCTTCTTTAGGTAATGCCGTTTTAGCATATAGTGTATTCATTACACTATGCATATTAGCACTAATAATATGAATAGGTCTTTCAATTAAATTATTTTCCAGAAGTTTTTTCTTAATGTTATTTGCCCAAACTTCTCCATAATAATGATGACCAATTTCTTCAATTAAAACAGAACTGAATTTTATAGATCTTTTTTTATCGTATAAAACTTCATTGATAGCCAGTTTTCCTAGCCAATACATTAAATGTAAAAAACGACTTGGGTTTTCTTTAGTAGCAAAAGAGTTATAGCTATCATACACTTCATCATAGGTTCTTCCTAAAATGCTTGCCAAGTGTACAATCATAACATCTTTTTCTTTTTCTGTAAGTGTTTTGTTGTATAAAACCGTTTCCTCCAAATGCATCCACTCTCTAATAAATTTATCTCCGGTTGCATCAATTAAAACTCTGTCTTTTATTTTGTGTGATTCAATAAATAAAAATGTTAAGTGCGTAAGAATATCATAAATTTCAGATCTTCCTCTGGTAATTTCAATATTCATTTGATCTCTATCTATACGATAGCAATTTCTTCTTCTTTTAGGAGGAATAATGGCTTTAAAATGAGAGTTTCTATACCCTTCATCTGCTGTTAAATTGATAAACTGACACTCTTCTATCCCTTCCGGTAAACGCTCTATCACGTACTTTAACCCGTTTAATTCGGTTTTATCTTCTGCTATTGAACCGTATATTTCCGGCCTTAATGCTAAAAGCGATTTTCTTAATGTTTCTCCAGAAACTCCCATTGGTTTATAAAATCCGCGACTAAAAAGGTGTCTCATCGATATATATAAACGTTCAATTGCATTTGTTGATTCTTGAGCTCTCGTTCTTTCTTTCTGGTTCGGTTTTGACATATTCTCTAATCAAATATTAAGTTAATAACTATGTTATTTTTTAAGTATTGAATTATACTTTGTTTTATTGTTAAGTAATGTAACTGCTTGTTGAATGGTTTTATCATTCTTTAACTGATGCTTATACATTCCTTCTCTATAAAAAGCGTTTTTTATAATTTCATTTTCTATACTAGTTAAAAGTATATCTTTATTTTCACTTATTTTTTTAATCTTTTCTTCTTTCAATTTCATGAGTAATTTTTCATACTCATTTTTTATATTATTAGTTTCTTTAACCGTTTCATATGCTTTTTTAAACATCTTTTCATCTTTAGTTACAAATGTAGTGTCAGAAACTAATAAGTAATTTTTAAACTCGTTAAACTCACTTTCTTTAAATTTAAAAGTTAATGAATCTATTGGTTGACTCGTATTAATATAAACATTTGCAAAGTTAAAAATAGCTTGTGAATTTAATAAGGCTTTAGTGGTTTCATTTTTCTCAGAATAACTAGTTTTTACATCCGGAGTAACTCCTCCTCCGTCATAAACCGTTCTTCCGTTTTTGGTGGTAAACTTTTGTACCGTTCCTTCTGAAAATTTAGGAACTTTACCTGTTTTTACATCTCTATTCGCATAATCTAACTCTTGTATACATCTACCGCTTGGCGTATAATATTTTGAAATAGTTATTTTCGCTTGAGTTCCATACGTTAAATCAAAATATCGTTGTACCAACCCTTTACCATAAGAACGTTCTCCCAGAATAACTGCTCTGTCGTAATCTTGCAAAGCACCTGAAACAATTTCAGAAGCAGAGGCCGACCTATCATCAATAAGAACAACTACAGGCATTTCTGCATCAAGAGGCTCTTTACTTGTTGTATATACTCTACTATTTTTAGAAATTTTTCCTCTGGTGTCTACCACTTTTTCTCCTTTAGGTATAAATAAATTAGTAATGTTAATGGCATCAAAAAGTGATCCTCCCGGATTGCTTCTTAAATCAAAAACTAACTTTGTCATTCCTCTATCTTTAAGAGTCTCAACAGCTTTTTTTACTTCTTCCGTAGCTTTTTGACTAATAAAACTGGTTAAAACTATATAACCGGTTTGATCATCAATCATATCAAAAAACGGAACCGGACTTAAAACTATCTTGTCTAATTTCAAGCTAATTTTTATCCTTTCTTTTTTTCTTTCTATTTCTAAAGAAAGTTCTTTTCCGGGTGTTCCTTTTAAAATTTGAGACAGCTGTTCTTTTTCAAGGCCTTCTAAATTTTGTCCGTTAACATTTATAATAATATCTCCTGCCTTTAAACCCGCTTTATCTGCCGGGAATCCTTTATCAATTTCAGATATGGTAATACCTTTTTTAGAATAATGCGATAAAATTCCGATACCTCCATACTCTCCTTCTCTTCGTATTCTGGCATCTTCAACATCTTGTTCGTTATAAAAATTGGTATACGGGTCTAAATTTTTAAGGGTGTTTTTTATAGTCCTATCTGTTAAGTCTCCCGGATTAATCTCGTCTATATAATTTATATTTAATTCTTTAAATAAATTATTATAGATTTCTATTTGTTTAGCAATTTCAAAAAAACGAGATTGAAACGAGAAAAATACGGCTATAACCGCTACACTAAGCCATAAAATTGTTTTCTTATTTCTCATTGTTATGTATTTCAGCTATAAAAAGTGTTATTAATTTTTTCATTTTTAACTCTATATCAGCATATTTCCATTCTTCTTTTGCAAGATAAGAAATCATAAACACATAAGGTTTGTTGAGTTCTGAATACACTATATGTTTTTCTTTTCTGTAACTTTCTCTTAACAATCGTTTAAGTCTGTTTCTGTCAACAGCTCTTTTAAAATTACGTTTAGGTACAGAAACGCCTACTTGCGCAGGATATTCTGAAGTGTGTTCTGTTTGTATGTATACCATTCGTAAAGGAAAAACTTTAATTGATTTTCCTTCTTCATATAATCTGCCTATGAGCTTTCTACTCTTTAATCGCTCCTCTTTTCCTAATGTAAATCTCATAATATACAAACATACACAAACCAGTTAGGATTAACCATTTTTTTGAGTATTTTTGAAAGAATCAATATATCAAATATACTTAAAACATCATTTACTAAACACATTGTGTAACCTTTATAAATTAGTAAATATGATAACTTTAAAAACAAACTTATGAAACCTGATTTATTTCAAGCTCCTGACTATTATCACGTTGACGATTTATTAACTGAAGAGCATAAACTGGTACGTGATACTACTCGCGAATGGGTAAAGAAAAATTTATCTCCAATTATTGAAGAGTATGCTCAAAAATCAAAATTTCCTGAAATATTAGTTAATGGTTTAGCTGAGGTAGGTGCTTTTGGTCCTTATATTCCTGAAGAATATGGCGGTGCCGGCTTAGATCAAATTTCTTATGGTTTAATAATGCAAGAACTTGAAAGAGGTGATAGCGGCATACGTTCAACCGCTTCAGTACAGTCTTCTTTAGTAATGTGGCCAATTTTTAACTATGGAAATGAAGAGCAAAAAAGAAAATATTTACCCAAATTAGCTAGTGGAGAATGGATTGGTTGTTTTGGATTAACAGAACCTAATCACGGATCTAACCCGGGGGGAATGGAAACCCGATTTAAAGATATGGGCGACCATTATTTACTTAATGGTGCTAAAATGTGGATTTCAAATGCTCCTATAGCAAATGTTGCTGTGGTTTGGGCTAAAAATGAAGAAGGTAGAATTCACGGGTTACTTGTAGAACGTGGTATGGAAGGTTTTTCTACTCCGGAAACTCATAATAAATGGTCTTTAAGAGCTTCTATTACCGGTGAGTTAATTTTTGACAATGTAAAAGTGCCTAAAGAAAATTTATTACCTAATAAATCAGGACTTGGCGCACCTTTACAGTGTTTAGATTCTGCTCGTTATGGTATTTCTTGGGGAGCATTAGGTGCTGCTATGGACTGTTATGATACTGCTTTACGTTATGCTAAAGAACGTACACAATTTGGAAAACCTATTGGGCAATATCAGTTACAGCAAAAAAAATTAGCAGAAATGATTACTGAAATCACTAAAGCTCAATTATTAACTTGGCGTTTAGGAACCTTAAAAAATGAAGGAAAAGCTACTTCTGCTCAAATTTCAATGGCTAAACGTAATAATGTGGAAATGGCTTTAAAAATTGCTCGTGAAGCCAGACAGATTTTAGGCGCTATGGGAATAACAGGAGATTACTCTATCATGCGTCATTCTATGAACCTTGAAAGTGTTGTTACCTACGAAGGTACACATGATATACACCTATTAATTACCGGTTTAGATATTACCGGTTTAAATGCTTTTAAATAAATGATTAACATAAAAGAAGTGTTCTAAAAAGAAAAACAACCCGGCTTTTAGAACACTTCTTACAATCAACTATTAAAAATCACTAAATCAATAGCTACTCTTTCTTTTTTCCACTATTCATAAAAATAATCAGAGTGGCTATTAACCCTAAACTAACAATACCAAAAACAATCATCATAATAGTTCCATTGGTCCATGAAACTGTAGGAATATTAACTAATTGTATCATATTGTAACCTTTTTAGGCAAAGGTAGACACTAAATACTCCTCAGAATATGACTTTTATCAGGTATTGAAAAGTTTTGTTTTTAATCCGTCAATACTTACTTGATTTTTTTCTTCCCAGTAGGTTTTAATTCCGGCTTCTCCTTTACTTTCTGCCCATTCATTTAATTGATTTCGTTCTCCTTTATATTCATAAAAAGGAATAGACATTCCGCATGAAGTTTGAACGGTTTCTACAGTAATTATAAATATTTGGCGTGCTCCCGGCAGTTCCGGGAACAGCTTACTATAGTTTTCCCATTCTGTATCGTTTTCTTGAATTTCAGTAGCAGAACCATATATTCTTACAATATTAGGCGCTCCTTCAAAAGCGCAAAACATAACCGTTATTCTATTATTTTCTAACAGATGTGCAGAGGTTTCATTTCCGCTTCCGGTTACACTAAGCCAGGCAACGGTATGTTCATTAAGTATTCTGAAAGAATCCATTCCTTTAGGAGACAAATTTATTCTTCCTTCTTTAGGAGCGGTAGCCACAAAAAACATTTTTTGATTTGCTATAAACTCTTGAATTCTTTGGGTAATGTTGGTATAGAATTTAGCCATATCTATATTAATTTTCGTCAATCCAATCTTTTGTTCTTTCTACAGCTTTAAGCCATTTTTTATAGAGTTTTTCTCTTTTTTCTTCGGTAATATTCGGAGAAAACACAACATTAACTTTTCTTCTTTTCACAATGTCTTCCTGCTTCCATAATCCTACACAAATACCTGCTAAATAAGCAGCTCCCATTACCGTGGTTTCAATAATTTCGGGTCTTTCAACATCTACATTTAAAATATCAGACTGAAACTGCATTAATACATCATTGGCGCAAGCTCCTCCATCAACTTTTAAAGAGGTTAATGCTGTTTCACTATCTTTTTGCATTACGTTTAAAACATCTTTAGTTTGGTAGGCTAATGAGTCTAATGTTGCTTTTATTAAATGTTTTTTTTCGGTATCACGTGTTAAACCAAAAATAGCTCCTCTGGCATACATATCCCAATAAGGAGCACCTAAACCGGCAAAGGCAGGCACTACATAAACCGGATTATCTCCGCTAACTTGTTTGGCAAAAAATTCACTTTCTTCAGCGCTTTTTATAATTTGCAATCCATCTCGTAACCATTGAATAGCTGATCCTGCTACAAAAACACTTCCCTCTAATGCATAATATACTTTCCCATGAATTCCCCAAGCAATAGTAGTTAACAATCCGTTTTTAGAATATTCTAAATCCTCTCCGGTATTTAACAACATAAAACATCCTGTACCATAGGTGTTTTTAGCTTCTCCTTTATGAAAACATGCCTGACCAAATAAAGCGGCTTGTTGGTCTCCAGCAATTCCTGCAATAGGAATCTGATGTCCTTCAATTTCAAAATTTCCAAAATGGTATGATGAAGGTTTTACTTCAGGAAGCATACTTTCAGGGATTCCTAATTCATTTAATAATTTCGAATCCCAACATAAGTTTTTAATATCAAACAACATGGTTCTGGAAGCATTGCTATAATCCGTTGCATGTACTCTTCCTTTTGTTAAATTCCACACTAACCAGGTATCAATAGTGCCAAACAATAAATTTCCTTTTTCTGCTTCTTCTTTAGCTCCATCTATCGTATTTAAAATCCAATGTATTTTTGTTGCTGAAAAATAGCTATCAATAACTAATCCGGTAGTCGTACGCACGTAATTTTCTAATCCTTTTTGCTTTAGTTGCTCGCAAATAGCTGCTGTACGTTTATCTTGCCAAACAATGGCGTTGTAAATTGGTTTTCCTGTATGTTTATTCCATACAACAGTTGTTTCACGCTGATTGGTAATTCCTATACCTGCAATTTCTGAAAGGTTTCTGTTTTTTTGCTCAAGCACTTTTTTAAAAGTTGCCATTTGAGTTTCTAAAATTTCTTCTGCATTATGTTCTACCCATCCTGACTCCGGAAAAATTTGTGTGAACTCTTGCTGATTCATTCCTTCTATTTTTCCTTCTTCATTAATAAGCACAGTTCTTGAGCTTGTAGTTCCTTGATCTAGGGCAATGATATACTTTTTTGTCATGTAAATTATTGAATTTAGCCCTAGCAATTTACAATATATATCAACATAAAAAACCTTTCAGAAAATCTAATCTGAAAGGCTTTTTACATACTAGTTTGGTTATTTTTATTTCTTAGTTTCTAAGAGCGTAGCTTGCTCCTTTTCCGAACTCAGCTAAAACTGATAAAAAATTACCTAAAACATCACTTGCTTTTTTTACTAAATTTTTCCCCATTTTAATAAAATTTTAATTTTTCCCTTAAGTTTTGTGTTTCAATAAACAACACTACAAATATATGTCTGATTACCAGCATCAAAAAGGGGTTTCCCGCGCTTTAATGTGCAAATTTCCGCGATTGGTGACTTTTTATATAAAAAATGCCTCCAAGCCGGTTTATTAAAAGGGGTTTTTCCTGTTAAAACGATTCCTTTATTAATAAAGGATGATAACAATATTTATATAAATGATTTAGCAACCAGAAAAGTGTTTTTCCCTTTTTTAATTTTTTTTGAAAAAAAATAGTTAATCTATAAATTGTTGAACAGAAAGTCTTTTATTAGATAGTTTTAAAATAAAAAAACCTTCCAGACATATAGTTCCAGAAGGTTTGTTTTCCCCTTAAATTATCCGCTCATTGTATTGAGTGACCTGGCAAATGTATTTTAACTACTTCATTAACCAAAAAGGTTTTCCGTGTTTTAAATTGTATTTTTCCGTAATACTTTTATTATATCTAATAAGATATAAATACCTTCAATTTT
>NZ_JBOCUK010000007.1:0-146747 GCF_050606265.1 Tenacibaculum sp. TC6 | reverse complement strand
TTTTCCGTGTTTTAAATTGTATTTTTCCGTAATACTTTTATTATATCTAATAAGATATAAATACCTTCAATTTTCAAACTTCATCCCTTAACTCCATTATTACCGATGTAAAAGATTACTATCTATTTGATTGTCATATCCAGTAACAATCTTTAGGTAGGGTATTGGGAGCCATTAAATAATAGCTCGATACAGTTTTTCTTTCTTATGGTCAGAAAAATTACTCGATGTGACATTAATAAAAGTTAATTGTTTGATTTTTAATCCTAAATAAACTGTAACGGTTTTTTAGGACGGGGAACGCATTTAAAATAAAAAAACCTTCCAGACATATAGTTCTAGAAGGTTTGTTTTCCCCTTAAATTATCCGCTCATTGTATTGAGTGACTCAGCAAATATATTTTAGATACTCTTTTTTTGAAAGGGAATTTCCGCACTTTAAAATGTATTTTTCCGCAGCTTGGTTTTCACTTAACTTATACCCATAAAAAAACCTTCTAGATAAGTACTAAACTAGAAGGTTTTTATTTTCCCCTTAAATTATCCGCTCAACTGTATGATGAGTGACTTTACAAATATACAATTAATCTTCTCTTTCTAAAAAGGGAATTTCCGCATTTTAATATGTATTTTTCCGCAATTACATACTTATAAAGTATTCATAAGCAACAAAGTAGTTAAAAGGAAAAACCTCCTAAACTGAATTCAGTTTGGAAGGTTTTTCATAATCTTTCCTTTTCTTTCGTGTTAGAATTTCTCCCTTTTTAAGTAATTCTGAGGCAAAGATATTTTCTAACTAACGATTACAAAAGGGGATTTCCGCACAAAACTGCGTGTATTTCCGCGTTATTTTTAATCAAGTATCCCTAACTCTTTGGCTTTGAGCACTAAGTCAGTATTATTATTTGCGTTTAAGTCTGTTCTTAATTTTGCCAATTTACTTTCAATTGCTCTAATTTTAATTAAAGTACCATCACTTTTAGTAATGATTCCTTCCATATTAGATATTTTGGAGTGTTTTGGTAATTCTTTTAAAATTTGAATGGCTATTTCATCCATTTGAATTTCAATTAAAGCCCTTTTCATTATCTTTTCATGAATTTCATGCGTGTAATACACCTGATCATTCATCATTTTTTGAATAGCAAAATTCAGTTCAGTAGTATTACATTGTCCTTTTAAAATATAGGCTAGGGGTTGTAAATTGTGAATAACATTATACACTCTGTTAGTTTCAGAATGCCCGGTAATCACTCCTATTTTAATAGGAATACTATCTTTTTTCAATACTTTTATTAAGTTTTCACCACAATCAATAGTCATATTTCTATCGGCATTGTCAAAACTCAAATCCGTAAATAATATATGATACGGATCCGTATTCATATGAGATTTTACTAAGCTATAAGCTTCGTCACAAGAGTTTGTACTTGTAATATCTAAACCATCAATATCTTTTAAGTAGGAAAGAATTCCTTCGATAATTAGCTGATGGTCATCTACAAATAATATTTTTATTTTATCAGACATTTAAAGGTATTTGAATATGGGTTTCGGTTCCGGCACCCACAGTACTTTGAATTGAAAAAGTGCCTTGAAGCTCTTCAACTCTTTCTTGCAAGTTATGTAAACCTATTCCTTTTTTACGAACAGTGGTGTCAAAACCAACCCCATTGTCAGTAATATTCAAAAGTACATTTTTTTTGTGTATTGAAAAAGTAACTGTCACCTTTGTAGCTTGTGCATGTCGTTTACTATTTTGAATACTCTCTCTTATACATATATAGAGTAATCTTTTTACTGCACTGTTTACCATAGACCAATCATGCTCATTAAGTCCTTTAACGATAATTTTAAAATCGGGCTCAAAATAATCAGTAACTAAATTAATAATTTGATCTTTAAATGTTACCTTTTTAAAACTTACACTACTTAATTGGTGTGATAAATTACGTACATTTTCTTTAACGGCATCTAGCTTTGAGGCTTCATCAAATAACTGAGATTTTTCCAGTTTTTGATGTAATAAACGTAAATCTCCGGCTACCTCATCATGTAAGGCTTTAGCAATTTGTTTTCGCTCCTGCTCTCTGGCCTGTGCTTTTTGTAGTTGTGCTTGGTAAAGTAATTTTCTGCGTCTGAATACAAATAATGTTACCGTAAAACCTAAACCTAAAAAAGAAACAACCGCTAATAACCAACCTATTATTTTTTGTTGTTTTTGACGAGTAATTTCTTCTTGTTTTTTATCGTTTTCTGTTTTTAAAACCTGATTTTCTTGTTCCTTTTTATCCGTTTCATAACGGATTTTAGCAAATTGATTTTTTAAACTTCGTTCTTTTTGAAGTAAGCTATCACTTAGTTGAATGTATTCTTGAAAATATTTTTTAGACTCCTCTCCTGAGCTTAACTCAGAAAGATCTTTTAATGCCGTTAACCAATACTTATTATTATGTGTTTGCTTTGAATATTGTAAGGCTTTATCTAAAAAAGCTCTAGACTTTCTGAATTCTTTTCTATCTTTATAGTAATCGGCAATATTTATATAAGTCATACAAATATCTTTAAACTCTTTATTTTTTTCTCTGATTTTAAGAACTTCAAGATACTGACTCAAAACCTCTTCTTTATTACCCAATAAGAAATTGCTTGCAGCCAAATTTTCTAACAGTAAGGCATATATAAGAGGATACTTCTCTTTAACATTAATGCTCTTATAGTTTAAACCTTTATTGAAATAATTTATAGCCTTTTTATGCTCATTATTTCTTTGATATAGTAACCCTAAATTATTCTGAATAAATAAATACCCTCGTTCTCTTTTACTATCCTCATTCACTTTTTGATTTACCTCTATAGCTTTTTGGTAGTATTGTATAGCTTCAACTCTTTGATTTAATTCGTCAGAAATATCTCCCAAATGATTATATACACTTTTGAGGAATGTATAGGATTCTATCGGTTCTAAATATCGTAAGGCATCTATTAAACTGATTTCTCCTCCCAAATAATCTTTCGCTTGCTTTTGTAATACTGCCATGGTTAATAAACGACGACCAACAGCTAAGGAATCGTTTAAAACTCTGTAAATATTTTTGGACTCATTGTAATAATAAAAAGCACTATCACTTTTGTAACTTACATGGTAATACATCGCTTTTTGAAAGTAATGATTTGCCAAAACAGAGGAATCTTTGTTTACAGCATAAATTTGAAAAAGTTCTTGCGCTATTTTTTTTAAGGTGTCTTTATTTTTTTCTAAATAAGCTTGCCTTCCCTTTTCAGTAATTTGGTGTATTCTTACTCGAAAATCGGTTTTTTGTATTTGTGCAAATGAAAAAACACTCAAAAATAAAAAGTAAAAAAAAATTCGCATATTACCCATATCTGGGGTTAAAAATAATTGTTTAGCACTATACTTCACGTAAAAAGTATTTCATTTTTGAGATTTTAGCTAATATTAAGGTGATAAAAATTTTAATAAGTTAAAAGAGAACAGTATAAAAATTATATAAACTTTTGTCTCCATAATTTTAATACCGCTCTCCTTTTCTGTAAAGACATCGTCTTTAACTCAACTAGGTATTTCCATCATCTCCTCCACTACCACCCCCAGTGGTATCTCCTCCACCTATGGTTTCTTCTCCTCCTCCTAATTTTAAAGTCTGTAGTTTAAAAGTGTAACTGTTTTTCATCTTATTTGTTTTTAATTTCTACTAAAGTTTTATTAAAAATAAGGTTTTATCAAACATCATAAAAGATTTTAACTTTTTTTTCCTTATTTTTACTACAAATAATAAAATATGAGGATTATTTATCTAAATTCAACGGTATTTTTATCAATACTTTGGTGCCTTTTTTTATGATAGACTCAAATTTACAGGCTCCTTTTTAGTTTATTTACTCTAGATTGTATATTGTATATTCCTATTCCTTTTTGCTTCTTTTTACAATCAAATCCTTCCCCGTCATCTTCTATTTTAAGTATTAATTCTGTTTGTGTTGTTTTTACTTGAACTTGTATATTTTTTGCCTTGGCATGCTTTACAATATTATGCAATAATTCTTGAAGAATACGATAACTGTTAATTTTTATTTGATCACTAATTTCCGCCCATTTTATTTTGGGAGAAATCTCTAGTGTATATTGAAAATTTCCTTGGCTACTTTTTTCTTGTATTAATTTTTCTATTGATTCTCTATAGGTTTCTGTGTTAGCATTGGCTGAGTAAGTTAACTCATGAGAAACCTCTCTTATTTCTTTTTCTATATGTTGAAGTTCATTTAAAAAGTAGGTTTGTTTTTCTTGTATTTCTTTATTTGTATGATTTAAAAAACCTAGACCCACACGAACTCCGAATAGTTTTCCTAAAATTCCGTCATGCAGCTCTTTTGCTATACGGTCTCTTTCTTCATACTGAGCTTTGTGTTTTTGTAATTGCGCTTGATATCTTATTTTTTTACGTTTAAATACATATATTAATAGAACTAACAATGCCACCAATAAGCTAATAGCAGCCAGTAACCAACCTATTTTTTTCTGTTTTTTCTGTAATTCAAGTTCTAGACTAACTAAATCTTTTTCTTTTTTTAAAGCTTCATTTATTTTTTCTTTTTTAAAATTCAAATAGTTCGCTCTATCAGCCTTTTTTTGTGTTTGAATATTTTTTTCATTTAATTTCTCTTTTAATTCAAAATATTTTATCACATATAGCTTAAGGTCTTTATTAATAAAATGTTTCAGTAAAAATTCTATTGCTTTTATTTGAAGTTCGTCATCTCTTGTTTTCATTGCAAAATTACAAGCTTCTAGAGCATGAAACTTTGATTTTGAATGGTTCTTTTTAGCTAAGAAATACTTACTCATTTCTTTATGAATAAAACAAAGTCCTTCTAAATCTCCTAACTCACTTTTTAATCTTTTAACCTCTTTAAAAGTCTCTATTACCTCTTTATCTCTATTTAAAGCAATTAAACTAACAACAAGTCTTTCCTTTAATTTCGAATAACTTAAAGGAAACTTAAGCTTTATGTCTTTATTGGACAGTAAATATTTCAAAATGCTTATTGCATTCTTATGATTTCCTCTTTTCTGATCATTAATTATAGAACGTAAAAAAGAATCTGTATTTTTCTCTAAAATATTATCCCTCTTTTCTTCAGGATGAACAAATTGTTGAGATAATGATTGTTGAAAAAAAAATACCACACTAAAAAAAACAAGTAATATTTTCTTTTTCATCTATAGTTTTTACTTAAAATTCACCGCTAGGTTACATTTATCCTCTAGCTCTTCTTGGTGTTTTTTTAATGTATGTTCCTCCCAATTAAAATACGCAGCAAATTCTTTGGCTACAAAATCTTTGTAAGTATCTACACTTGGTTTATCAAAAAACAGGCGTCCGGTACGTCTCATAAAAAAATCGGTAGGTGTACAAGTCATTTCATGTTGTATGGTAAACCACACCTCAGCTTTTAATAACCGTTTTTCGGTGTTTTCTTCAGTAGTCAGTTCGTCAAACTTGTCTAAAATGGTATTGGTTTGTTTTCCGTAATTGTACACTAAGTAATTTGCATCTTTCTCCGTAAATCCAAAGGTTTGTATTCTTTTATACACTTGTTTACTGTATAGTTTTACAGATTTGTAGTTTTGAAAAGGCCCTCCGGATAGTACAATTTCTTCTGTTTGAATAGGGTCAAAATCTATTTCAAACCTACGTTTCATTTTCTTGGCTACTAAATCTACAATACGTTCTGCCATTTTACGGTAGCCGGTAAGTTTTCCTCCTGCTATTGAAATCAGCTTGGTGTCTGATACAAATATTTCATCTTTTCTTGATAATTCAGAAGCCGATTTTCCTTCTTCATGAATTAACGGACGTAAACCTGCCCATGATGATTCAATATCTTCCAGTGTCAATGTAATATCCGGAAACATATTATTAACTGCTTCAATTAAATACAATGCATCTACCACACTGGTTTCTACCTGATCTTTATCTTGCTGATAATTCGTGTCTGTAGTTCCGAAATAGGTAATTTTTCCTCTGGGAATAGCAAACATCATACGACCATCCGGTATGTCAAAGTACACTGATTGTTTTACTGGTAATTTTTCGTGAGGCACTACTAAATGTACTCCTTTTGTTAAATGCAATCGTTTTCCTATTTTAGAATTGTTCACTTGTCGTAACTCATCTACCCATGGTCCAGCCGCATTTACTACGTACTTTGCTCTGATATCAAAATGCTCTTCTGTAAGAACATCTGTAACCTTAGCGCCTACAACTCTTTTATTTTCATAAATAAACTCGTTTGCTTGTACGTAATTTATAATTTGTGCATCGTATTGACTCGCTGTTTTTAAAATTTCTATGGTTAAACGGGCATCGTCTGTTCTATATTCTGCATAAAATCCGGCTCCGTTTAAAATATCGTTAGGTAATAACGGTTCTTTTTTTAGTGCTTCTTCTTTATCCAGCATTTTTCTTTTATCATCTCCTTCTACAGATGCTAAAATATCGTATACTTTTAAACCGATAGAAGTAAGCCATGAGCCATACGTTCCTCCTTCTATTAACGGTAAAATCATTTTTTCCGGAATTACTAAATGTGGAGCTAATTTGTGTACGATTGCTCGTTCAGTTCCTACTTCTTTTACCAACCAAAAATCAAACTGTTTTAAATATCGTAATCCTCCGTGTATAAGTTTAGTGGATTTACTACTGGTTCCGGAAGCAAAATCATTTTTTTCTACCAATGCTACTTTCATTCCTCTTGAGGCTGCATCCAATGCAATACCGGCTCCTGTAATTCCTCCGCCAATAATAAGCATATCAAATTCGGTTGATTGTAATTCTTGTTTACTATTTTTTCTGTTGAAAAATGAAAAGCTGTTCATAGTAGAAAGGTGTTTTCGAACAAAAATAAAATAAAAATGAGTGGTTTATACTAAAAAAGAGCTGAAATATTTCAGCTCTTTTCATCATCCCCCGGATTTATCTAAATCAAATTTCTATTGATTAAGCTTCCTCCAATTTTTATCTGCTTGTTTTTGAAGTTCATCAGGATTTTCTTGCAACCATAATGTTAATGTATTGGTTCCCCAAGAATTATAAAACAAGTATAATTTACCATTTCTAATTTCAAACGTTTTAGGGTTAATATCTACTTTTTCTCCTGTTTTTCCTATAGCATAGGCACAGTAACCTCCATATTGCGGAATGTATTTTTGCGGTGCTTTTTTAAATGTTTCTAAATTTTTTTCTGAGGAAAATTTAAACAACGCTCCTTCATACGTAGTTGTATATTTTTTACTTCCTTTTTCTGCTTTGTTATTAAAATAAGCAACAACATCATATCCGTTGGCAATTGCTCCTTTTTTTAAATTATAATCAGATTGTGCTTGTGCAAAAGAAGTGATAAAAACGAATAATAGTATTAATTTTTTCATGGTTATTTTTTTACCTGTTTTAATTCTTCCCAGTTTTTATCTCCTTGTGCCTGTAGCTTTTTAGTATCTCCTTTTTGCCAATCTTCTAGTTTATTAGATAACCAAGAATTATAAAACAAGTACAGTTTTCCGTCTCTTATTTCATACGCTTCAGCATCAACATACATTTTTGTTTTTTTAGCTGCTACTGCATAAGCACAATACCCTCCGTATTGAGGAATGTATTTAGTTGGGTTTTCTTTAAACAGGTTTAGATTTTTTTCTGAGGAAAATTTGAATTTTGCTCCGTCATACGTTGTTTGATATTTTCCTTTACCTTCTTGAGGTTTTTTATCTACAAAATAAGATACTACATCATAACCTTCCGCTACAAAGCCTTTTTTAGTATTATAATCTGTTTTTTGAGCAAAGGCTACGGCAGAGATTATTAACAATAGAAGAGTGACTGTGTTTTTCATAAAAATAAAAGTTTCGGTAGTAGTCGACTCTATTACACAACCCTTACAAAAACTTATTATAACACCATTAAATTACAACCTCTTATATCTGAATTATCAAAACGACCAATGATTTCAAAGCTTAAATCGTTATAAACCTTTCCTAAATCTTGTGTAGCTATAAAAGCGCATGAATTATAATTAGCTAAATCAATTATATTCATACCTCCTGATTTTTCTTTCGGTAAAAGTGTTAAGGCGTCTTCTGTATCTCTGGTTAGTACACGCATCCACGGAGGACATTGAAAAATTCCGTTTCCTTTGGAATATCCTTGGCTTAAGAGTTCGGTCATTCCATACTCTGAATGAATCACCGGAACTCCAAATCCTTTTTTTAATAATTCATGTAGCTCTGCTCTAATCAATTCTTTTCGTTTACCTTTCATTCCTCCGGTTTCCATAACTACAGTGTTAGAAAGGTTAAATTGATACTTTTCTATTAAATCTAACAACGCAAAAGAAACACCAATGAGAAGCACTTTTTTTCCTTTACCATCTAAATCTATAAGTGTTTCTGCTAACTCGGAAAGGTTGTGTAAGTAAAATCCGCTTTCCGGTTGCTCTGATCTATTTATTAAATCATTAACCATGTATATTAACGAGGATCCTTTTCGCTCTAAATAATTAGGTAACAAAGCTAAAATAACATACTCTTCTATTGGCCCGTAAAAATGTTCAAATCCTTTTAAATAACTTTTTTCATACCAAGAAACATCTGTAACTAAATGTTTACTGGTTACACTTCCTGTAGTTCCGGAACTGGTAAAAATTTCCTGAACTTCTTGTGTTGATGAAAGAAGTTGTTTTGTTTTAAAAAACTGAATGGGTAAAAAAGGAATTTCTTCAACTGAAGTAATATCAGACGGATGTATGTATAGTAAATCACAAAAAGAACGATATACCCTGTTATAAGTAAATTGATGTTTAAAAACCGTTAATGCCGTTTCTTTAAAATCTTCTTCTGTTTGTATGTTAAAAACCTTGTCTTGCATAATTTTTACAAAAATAAGAGGAATCAACGCAACCTTTTTAATTTTTCTTCATCTACTAATAAAAATCATTTGAATTATACAAATTATACAACAAATGAAAAACCTACTTCATGCTAAAATAGATTCGTTGTTTAAAACAATGAGATTATCGAACTCTAAAACTACCCAAAGACAAAAATTACTTTTTGTTGCTTCTAAAAGAATTATTAACAAGGGGTTATTAATTAAAGAACGAACCAATGAAAAATGGACGTATTTTTATAAAGATATAAAAGGGTTTATGTATGAAGACGGATATGAATATGAAATTCTTGTTTCTTATCATAGCTCTCAGGAAAATAGTGCGGATTCTTGTTTTTCTTTGGTGAGAGTTTTAACAAAAACAAAAAAAGAATCTTATAATTTACCTAATTAAGTTTTTTATGATGAAAAATATATATGTTTTTATTGGTATAGTTATATTGTTTGTATCATGTTCTCATATTAAAAATAATACAGAAAAAAATTACTGCGGAGTTACAAATCCAATAGAGGAGTTAAGTTGGTTGCGTGAACTTAAACTAAAGCTAGAAAAAACAATGCTCCCCAGCAAACAAGAAATTGTTCAGTATACCTATCATGAACAAACTGTTTTTCTGGTTAATTCTTGTAAAGATTGTGCTGATAATTTAGTGGTTATTTATAACTGCTCCGGTGAAAAAATTTGTGAGTTTGGCGGTATAGATGGTAGAGATACTTGTTCTGATTTTAACAGTACAAAAACTAATAAAATACTACTATGGGAAAACTAAAATTTTTACAACTGATTTTACTTACTGTGCTTGCCCTTACTTCTTGTCAAAAAAATGAGGAGATAGAACTTGATGCTGAAAATTTATTAAAAGGAAATTGGTCTGAAGCTGTATATGAAAATGAAACCATAACCTTTAATCGTGTTTCTGAATTACCTAATAATGCGTATGGTGTTTCTTTTAAAAATAATCATCTTTTTACACAAAAAACTTCCGGATGGTGTGGTACTCCTCCATTAGGTTTTTACAACGAAGAAGGAATTTATAAAAATGACAACTCATTAATTCATGTTACCATTAATGGTGGTTTTTACAATTTTGATTGGCGAATTATTTCTTTAACTAAAGAAAAACTGGTAGTAAAGGTTGAATTAACTGAGCAAGAATCAGATCATAGAAAACTTATGGATTTGTATAATGAAATTTCTGATATAGCCTCTAGTGTATCTTGTAATAATACTAATGATTGGTTGTATGTAGCGTATGGTAGTAAAGCCTGTGGAGGTCCTCAAGGGTACATAGCCTATTCTAATAAAATAGATGTTACCTCTTTTTTAGAAAAAATAGAACTGTATACAAAGGCAGAAGATGATTATAACAAAAAATGGAGTATTGTTTCTACCTGTGATACTCCTCAAAAGCCAACAGGTGTTACATGCAGTAACGGAATAGCCGTATTAAAGTATTAATATTTTTAAAACACTTGGCTTATTAATCTAAAAACCATCATACAACAATGTTGCCAACAAAATAATAAGGCACAGGCAAAAGTTTATCAACTGTACGCTAATAAACTATTTGCTTTATGTCTTAAGTATTCAAGAAATTATGAAGAGGCTCAAGATACATTGCAAGATAGTTTTTTAACCATTTTTAAAAAAATTAAACAATACAATCATAAAGGATCTTTTGAAGGGTGGATGAAGCGAATAACAATTAATACCGCTCTACAAAAATACCGGCAAAAATCGCCATTACAACTGGTAAAAGAAGAGGTTATAGAAGATGTGGAAGAGGTACATTACGACGACTCTGAAATTAGTGTTGATTTTTTACTTGAGTCTATTCAGCAATTACCCGACAGATATAGACTGGTTTTTAACCTCTATGTTTTAGATAAGTTTTCTCATAAAGAAATAGCTGGAATGCTTGAAATTTCTGAAGGAACTTCTAAATCAAATTTATCAAGAGCGCGATTATTATTAAAACAAAAAATAGAAGCTCATCAAAAAGTACAAAAAGAAGCTTAAATGAATAATAAAGAGAATATAGATAGATTATTTCAGGAAAAACTTGAAGGTTTTGAGGCAACTCCGAATCCTGAAGTTTGGAATGCTATTGAAGCAAAACTAACCAAGAAAAAACGAAGAGTTTTGCCTATGTGGTGGTGGTATAGCGGTGTTGCTTCTATACTTGTATTAGGATTTATTGCATATCCTTTTTTTACAACTGATATTCCAATTCCTGTTAAACATACAGAACCAGTAGTTACTTCCCCTAACAGTAGTTCTGTAAAAAAGAACAAAGTAACCAAAGTTAAAGTGTTTTCTGAACAACCTCAAGAAAGTATGGAAACCACTGTGGCCATAAAAAGAATTGAAAACAGAGAAGTACATAAAAATCAAAAAGAAAAGACTGATCAGGCGACAGTTAAAAAACAACAATTAATTGCCTATGAAAAAAACAATTCCGGTAAAATATTAGAAGAAGGGTTTTTACCGGAATTTAAAAAAGCTATGAAAAAGATTTTTCCTGATAGTAAAAACCAAGGCTATAAAACGGATTCAGTACAACAAAAAGATTCGGTTTCTAAAGCTGCTTTTCCTAAAAAAGATTTTATTGCCGAAATCAACAAAAATGATAGTATTGCCATACCTAAAGAACAGGGTTCTAAATGGTCTTTATCTCCTGTTTTTGCCTTAACGCATACAAACTCATTTACCCAAACGTCTTCTTTAGATAAAAGTTTAACCTCAGCAAATACTGATGGCAATAACACATTTTCTTATGGTGTTAAAGTAGCCTATCAGATTGATAAAAAATGGGACATACAATCCGGAGTTTTTGTACAAAAAATAGGATATACAAATCCTCATTTATCTGTGCTATCTAATGTAAGAAGTGCAGGTTTACAAAATGTTGACTATACTACGGAACCTGCTTTTTTAGTAAGTACTTCAAACGCTCCTTCAAATGTCAATTCAATATCCTTTGCTAATATTGAAACTAAAGAAGCTTCTTTACAACAAAACTATAGTTATATTGAAGTACCGGTTGAAATAAAATATACAGTACTAGAAAGTAAAAAGTTTAGCTCTAAATTAGTTACCGGTTTTAGCTCTCTATTTTTAAATCAAAATGAAGTTTTAATTTCTTCAGAAACCCAAACCTCTACTCTAGGGAAAGCGAACAACCTAAACACTGTAAATTTTAGTGGTAACCTTGGTGTTGATTTACAGTATTCAATAACTAAAAAATTAAAGTTTGCCGTTAATCCAATGTTTAAAATTCAATTAAATACTTTTTCAAAAAACTCAAATGGATTTAAACCTTATACTATTGGGGTTTATTCCGGAATTATTTATCAATTTTAAAAAATTTTATCTTATGAAAAAATTATTATTATGTACCTTAATTTTTGGTTTCTTATCCTGTTCTTTAGAGGGTAATCGTTTAGCAGTAAAAATATTGCCAATAGATGAGTCTGAAACCCCACAAAGTTTTACATTTAACACTGTTGATACTATAAAAGTTAAATACTCTCTTCCAAATACTTGTCATTCATATTACGGTTTATATTATCAGTATAAAGATACAACCAGAATTGTAGCCGTAAGAGCATTGGAAGATTTAAATGCCAATTGTACCCAACAGGTAATACAAAGAGAAATAGAAGTGCCTATTCAGGTTAGACAAAGGGAAGATTATGTTTTTAAATTCTGGAAAGGAAAAGATGCAACCGGGAAAGATGAATATGAAATAAAAGTAGTACCTGTTAATTAGAAAAGAGGCATTAAGCCTCTTTTTTTATACCTTAATTATTGATTGTTCTTCTAATAATGGTTTGTTTAACAAACGTAAAATAATTTGCGCTACTGCAACGGTATCTCTTTCACAATAAGCAACAATTCGATGTATATCTTTTTCTTTATAATATACATTAGCGACTTCACTTCCATCTATATCTTCTTTTGGAGAGGGAATTCCTAAAACATGAGTTAACAATTTTAAAGATGTGTAGTGTTTGTAATCACCAAATTTCCATAAATCCAAGGTATCTAAGTGTTCTACCTCCCATGGTTTTTTTCCAAATAAATTAAGTTTATTGGGTAATTCTATTTGATGTACAATCATTCTTCTGGCAATGTAAGGAAAGTCAAATTCTTTTCCGTTATGAGCACATAAAAGGTGTTTTTTATGATTAAAGTACTTTTCTACCAGTTGTTTAAACTCGTTTAATATTTTCTTTTCATCATCTCCATAAAAAGATGTTACTCTGAATTGAGTTTCATTTTCTTTTTCAATGAAATAGCCAACGGAAATGCAGATAATCTTTCCAAATTCGGCCCAGATTCCTGATCTTTCATAAAACTCCTCTGCTGTGAACTCTTCTTTTCTTTGGTATTTTGTTTTTAATTCATATAATTCTTTTTCTTCTTCTGAAACACTATTCCATTGTTCATATAAGGGAACTGTTTCAATATCTAAAAACAAGATATTTTGTAGGTTTAATTTATATAGCATTTTTTTCTTTTATTAATACATAACCCTTAGCATTGGTTATTTTAAATGTTTTTCCTTCTTGTTGAATATTTATATTCTCAAATACAATTTTAATTTTTAATTTTTCAAACTCTTCTACAATGGTAACATACGATAAATCAACATTATAATCACTAGATAATTTTAAAAGCTGCATAGCTTTTTCTTTCAAATCAATTTCATATTTGATTCCTTTTTTATTGTCAATTACCAGTTGATTCTTTGTTTCATCTAATTGAAAATAATAGTTATTAATTTTATTTTCTTCTGAATTAAAACCATTGAAAAACATAATTTTTAAGGCATCATAGTCTTTTACATCAAATAGCAGATGAGTTTCATTTATATTGAAATATCGGTATTTGTAAGACTCTTCATCTATTACCTTAAGATGTAAACTATCAATGATTTTTTGAGGAATTTTCCATGATTCTGTTTCCTTAAAAGTTGTTTCCGGATTATATTGTAAGATTGACTCTAGCTTATTTAATTGGTCTTTTTTATCTAGATAATAAATAATTGATGTTAATTGATTTTTTCTACTTTGTGAAACGGTAAAATTTTCTTCTTTAATTTTTGTATATACTTTTTCAAACTGTCTAATCTGGCTATTTGTTGCTACAGAAAAAACGCCCCAAAAACCAAAAGAAATCATCATACAAATTACAAGTAATGATGTTATAAATATTTTAACCTTTTTGGTGTTACTAAACAACATATATAGTATCATCGCTAAAATCCAAATAGCTAAGACTAATACAAAATATCTTTTTTCAGTAACTCCGTAATCAGAAATCCTTCTCGTTATAGCGGTAAACAAAAGCAGGACTAACGGTAACATTAGATAGTAAAACCATGGATAAAAATTTTTAATCAGAACTGATTTTGTACTTTTTTGAATCGGGTTTATAAGTAGTTGAATAGTAAAACCTAATAACGAGAGTATAACTACTAAATAGGAAACCCATCCTTTAGGTAAATTCCAATTGATAACTATTTTAAGCCCGTAAGCATATAAAATAACAAGGTATATTACCGTTAACGGTAATAATATATATTTTACTAAAATCTCTAATCCTTTAGTGTAATCTACTGTTTGTGCTTCATGTATGCCTTTAGGTACATCAGCTACATATATCCATGTATTTATAATTCCCAGACAAGCTACAAATACTTGAAAGAATCGGTTTTCTTTAAAATTAATATCAAATAAATGTTCTATAGCTGATAGAGCTAAAAAAATTCCTAAACATAAAACAAGAGAAAAAAATAAACTTTTTGCTATTGCTAAAAATGTATTTTTAAGATAATTAAAAAATGCTTCTTTATTCCAATAAAAAAGAAAAGGAGCCAATACCACCAGCAGGTGTCCTGATAAAAAGTAAAGAAAAAAACGAATGCTACTTTCTTCATCTATATTTTTTTCTTTTTCAGGAATACTTATATAAAAGAAAGTAAGAACAAGCAATGGTAATAAGTATATCCAGTAAGTATTCCTCTTTAATTGCTCTTTTATTAGTTTGGTAGCAATTAACCAACTTACTCCTAAAATAAACGTTATAATAATTTTACTCCAAAAGTGAGTGTTGAAATTCTTACTTTCAATAGCAAACAGAGTTATAATGGTACCCAAAATTGACCAAATAATGGTAATTGGAAAGCGTTTTGGTGCTTCTTCAAATTTTATAGTAAATGCACTCAAAAAAGTTTTTTCTTTCATAAAATCAATTTTTATAAAGGTACAAAAAATAGCAAAAGAGGGCTTTAAAAAATAAAGCCCTCTTTTATATTATTAAAAACCAACTATTTATTTAACAATTAGTTTTTTAGTTACTGTTTTTCCTCCTTCAACTACTTTTAATAAATAGATTCCTGTTTTTAAGGTAGAAGCTTGTATTCTTTTTGAATTTCCTGTAAATACTTCAGTAAGTATTTTTTTACCTAGTACGTTATAAATTATAACCTCTTTTTCATCAATACTGGTTGTTGTTGTTACAAAAGAATCACTATATACCGGATTTGGGAACATACTAAATCCTTCAATATTATTTTCTTTTATTGAAGCAGTTGTCATTGTTTCTATTTTTGTTCCGTATAGCTGACCTTCACTATTAAATTCTGATGCTATTCCAAAAACTCTTTGATCTCCTGAAGGAATAACGGCATCAATAAAATCTACATTTGAAAACTGAACTCTGAAGGTCATTGTTTCTCCGGCATTTGAAACCGTATAGTTTTTAGTTGTTGCTGTATCAAATGTTTTTGTACCATCAGCCTCAACAAACGTTACATTTTCTAGTTTTACAGGTTTAGATTCATACGTATTAGGGTTATTTTTTAACTCTAAAAGGGTTATCAGTTCATACGTTATTGTATTATTGGTTGACGTTGTTACTCCGGTATTTTCAGTAGGTATTATTTGTAATACACCACTATACGAGCTTAACTTTCCTTTTAAACCTGTAATTCCGTCTGCAATATTGTAGTTAGTTGTTATTACGCCATCATTATCATCAATTAAAATAGCTCCCGCCCCGTCTTTATCTAACAAATATTTTTGGTTTCTTGTATTTTCAGCATTATAGGTTAAAATAACTTCTCCTGTTACATGGTAGTATTCTCCTTCTGTTCCTTGTCTTAAAGCTGCTAAACTGCTAACTTCATTATAAGCAGCAATTGTAAAGTTTATTATTTTTTCCACTGAGGGAGCTAACGGATTGTGTGCATTATCTACCAACCATACTTTTACTGTGTGATTACCTGATGCTAAACCTGATAACACAATATCATTTGTATCATATTTCATAACTGCCGTTCCGTTATCTAATGAATAATGAATGTGTCCGTCTCCTGTACCATTAGCAACATTAAAGTTTTGTATAGATAGAGATACATTTACTTCAGTTATTGTCGGATTATAATTTGTATTATCAGCAGGAGACGTAATTGCTAAAGAAGGCTCAGTAGAATTACAATCTGTACACGTAACAGATAAGTCATCCCAATACGTTACCGCTCCTGAATAAGTTCTTAACTCAAAATATAATTTTTCAACACCTGTAGGAGCCATAACATTAGCTGTATATTCTGTCCATTGTCCGCCGTTATTATCGAAAAACCCTCCTCTTAAAATATTATCAGTACTCGCATCAGTTACATCACTACTTGAAGCATCCTGCCAATACGACCATATTCTGGCATCTGTACCGTCATTTTCCACAACCTTATACCATATAGATATTTTATAGGTTTTTCCCGGAATAATTCCTGAAATTGTTTGTCCTAAATCTTTAGTTCCTCCTGTATGCTTTGCAGAAAAAGCACCTCCATGTTTTTCTGTACTTTCTTTTTCTATATTTTCAACTTTAGTCCAACTTGTAGGAGTTACATCATCATCCCAACTTTCAAAATCACCATTAGTTAAAAGTTCTTGCCCAAAAGCAATTTGAGCTATATAAAAAAATAAAATAAAAATGTAGTTTTTTTTCATTTGTTCTATGATTAGATTTTTATCTAACAAAATTAGTAAAAACAAAAGCGCATCTCAAATTAAATAAAAGTTAAGTTATTGATAATTAATATATAATAATTTTTTAAGTTTATAAAACATTAAATGAACGTTAAGTTAAGACTCTATGCAGTTAATTTATTATTTTATCGTTACTTTTGGGTGTTACTACTAAATATTAATGTATGAATACCAACGATATTAAGATTTTATTGGTTGATGATGAGCCAGATATATTGGAAATTGTAAGCTACAACCTTAAATCTGAAGGATATCAAGTTTTTACAGCTAACAACGGAGCTGAAGCAGTTAAAACAGCTAAAAAAGTACAACCTCATCTTATTTTACTAGACATTATGATGCCTGAAATGGATGGTATTGAAGCTTGTGAAAAAATTAGAGGTATTAAATCTCTTGAAGATGTTATTATTTCTTTCTTAACTGCCAGAGGTGAAGATTATTCTCAAGTAGCTGGTTTTGATGCCGGTGCTGATGATTATATTACTAAACCTGTAAAACCTAAAGTATTAGTTAGTAAAGTTAAATCTTTATTACGTAGACTAAAATCAGAGGAAAAAACAGATACAACTACTAAAATTGGTGATATTATTATTAATAGAGATGAGTATGTTGTATTTAAAGGAGATGAAAAAATTTCTTTACCTAGAAAAGAATTTGAATTATTTTCTTTATTAACGTCAAAACCCGGAAAAGTCTTTAAAAGAGAGGTTATTTTAGATAATGTTTGGGGTAATGAGGTAGTTGTTGGCGGAAGAACTATTGACGTTCATATTAGAAAACTCAGAGAAAAAATTGGTGACGAATATTTTAAAACCGTAAAAGGTGTAGGATATAAATTTGTCTTGGAAGGATTTGACAAATAATCGTTACACCTCTAAAATAGTTAAATACAAGTTGTAGATTGCCTCATAGCAATCTACTTTTGTTTATACCAATAATTAATCTTTATAAAAAGTTATATTGTAACTTAACCGTTTTTATATAACATTTACTATTAAAAAACACGAATTGTGAAACTAAAAAAGACGTATAAATATGCTCTTTGGTCAGCATTATACTTAACCGTACTTTCTGCTATTCTTTCGGTACTTACTTACCTGCTTCTTTTTAAATATTTAGGGCTTGTAACCTATGTTATTTTTGGTGTTCTTTTATTTATTATTTCTTTTTTTATTATTCAATTCAGAGCAGAACACTTTATATATCAACGAATAAAAAAACTATATGAAGATATTTCTTTCTTAGATGTTAATGATTTAAAAAGAAAAAAAATTACAACTGATGTAGAGGCCTTAACCAAAACAGTACAAGAATATGTTGAAGGTAAAAGTGAAGAAATTGCAGATTTAACACAAAGAGATTCTTTTAGAAGAGACTTTTTAGGAAATGTTGCTCATGAGTTAAAAACACCTCTTTTTACAGTTCAAGGATATATTTTAACCCTTATAGAAGGTGCTGCAGAAGATAAAGAAATCAGAACAAAATATTTAGAAAGAGCTAATAAAGGTGTGGAACGATTAACCTCTATTGTAAAAGATTTAGATATGATTGCTAAACTGGAAACAGAGGGAATGAAAATGAATATTGAAACCTTTAATATTTTAGAGTTAATTCAAAATGTATTTGATTTATTTGAAATGAAAGCCAAAAAAAGGAGCATTAAACTTAGGTTAGACAGAGTATATGAGTTTCCTTTTTTTGTGAAAGGTGATATTGAAAGAATAGAACAGGTACTTATTAACTTAATTGTTAATTCTATTAAATACGGTAAAGTAGGTGGCGTAACAACTGTTAGTGTAGAAAACTACAATTCTAAAAAATTCATTATTAAGGTTAATGACAACGGTGAGGGTATTAAACAAGAACATTTATCTCGTTTATTTGAACGTTTTTATAGAGTAGATCAAAGCCGCTCCAGAGAACAAGGAGGTTCCGGTTTAGGATTATCTATTGTTAAACATATTATTGAAGCACATGGCGAAACTATACTTTTAAAAAGTAAGTATGGTGAAGGCTCTGAATTTTCTTTTACTTTAGAAAAAGCGGTTTAAGTATTAAAACCAAAATCCTAGATTAAATAACCAATAATTTTCTTTATGGTCCGGTGACCAAGTGTATTTAAACTCTATCGGACCAATAAAGGTATCTATTCCGTACCCTACAGCATACCCTGATTTGGTATTACTAAATAATTGACCTTTTTTAAATACATCGCTTTCAACACGAGCGTAATTAGCTATAAATGTTGCATATTGATTATTGTAAACTCTATATCGAAGGTTAAATTCTGATTTTAAAAACGATTGATTGTTTAAGGTTCCTGTATCATACCCATAGAAAGAAACAAAATTATTAATGTAATTTTTGTTATAGCCTCCCAGTCTGAAATCAAAAATTTCCGATGATAAATTTCCAAGCGTATACCCCGCTTCAGCAGTATACTGAAATGTTAGTCTATCATAAAAAGTTTTAGCAAATCCTAGTGCTCCTGATACTTGTGAAAATTGGTTATATCGATCACTATTGGGTATAAATTTATGTAGGTTTTCATTTCTGTCAGACCACATAAACCATTTAAAACCTATGCTGGCAAAATAACCATCTGTAGGATATGTTTTTTTATCATAAGTATCTAATTTCAGAAAAGTGAACGCATTTATGTAATTACTATCATCAAAAATAGTTTCTTCTCCGTTGGTTAAGAATGTATCTGAAGTTACTTTTATTTTTTTGTTTTCTACCCCTATTCCAAAAGCAAACTTTTTATCAACCGTAGTTTGAATAAAAAGCGCATTAGAAAAATCTAAATACCTGATATTAATTTTATTAATAGAATTTTCGTCAAATAAAAAAGGCCCTTTAAAAGAATTATAACGAGATGAAAAACCATAGCTGGGAATTAATCCGTTATCAATAAAATAGTTAAATTCATATCGTATTCTATCTCCTATACCCACATCAAAATTAAGTTCATCATTAAGCATAAATAACTTTTTATGATTATACCCAATCAAAACTGCAGATTTATACAACAAATCATAATGAATTCCGAAACGTAAATACGATTGAATTTCATCTTCTTTTACTTTTATTTCCAATCTTTTACCGGTAAAAGAAGTGTCGAAATGATAATCAATTCTATCAAAATTATTGGTAGCTGTTAAAGAGCTTATTTTTTTAGAAATGTCTTTGTAAGAAACACTATCTCCTTCTTCAAGCTGCAATTTTCCTAGCACATAATTGTCTGTATAATTTTTATTTCCTTTAATAATAATTCTATCAACCAAAAACTTTTTAGGCTTAAGCGTTAATTGAGGTCTTATTTTTTTGGTATTTTGAAGTTTAGCTATGCTATCAAAAACCACTTTGTAGGGTTTAGCAACTCTTATTCCTTCTTCTAAAATGTCTTTTTTCTTATCAAATGAAATAACGCTATATTCTAAAATGTCCGGTTTTAATGAAATATCTAAAAGATTAACCTGTTCATCTGATTTTTTATACATCTGAAAGTTAATTATTTGTAGTAATAATGATGCTACAGAAGATAATTCATCTCTTTTTAATAACTGACCTTGTACATTAACTCCAATTACGAGATCTACCTTTTTAGTTCTCATAACATCTACCGGAAAATTATTTACAACTCCGCCATCAACCAAAAGTTTACCATCAATATCTACCGGATTTAGTAACGACGGAAATGCCCCGCTTGCTCTAAGTGCCAAAGGTAAAGATCCGTTTTCCAGAATTACTTCTTCTCCTGTTTCAATATCGGTAGCGATACAATAAAAAGGCGTGGGTAATTTGGTAAAATCAGTAATTTCATCAACCGGAGCTAGCAATTCTGTTAAAAAGTTTAGCACATTTTGTCCTTTAGACAATCCTAAGGGTAATCCTACTTTTCCTTTTTTTACCGGTAGCGTAATGGCGTATTTTTCTCCATGCTGCTTCATAAAAAAAGGTTTCGCCTTTCTACTTACTTCATCTTGAAGAAGTGACATAAAATCTGCTTCTTCTATAATTTTTTCTATTTGATCTGCTGAATACCCGGCAGCATAAAGTCCGCCCACAATAGCCCCCATACTGGTACCTCCAATATAGTCAATTTGTACCCCGGCTTTTTCTAGCTCTTTTAACACACCAACATGGGCAAAACCTTTGGCTCCACCTCCACTTAAAACCAAACCGATTCTTGGCTGTTGCTGAGCCATTAACATTGTAGGGATTATAAGTAAGAATAATAGCTTTTTCATAGATTACTGTTTATGATAGTATTCGTAAATTTTTTGTGCTCTTGCTAAGCCAACTGCTTCTTTTAATTCTTCTAAACTAGCACTTTTTACTCGCTTAGCCGATTTAAATTTACGTAATAAATTAGTTATGGTTTGTTTACCTACATCCGGTATTTGTTCCAATTCAGAATGTATGGCACTTTTGCTTCGTTTATTTCTATGAAACGTAATTCCAAAACGGTGTGCTTCATTACGTAGATACTGAATAATTTTAAGTGTTTCTGATTTTTTATCTAAGTACAGAGGTACACTATCTCCCGGATAATAAATTTCTTCTAATCGTTTAGCAATACCGATAATGGCAATTTTTCCTCTTAAATCCAACGCATCTAAACTTTTTAAAGCGGAAGATAATTGTCCTTTACCACCATCAATAACAATTAGTTGTGGCAACGGTTTTTCTTCTTCTAATAATCGTTTATACCTACGGTATACGACTTCTTCCATAGAGGCAAAATCGTCGGGTCCTTCAACTGTTTTTATATTGAAATGACGATAGTCTTTCTTACTGGGTTTTCCATCCTTAAAAACAACACAAGCAGCTACCGGATTTGTTCCTTGAATGTTTGAGTTATCAAAACACTCTATATGTCTTGGTTCAACACGTAAACGCAAATCTTTTTGCATTTGAGCCATGATTCGTTTTACATGTCGATCAGGATCTATAATTTTTATCTGCTTAAATTGTTCTTGACGGTAGTATTTAGCATTTCTTTCTGATAACTCAACAATTCGTTTTTTGTCGCCTAATTTAGGAACGGTTACTTTTATATCCGCTCCTACATCTACCTTAAAAGGCACGTAAATTTCACGAGATAACGAGTTAAAACGATTACGTGTTTCAATAATAAATAGTTCTAATAAATCCTTATCACTTTCTTCCAGTTTTTTCTTAATTTCAGTTGTATAGGATTGTACAATAGCACCATTCATTACCTTAAAAAAATTGGCATATCCATGAGTTTCATCAGAAATAATTGAAAATACATCTACGTTATTTATAGATGGATTTACAATGGTTGATTTCGCTTGATAATTTTGTAATGCTTCTAATTTTTCTTTAATTTTTTGAGCTTCTTCAAACTTCATATCAGCAGCAAGCTCTAACATAAGCGTATGAAATTGCTCTATGCTTTCTTTAAAATTACCTTTAACAATATTTCTAATAGCCTTTACATCTTCCAAATAGTTTTCTTCCGATTGTAAACCTTCACAAGGTCCTTTACAATTTCCTATATGGTATTCTAAACATACTTTGTATTTATCTGAATTTACTTTGGTTTCATGCAAATCATAATTACAGGTACGCAGTGTGTATAATTCTTTAATTAAATCTAACAACGCGCTTACTGTGCGCACATTGGTATACGGTCCAAAATATTCAGATCCGTCTTTTATAACTCTTCTGGTAGAAAAAATACGAGGAAATCGTTCATTTTTAATACAAATCCATGGGTATGATTTATCATCTTTTAATAAAACATTATATCTGGGTTGGTATTTTTTTATCAGATTGTTTTCTAGTAATAGAGCATCTGTTTCCGTATCAACTACAATATGCTCTATGCGTACAATTTTTTTTACCAGTACCCTGGTTTTTCCATTTTCATGGTTTTTAGTAAAATAAGAGGTAACCCTTTTTTTTAAGTTCTTAGCTTTCCCAACATAAATAATAGTATCATCTTTATCAAAATATTGATAAACTCCGGGTGAATTAGGTAAGGTTTTTATGTGTAATTCTAAAGATGTTGGCATACAACGAAAATACAATTTTATCAAAATATATTTACCGTAATACAGTACATTTATACCTTTATCGTAAAAAATGCAGGAGACTTTAAATTTTTATAAAAAGCAGATAGACCAATTAACTCAAGAATTATCTACAATCAATAGAACTATTTTATGGGTTAGAATTTTAAGACTACTTGTCTTTACCTCAACAGCGTTACTTATATACGTTACTTTTCATCAAAAAAAACCTCCTTTTTTTATCATATTATTGGGCTTGTTAGTCTTTGTTTTCTTAATAGTAAAACATCAAACTTTAAAGGAAAACCGTGGTATTTTACTTTCTAAAATAAGCACGAATAACCTTGAAATTAATGTGATAAATGGTCGTTTCACAAACCTTCCTGATGGTAGTGAATTTGCAGATCCTTTACATTTTTACAGTCAGGATATTGATCTTTTTGGAAAAGGTTCGTTTTTTCAATACCTAAACAGAACGGTAACCCATCATGGAAAAGCAACCTTAGTCAACATACTTTGTAGTAATACCATTACTCAAGTTGAAAAAAAACAACATGCTTTACAAGAACTGTCTAAAAAAGTACTTTGGAGACAACATTTTAGTGCTTTAGCAAATTCTGTTGCAAATACTAATACGCAAACTACTCAGATTATTTCTTGGATAACCGGATATACAAACAAAATTCCGCCGTTTTTAACCTATTTTACCCCTTTATTTTCGGTAATATCTATTGGAATTATTGCTTTATTGATTCTTAAAATAATCCCTTTTGTTGTTTTTACTTTATGGTTTTTTATCGGACTTATCATTACCGGTATTTATTTAAAAAAAACTAGTTCTATATACACTTCCGCCGGTAATGCCAAAGCAATTTTTAAACAATACTATCTGTTACTGGAGCATATTGAAAATGAAAAATTTGAATCTGAAATACTATTAGAAAAACAGCAAAATATTGCTATTAAAAACGAAAAAGCTTCCAGTATTTTTAAAAAATTCTCACGAATATTAGATGCTTTTGACCAACGCAACAATATTGTAATTGCTGTGATAGGAAATGCCTTGTTTTTATGGGATATTGTAAATGCTAACAAAGCAGAAAAATGGATAAGCAACTATAAACAAGTCGTACAACAATGGTTTGATGTGGTTGCCTTTTTTGATGCCAATACCTCTTTAGGTAACTTTGTGTTTAACCACCCTGATTATGCTTTTCCTGTTATTCAGAAAAATGAAAATGGAATAAATGCTAAAAATTTAGGGCATCCGCTTTTAAATAGTACTAAGCGAATTGATAACAATTTCTTCATAGATAAAGACCAATTTTTTATTATTACCGGAGCTAATATGGCTGGGAAAAGTACTTTTTTACGTACCGTTTCTCTATCGATTATTATGGCCAATTGCGGACTCCCGGTTTGCGCTGAGAGTTACTCTTACACACCTATAAAATTAATCACCAGTATGCGCACGTCAGACTCTCTTTCTGACGACGAGTCTTATTTTTATTCTGAATTAAAAAGATTAAAATTTATTGTGGATGCTATTAAAACCGATACCTACTTTATTATTCTGGATGAAATTTTAAAAGGAACCAATAGTAAAGATAAAGCAGTAGGCTCTAAACAATTTGTTGAGAAACTTACTCTTTCTAAATCTACCGGAATTATTGCTACTCATGATATCAGTTTATGCGAATTGGCTGAAAAACATTTGCAAATACTCAATTATTATTTTGATGCTGAAATTGTAAATGATGAGCTCTTTTTTGATTATACCTTAAAAACCGGAATTTGTAAAAATATGAATGCTTCTTTTCTCTTAAAGAAGATGGAAATTGTATAAAGTAATAGCAAATAGTTTTTCAATAAAACTATGATAAATGACAGTTTATAATTGATACATTAATCCGTACCTTTGTTATATGCACAAACTTACCGATAGTTTTGGTCGTCAAATTAAGTATGTACGGTTAGCAATTACTGATCGTTGTAACTTGCGTTGCCAATATTGTATGCCGGCACAAGGCATTGATATTGTTCCTAGAAAAGAGTTACTTACCTACAAAGAAATGTACCGAATTATACGAGTTCTTACAGAATTAGGAGTTTCAAAAGTTCGTTTAACCGGTGGTGAGCCTTTTGTTCGTAAAGATCTTATAGGGTTTCTGGAAATGCTTTCTTATAACGATTTATTAGATACCATTAATATTACTACCAACGGTGCCTTGATTTCTAAACATATCCAAACACTTGAAAACCTTAAAAAGATAAAAAACATCAATTTAAGTATGGATAGTTTACAAGCAGATAAGTTTCATAAAATAACCCGTCGTGATGTTTTTCCTGAGGTATATAAAACCTTTGAACTTTTAGAAAAAAGTAGTTTACATTTAAAACTCAATGTGGTAGTGCAATCAGGGTTTAATACTGATGAAATTAACGATTTTGTTCAGCTTACCCAAGATAAAGACATTGCTGTTCGATTTATTGAAGAAATGCCGTTTAATGGTAACGGACAACGAAACTTACAAGAAACTTGGAACTTTAATAGAATTCTGCAAGAAATTACTTCTGAATATGAAATTACTGAAGTGCCTTCTAAAAAATCATCTACTTCTAAAAACTATCAAGTTAAAAACTATGTTGGAACTATAGGAATTATTCCGGCTTTTACAAGAACCATTTGTAATGATTGTGATCGAATACGAATTACCTCAACAGGCATGTTAAAAAACTGTTTGTTTGATGATGGTGTGTTTAGTATTCGTGATTTCTTACGAAACGGAGCCAGTAATGAAGATTTAAAACTATTATTTTTAAAATTAGTAAAAGAAAAACCTAAAAATGGTTTTATAGCAGAGGCTAATAGAAAAGGAAACGTGTCTGAAAGTATGAGTACCATTGGAGGGTAAATCAATATAGTAATGTAATAATTTATCAATCAAATTTTTACAAATGATTACAGTAGAACAAGCCAAACATATAATTTTAGAAAACACACAAGATTTTGGTGTTGAGGAAATTCCGTTTTTAGAAGCTGTCGGAAGAGTATTGAAAGAAGATATTGTTGCCGATAGAGATTTTCCTCCATTCAACCGAGTAGCTATGGATGGTATTGCTATTAATTATCGTTTTTTTGAGTATGGTATTCGTGATTTTAAAATAGAAGGTATTCAACCTGCCGGCGCACCACAACAAAGTATGGAAAATGCAGCGCATTGTTATGAGGTAATGACAGGCGCTTGCTTGCCTGATAATACTGATACTGTAATTCGTTATGAAGATGTAGCTATTAATACCTTAATGGCAACTGTTACTATTGATAAAATTACCGAAGGTCAAAATATTCATGTACAAGGTTCTGATAAAACCAAAGAGGAAATTCTTATTAAAAAGAATACGCTTATTTCTGCTGCTGAAATAGGGGTTCTAGCTACTGTAGGAAAAGCGATGGTTAAAGTTGCCAGGCTTCCTAAAGTAATGATTGTTTCTACGGGTGATGAATTGGTTGATGTAAACGAAAATCCGTTAGACCACCAAATTCGAAGAAGTAATGTATATACCTTAGTTTCTTTACTGAATAACTTAAAAATTCCTGCTGAAACTTCTCATATAGCTGATGAAAAATCAGTTTTAAAAGAAAAAATAGCGACTTTTTTACAAAAATATGATGTGCTGTTATTTAGCGGTGCTGTAAGTAAAGGAAAATTTGATTTTTTACCTGAGGTTTTAAATGAGTTGGGCGTTAAAAAGTTATTCCACAGTGTTTCACAAAGACCGGGAAAACCTTTTTGGTTTGGCATTGCAGAGGCTTTAAACATTAATAATGCTGTGAGTACTGAAAAACCTTCTGAGAATAAATATCAAAAGAACACAACGGTATTTGCTTTTCCCGGAAATCCGGTTTCTACATTTGTAAATTGTTTAGTTTATTTTTATCCTTGGTATAAAAAATCTACTGAAATTATTTCTGAAGAAAAAACCGTAATTTTAGCTGAAGACATCACTTTTAAACCCAATTTAACCTACTTTTTACAAGTAAAATTAACTATAAAAAACGGACAACTTTACGCAACACCAATACAAGGAAATGGTTCAGGCGATTTAGCAAGTTTAGTTGAAACTGACGGTTTTATTGAACTCCCAAAAACGGAAGAAATAGTATTTAAAAAAGGAAGTGTTTTTCCGGTAATTACATGGAAAACATGGTAGTAGTTGTATCTATTCGTTTAGCTATAAAATCACTACGTTGAATAGTCTCTAAGAAACAATTATCAGGAAACAGGTGTACAACAAATTTCCTTTTTTAAAACTCATTTGGTATAACACCGTCACTGCGAAGTAAATACTTTTACTGTGGCAGTCTCTTTAAATAGAGAGATTACTTTAGTCGTTACAAACTCCTTCGTAATAACTCAAAAGGAAATTTGTCGTACACCTCTTACATAACCATGTCTATGAAAGTATTTTTCAATACACAAATATATAGGAACGCTTAACAAGACACTAGGAATGCCTCACAAGCACACAGGAACGCTTAACAAGGCACTAGGAACGTCTTACAAGTACATAGGAGCGCTTAACAAAGCACTAGGAACGCCCCACAAGCACATAGGAACGCTTAACAAAGCACTAGGAACGTCTTACAAGCAATAAAAGCTTTCAGAATACTCAAAAACACGCCTTAATTTCTCAAGGAATCTGCGTATTTTTATACCTGAAATCAGATCAAGATCTAACCGGTTTTTTAAAAGAGTAATTTTAAATCTTTTAAACTTATCCCTGATAGCCTTAGATTTTAACCTGATACTTAATACAATACTATATGAGTTTTTCACACATTAATGAACAAAACCAACCTAAAATGGTGAATGTTTCCGATAAAAAAATTACGAAACGTACAGCAATAGCAAAAGCAACCATGTTTTTAGGATCAGAAATTGTGAGTCATTTTACCAACAATGAACTCATCACTAAAAAAGGACCCGTTTTTCAAACAGCTATCATTGCCGGAATTCAAGCTGTGAAAAAAACATCTGATATTATTCCTATGTGTCATCCGTTACTAATTAGCGGAGTGGATATTGATATTCATATAATAGACGAGGAACATGTAGCGGTTTTTTGTAAAGTAACTATTGAAGGTAAAACCGGCGTAGAAATGGAAGCGCTTACCGGGGCTTCGGCAACTTGTTTAACCATTTATGATATGTGTAAAGCAATCAGTCAAAAAATGGTAATTAAAGAAGTAAAATTAGTGGAAAAAACAGGAGGTAAATCAGATATTAAAAATGGGTAAAGAACATACTAAACATACAAATCTGGAAAAAAAGTATAACGATAGTTTTGCTCCTAATGAATTGGCTATACTGGGAACAAAATGTGGCACTATTGCCAATCTTGTACAAGAAATTTCTAAAAAATTATCTCAATTCAATTTAGGATATTTTGATGCTTCTCATGCTACTGATGTCCAACAAAATACGTTGTCTGAATATACTTTTCATCGTGAAGGTAATTTGCAAATAACAACTACTTCTTCTGTAAACAAATACGAACAACGTTTACAGTTTTACAATCACGATTTAGTATTTATTAACGGAAACCATTACCAAGGAGCTAAACAAATACTGATTTTAGATGAAGAAAAAGAAGCTTCTATAAAAAAGAGGTTAGATCAGCTAACCAGCATTCAGTTTGTTATTAAACTACATGAAAACTCAACCTATTTCGATTGTTTATTAGAACGCTTTCCGTATATAAAAAATAGTACCTGTTATACTATTAATGAAATTGATAAAATTACACGTCATGTTCAAACACTAATTGAGCAGCATATTGCTCCGGTTAAAGGATTAGTTTTAATTGGTGGAAATAGTACACGAATGGGAACCGATAAATCTGAATTGCAATATTTTGATAAACCTCAAAAACAACATATTAAAGAAGTATTAGAGAATTGTTCTTTAGAAACATTTTTCTCTGTTCAAAAACCTTCAGCAAAAGAAGATGAAATCCATGATACCTTTCTAAACTTAGGTCCTTTTGGCGGAATTTGCTCTGCTTTTCAAAAAAAACCGAATACCGCTTGGTTAGTGCTAGCCACTGATGTTCCTTTTGTAACTAAAGAAATTATTCAACTACTTTTAGAAAATAGAGATCCAAGTAAAGTAGCCACTACTGTTAAAGGGAAGAATAAAGAATTTCCGGAGCCTTTAATTACTATCTACGAACCTAAAGCCTACGGAAAATTGTTGCAATATTTAGCTCAAGGATACTCATGTCCGCGTAAAATGTTAATTAATTCTGATGTTAATATTGTTGAAGTTGAGGACGATTTTATAAGAAATATAAATACTCCTGAAGAATATACCGATGCTAAAAAACTATTAAACAGACTCTAAGTTTTTCTTTCTAAACTCTGTAGGAGTCATATTGGTTAACTTTTTAAAAGCATAATAAAAAGCTGCTTTGCTATTAAAACCAACGTCTATAGCAATAGCAAAAATAGTATCCGGGTTTTTAACCAATAGCTTTTTTTTAGCTTCTTCAATACGAAACGTATTAATATAATCAGTAAAACTCATCTTTTGATTTTCATTAATTGCTTGAGACACATAAGGTACCGGACAATTTAGCTTTTTAGCAATGGTATTTAGTTTTAATTTTGGAGATAAATACAATTTTTCTGTTTTAACAATGGTATCAATTTTATTAAACAATTCTGATGAATCACTTAAATTAGAATGTTTATACTTTTCTTCTGACGGTAAATCTTCATAATCACCTGTTAAAGCAAATACCGGATAATACATTAAAGAATATGCTAAAACAAAAAAGAAGAGTGTATATAAAACCGGTTCTATTTTAAATAATTCCGGTATTAAATCATAATCAAACAACGCAAGTACAACTTCTACCAAAACAGCAATGATTAACAACATATTGGCTTTTAAAAGTAAATCTATCCATTTAAAATAAATGTTTTTTCTTCTATCTAAATCAATCACCAAATGTGTTTCTTTAAAAATAACATATGATTTGTACAGAAATATAATATTTATACTACTGGCCAGTATAAACTCAAAACCAAAAAAATTAAGGTATATAGGATTTGTAAATCCTTCTACCCTGTCAACCTTTCCTATAGCATAAAAGAAAAATGCTGATTTAATTATTGAATAGGAAATCAGCATAAGTAAATACTTTTTTCCTTTAATTGATTTTAGTGTTAAACAAGTAGAAAACTTATAAAATAAAAAACCAATAAAAGGAAATAGAATATAAGATGTGTACCAAATTATAATGGGTAGTTTAAACTTGTTTGCCGTAGTAAAAGTATCTAATGACAGTAAAGAATAAATAAATGTTGTAGCCCCTAAAGAGTATCTAACACATTTATTTTTACCTAAGTTGTTTTTTGTAAGAAAAATAAAAACAGTTAAAAAAATTCCTAGTAAAAAACTTACTTTAGGAAAGATACTTGTAATATAATTCATATATAACATTGATTAGTAAAAATCTAACATTATAAATTTAGATATTTTTATTTTAAAAAAACAGGTCTCATTTTATAATACTGAACATTTGTATGCATATTAACCACTATTATTGTGTCATAAAATTGTTCCCCCCTTTATTTATATATAATGCTTAAAGTCAATTTTCCCTTAAATACAAAACTCCTTTAAGCTATATTAAAGCTACTATGGAAACATGGTAGCTTTTTTATTTCATAAAAAACTAAACATGAATAATAAAGGTTAATAAAAATGCTGATTAATTTTGAATAGCTTTTATAGGAAAACAATAAGATTGTTTATTTAATACATTTAAAATCTAAGAAATAATAAAAATATTGGATTTTATGAAAAAATTAGAAAACTTTAAAAAATTACAGTTAGAAACAAATGAAATGGATTTAATAAATGGCGGAGAACAAGGAATTGTAAGAGATTATTACTTTAGAGAAATAGGATGGGTAGGAGATTATTATGGAATGTATTTAGTTAAATCTACTGATTCCGGTTATGAATATTATGATTTAATAGGAAATAGAATTTATTGCAATTAAATTGAATATTTTACGTTACAAATAACAAGCCTTTTAGTAGTTTTTTACTAAAAGGTTTGTTATTGCTTATCTATCTTTTACATGTATAATTTTTTTTCTAAAATCATTAAACTTATAATATTTATCATATTTCTTAGTTCTTTTTCTTGTAAAAAGAATGAAAAAGTTAGTGTTATTTTTAATGAGGTAAAAAAATTTGAATTTATTGATTTTAGTAGCATTAAGCATAGTCTTGACCAAAACATAGAGATTGTTGAATACGAATCTGTAGTAGCAGATGTCAACGACCAAGGTAAATTCAAGCTTTTTTTAATAGATAGAAATAAAAACGGAATATTTAATGACAGCTCTGATATTATATTAATAAACCCATATTATACAGAAAAACCAATTATTACTACTTTTGAAAGTAATTTAGAAAAAAGAAGAAATTTATTTTTATTTAATGAAAAAATATTTGAGATTACATCATTTGTTTATTCAAAACCAATGAATAAGTATAAATGTGATATAAAATGGTTAGATAATGAGCCTATAAAAAATATTCCTTTTGAAAACAGAATGCTTGATAAGTTACCTGAAATTTCATACAATTTACCTAATGGAGAGACTCAAAACCTTAAAAAATTAAAGAACTCAAATAAATTTATTTACATTGAATTCTGGTCTCCTTGGTGTTCACCTTGCATATCTAATTTAGAAAAGATTACTACATTAAATAAAAAATACTCTCAAAAAATCAGATTACTAACACTTTGTTCAGATAAAAAATTCAATAAAGATGATGTAATGCAATATGTAGATAAATTTAATTTACATTCTGTAGTAGGGGTTTCAACAAAAAAAATAAATGATTATTTAGGATTTGATAGACTTCCTTTTGGATATCTTTTTGACGAGAATGGTAAACTTCTAATTTTTGATGCAACTCCTTCCCAAATAGAATACTTTTTAGAAAAAAATAAATATTAAAGTTTAAAAGTGGAGAAGGCGGGGCTCGAACCCGCGACCTTTTGACTGCCAGTAAAAATAAAAAAGAGCTTTAAATAACTAATAAACAATAAATTATATATGTAATAAAAATAAAATTTCTCTTTTTTTTCTTCTTTTTTAACTATTTATAACAAAATAGATTTTACATTAACCAAACTAAATATTATAATTTTCTAAAATTAGGGTTAGACACCGTTTTAGCAATTCCATTTTTCACACAAAATGTATAATTACATTTACAAAAATCTGATTCATTAAATCTAGCTTCTATTTCCATTGGATTTTTATCATACCCATATTTTATCTGATAAAAGAAAAATTTAATTAAAAATAAAAGTAATCCGTTTTCTTGAAATTGTTTCCAATGAACTATCTCATGTAACAATAAATTTTTATTTCCTTTATGCTTTTTATCTATAAAAATTCCAAATGGAGGGATCGCCAAACCATTAAATCCAAAAGGCATACTATCAACATAATAAACCTTAACTTGTTTTTTTAATCTTTTATCTAAACAATACAGGGAAAAACCTATAAAGCTCAATAATAAATATTTATTTTTCAACATTTTAAAACTTCTGTTATTTTTATTGGCCTTAAACAAAAAAAATATAAATTTGATTTGTCCTTTGAGACGTCTTAGGACTTTCTTTTTCATAGCAATTTTCCCGCTCAATCTTTTGAGTGGGTTTTTATTTTAATATAATTTCCGTTCTTTCATAGGCTTTCTTAATGCAATTTTTTAAATCGTTTTTAGCAGACCTTTTACGATACTTAAAAAGCACTTTATACCAAGCATTTATATAGGTCGTATGTAATTGTGAGGTTTGATGGAATAAACCCGTTTTTGCGCAAATAATAGTTGCGGTTAACTCCGCTGTGAGTTCCTCTAAAACATAAGGATAACTTTTAAACTTCCCGGAACAGTTTAAATTTAATCGTGTTGGGTGAACTAGGGAATGTGCTAACTCATGATATAATAAATAATAATAGTATGGCTTGTGGATTCCTTTAGGTAAAAAAATCGTATCAGTTTTAGTATCATATTGAGCAAATGCCCCAACTTTTAAAGCCGGGGCATTTGAAAAGTTCTTTAAAATACTATCTGGACGCAAAAAATTGTCTTTTTGCCGTATCTCAGGAATAAGCGTTTCTAATGATATCGGCATTACATTACAATTTCGTGCGGAACTTCCTCGGTAGTTTCTTGCGGACTTTCCTCTTTATCCTTGATAAGCTTGCCTGTATAGATTGAGTACTTTAATTCATCTAAAGATTGATTTTGATAGCGGTTTTTGTCTGCATATACAAAGTTTTCTTTGTAATCCTTAAACTTCTCAGTAAACAGTACAATATCTGCATCAAATTGGCTCTTAGTACCACCTCTCATTTTTCCGTCTGCGGTTTGTTGAAAAATAACTAGGAATAATTTGCCATCGTATTTTTTACGTAAATCCTTATCTACTTCAAAGCCTTTGCTTAGTTCTTGCATTTTAGCAAAGGAGTCAATGACAATAATGTCGTTTTCTTTGATAAGTTTATCTAAATCCTGCTGTGTGTTGATTTCCGGATTATCAATATTATTATGAGCTATATCATTAATGTATTGATCTACTTTATCCCAATACAACGTACTATCTGGGTGTTCTTCAATACTAGCGTGTCCTACCTTGTAATTTTGTGCAAATTCATTCATAAAACGAAAAGCACAACGTGTTTTCCCTGAACCTTGTCCCCCTGTTAAAGTAATCACTAAACTTTCTTTTTGTTTTTTTTCCAACTTCCCTAAAAACTTAGAAATTTCTGCATCATTTATGGTGTAATATTCTTGTACTATGTTGGCTCTTTGCTGTCTTCTTTGTGCAAGTGATGATCTTCTTACATTTTTTACTTCAGGTTGTTTTATTTCTTTTTTTTGGGGAAGACTTTCAAATACAGGAGTAGTTATTATTTTGTTTTCTCTTGGCTCCGGTATGTGATATTCTACTTCTATTGGTGGAGTAATTTGTACGGCATCAAAGCTTTGGTTTTTAGGTATCGGTATCGCTCCATTCAATGCGAGTTGTAGTTGTTTGGGTCTCTTTTTTTGGGTTGTCTTAGTTTTGCGCTTTTTGCGTTTTGGGGTTTCCGCACATTTACAAGGCTTTTCTTGTTTTTCTTTGGTAACGATTGTTTTTAAAAACTTAGGTTCTCCGTTTTCGTCTGGTTGTAAAATAAATTCGGCTGCTTTTTGAGCTTTGGCAGCTGCTTTAAAAATAAACTTATTGTCTTTTTCTAATAGTTCTATCAATCGATTATGCCAGCTTTTGATATAAGCAGCTCCATTTCTTAAGGTGTAGTGTAAAATACCACTATTAGCACATAAAAAACTAGCTCCTATTTCTGCAATCAATTCCTCGAAAGAATAGTCTTTGTCACCAAACATTTTTCCTTTGATACGGTTTAAACGGTTGGGAGATCCTGTGGAATGAATGTACTCGTGAAATAACGTAGTATAATAGGCTTGGGAGTATTTGAAAAACTTTCGTTCGGGCATATTTACCGAATCTTTCTTTGGATGATAGGATGCTACATTTCCACCAAGTACAAAGGCAGGGGCGGGTTTTGGATAGTTCTCTATAATTGCCTCACAAGCGGCAATGGGTTCATTGGTATTTCCTTTTGCTTCGATAAAGCCAACGCCTTTAAAATTATCTAAATCAAAGTCAATATCTGTGATATCTGCACCGTTGTAAACGTTGTAATATTTTAAAATGGGTACTTTGGCATTATAAACGATGTTTTCAATATCATCCTTTTTTTTATTACTATTTATGTCAGTGTACGATTTGTTCAAGGCATTTATTTTGCTTTTGTTTTGCTTTACCCAATTGATAAACTTCTTTTCGTCATAAGTGGCAAATTTTAGTTTGGGTTTTGCCTGCTCGAAGCTGTACAGAGTGGAATAATAGGTGATTTGTTGAGCTTTTGCTCCTTCTAAAACTCGTCCTTTTAATTTTTCTACTTGTTTAAAAGTAAGGAAATACGGATTTTTTAAGAGTTTTTTCATGGCTAAGCTACCGCACAAAGTAAGCTGATTAATGGATTTATAGGGCTTTTTGCTCATAAAGTTATAGGCAAAAAGATAGCCTTGTTTATCACCATTTTCCCAAACGTTTTCCCAATCTTCGGCTTTGGTGGTTTTTAGTCTGTCGATAATTTTATCCGTTACCATTTGGTAGATTTGTTGCGGACTTACCGCCTTTCCTAAACCGTTTTGTAACTCGCTGTCATCTTCTTGAATATATTCTAAACCTGCCAATATATCGGCATCAATGGTGATTTTTGTAACGCTTGTTTTTGTGGTTTTGGTAACTTTTACAATCTTTCCGTTTTGAAATTTCCAACCTTTTTTTAACTCCCCTTTTTCGGTTAAAGCTTCTTTATAATTACCTTGGTGTCTTGGCGCATTTAAAGCGGTTGTAGGTTGCTTGTATTTTTTAACTTCTATTTCAAAAGTTTGCGCCTTGGGGTGGTTTAATAGTATTTGCGACAGCCTGTAAACAATTTCAATATTGTTTTCCTCCTTGGCTTCTGCTACCAAATTTTCTAATACTTCTCTATTAATTTCCTTTCCGTTAAGGTTTTCAAACTTTTGTGTTGTTGTCATTTATTTTTTAACTATTTTCTTTTTTTTATTTTTATAAGCGAGATACCCTACAATTGCTACCGTTAATACACCTAGCGCAATGGCTACATTCTTTTTTTTTTAATTTCAACACCAAACTTGCGCCCCAGTGCATAAACACGAGAGGTCCAGCTTTTGCCGAAATATTGAAAATCGGTAAGCCTTTGGTAATAACTTAAACGTTCCTGGGCAATTTTTTCAAAAAGCTTTTTATCATCTACTGAATTAATTGCCGCTAAAGTTTGATTTCCTATAGCACCATCAACAACCAAATTTTTACCGAAATACTTATTTAATGTACGTTGAACTATCTTTGCAGTAACCATTGGATTGGCATTAATGGCATGATCTGCAATAATTTCCGCTACACCTTGACTTTGAATTTCATCAGCTCTAACCTTATCCCAAAATTCATTTTTAAACAAAACATGCGCTTCTACCTTACTAAGGCTTTTCATATCTTCAATGCTTGGCGGTCTGCCAATAACACGTTCGTAAAACTTTGCTGAAACTCCGTGATTTGTACCTACTAATTCCCCTCTAGAGTTGTAGTTACCTTTGTCGTTTTTCAATAGCTGAAAACCACCTTCTGCTAACTCTAACGAAGGTTTAAATAATGTATAACTTGCCATTTCTTTTCCTTTTAAAATTGAATTGTTTTTGTTTGCCCTAGAGCCTCTAATTCTAATTCATAAGCCAGTTGCTTACTGAAATCTTTTACTGCTTCATTAGTACCTAAAAAATGTTTTAAAAGCATTTGCCCTCCAGTTAATAAAGGTATTTCTACATGAGCTGGAGGCAATTGCATAAACCCACCACTAGGAATATTAATAGCATTAGTATCAAGCTTAGAAAATGCTAATAGTTTTCCGGTTTTTTTTTCAAACACCCTTAATACATTAGCTCTAATAAATCCGGTATTTACGTATAAATCCTCTTTAGTAGGATTTACAGCTACAATATCTAAATCAAGAGTCAGCTGTTGAAGTGATATATTAAAATTTCGGATACTTTTGATTTTGAATTGTAGATTATCAATAATATGCTCTATTGCTTCTCTTTTTTTACCTATATATGAAGTGAGCGCAATAAGCGCAATACCACCACCTACAAATAATAGCGTTTTTTTCATTGCTAGATAATTTTAAACCGGACTAGAAAATAAATAACAACTATACTTATGACCCAAAACAACCAAAATTTAAAAGGAATCCGGTATTTTATCACTTCTTTATTTTGGAAAACAACCCGTTCTTTAAACGTAACAATAGTGTCTGTTTTTTGTATAATTTGGGTTTGTGTTTTGCCTATTTGAGCCTTTATATCGAAGCCTTTTTGTTTTTGGTTATAACTTATTCCGTAAGAACTGGTACCGCTATGTTTATAGGTTTTAAAGTTGTTGAATAAAGTATTAATTATACTATCAACTTCTTTATTTTCTGTGTTTGGTAAAGACAAAAAAACAACATCGTCAATAGGTTGATTAATCACCTTTACTTCTTTAACTTCCTTAGCTCTTACCAAAAAATCTTTTTGATTTTTAAAAATCTCCACTTGCTTTTTTTGTGTGCTACAAGCGGAGAAAATCAAAAAACTAATTATTATGAAAACAGTTTTTTTAAAGATTGCCATATTTTTGCACGTATTTATCAAGCGTTTCACGCTCTTTTATTAATAGATTATGTAGCTTTGTATTCATTTCTTCTAATTGCGAAATGTGATCTTTAAGGCTTGTTATTCTGTCGTTAAAATCCTCCTTAATAGCTTCTATTAATTCGGAATTAATTTCAAAGCCTCTTTTGAAATTTTCCATTTTTAGTTGATCGGCTTTATTGGAGGCACTTTTTACTTCCAATAAACGAAGTCTTAAACCGAAAAAAAATGAAACAGCTATGAGAAAAAGAAGCACAAACGGGCGGAAGCTATCCGGTAGATATTGTATTATTTCCTCCATTATGTTGATGCATTAGCTTCTTTTTTACTCTTTTTCTTTTTGTCTTTAGCAACGGCATAGATTAATAAACCACCTATAAGTGCGAAACCTAAATAGTTGTACTTTTTTGCCTCTTTCTTTGTTCCTACAGTTATTACTACTTCATTCAACATATCATCCGGCTTTAAAACTATTACCGAAGGAAGTTCTGAAGCTTTTATATCTAATACTTGATATTCAACAAAAGAAAATCGTAGAATATCGTTAGGTGAAGCTTCTATTACAAATGATCCATCAACTCTAGTAGTAACACCAAAGGATGTGTTTAAATTCTTAATATTAACTGGTTCTTCAAAAGGTTGTTTAGTTAGTGAGTCAATTACTTTTCCTGTTATTCTTGTTTTCATAGTACAACCGCATTTTTTTTCGTTATTTGAAATTCCCGTGTCAAATTCGACATTAGGGCATGCTAGCCCTTGAATTGGTAAACTTGTTTCCATGTTGTTTATCTTTTTCTTTTTTAAAAAGGGATTTGAGCCATTTTAAAACGGCTCTCTATTTTTTTATACAAGGTTGGATCAAAGAAGCTTGAAACTTCTTCTTTTAGCCAGTAGGTTAAATCATAGCTATCTGCTAATTTCTTAGCCATATATGTTGTTGGTGTACCTCCCATAGCTCTTTTTCTAAGCCCAAATTTTTTGTGTACTAATCTTAAATCATCACCCGTTTTTATTTCATCAAAAACTTGTGATATTTTTTCAGTATCTGAGGAAGGTTGACCGAATAATATTGTTTTATTAAAGGCATCTAAAAGGGATTTAGCCAATAACTCAGCGTGAGCTGCTGAAACTGTTAGATTTTTAGGATTTATTTGTAAGTCCGTTTTTATTGTATCAACTTCGGGGGATTCTAAAATATCTCCAACCGCATCTGAAGCTTTGTTTATTCCTTTATACAATTTATAAACTACATAAAAACCAACTAACCCAACAGCAAAATATGCTACCTCTTTTTTATTCTTAGCAATAAACCCACCTGCTTCTTTTACTGCTTTTTTTGCTTTTTCTTTATTTTCTTTGGAAGCAATTTTCCCTACTTTTTGCGATATCTTTTTCATAGCTTATTTTAGTTTAAAAAAGCTTTTACTGTTGCGAACTTAATAGGGTTGGAAAAGTATTCTAAAGCTTTAGGATTGGTTGATAATTCTGCTAACCGGCATAACACTTTTTCTTCTAAAGTGTTTAATTGGGTTAGAGCTTCGTCTTTGTTGTTTATTTTCATGTTTATTTTTCTAAAATTTCTACGATTTCCTCATCAATACCCTCTTTCCAATTTTCTAATAAATAGATTAGAAAAGCTATTTTTTGTTCTTCAGTGTTTTCGGATTGAATTTTATTGAAGAGGCTTTTTTGTATTTGAGTTACCGGAGAACCTAATGCACCGGAGTTTACATTTTGTCCCCCCATAATTGCCTTAGCTACATCAGGAAGTGCGCCCGCAAGGGATTCAAATGCTGGGCTTTCAAAAAAACCTTTACTTTCCATTTTTGCCTTTTCAATAGCTAAATCTTGTCGATCATTAGCCGTTTGTAACTTTATTTCTAACGAGCTGTTTTTTTCACGTAGAATACGGTTTTCTGATTTTAACTCCCTTATTTCTTCCTTTAATTCCTCTACTTGTTGTTTATAGTCATTGGAACGTTCGGCATCAACAAACTTATTCATCAATCCCGGAGCTCCTAAAAAACTACTAAACATATCTTGTGAAGGCGTAGGAGGTATATATGTTTGTGCTGATGTTTGTATCGGTGTATTCATGGATTCTTTTTCTAAATCTTCTTTAAACTCTTTTACTAAATGATAGGTGGTTTTTTCAGGAGTACCATACATTTTTTGTAAGGTAAACACCACATCTTTTTTAAATCCTTTTCCTGGCAATAGGCTTAAAAAGTGTTGCAATGAGTTATACTTACTTTCAATGTAATGAAGATCAAAAGCATATTTATGTATAGGTGTATCTTTAGATAATTTAACACCGGTAGCATTTTTTATCTTTACCACATGGTTTTCACTGCTACTTAAATGCTCTTGTAACGTATTGATTAGATTATTCATGATACAGATATCTTACCGTTGCACTTTTAAATCCTTTACTTTCACCTTCTATCTCCTTAAATTCAAAGCGAAGTACCCCTTTTGTAATGGGTACAGGAGAAGACACTATAAAGGGGTTGTAATTTTCTTTTATAATTTGGTTTGAGCCGTCTTTTACCAACAACGGCATACTTTCTTTTGATACAAATACTTCTAGCTTGTAAATACCTTTACAGTCATTAAGTTTTTTTATATCAATTTCAAAATCTTCTTTGTATGTTTTTGTTCCGTAAATAGCACTCATAACAAATTATTTAATTAACATTCGCAGTCTGATTGGTGTATCTCAAAAATAAACTCACCGCAAATAGGCATATCTCCATACGTTTCCCAACGAATGGTTATTTCATCGTTTTCTGAGGTTTCGTCTATTTGTTTAAAGTTTTCCAAATAACCGCCTCCTTTATTCTGATAATCTCTAATATCTGTTGGTTCTGTTAAAAGATTACTTCTAGTGTCGGTTATAAATACATCAGTATGTGTAATACCAAAAGGCAAGGCATTATATGATACTGGCCCACTTCCGCTATCAGGTGGCAATAATGCCATTTCATCAATGTAAGAAACAAACTTTACACCTTTAACTTCTCCTTTAGGCAACTGACCATTTACTTCATTATTTAAGTACGAAGTAAAATCGGTACCAGTTTCTTTAAGTAATCCTTTGTTTACTATTATACGTTTATAAACTCTTTTCATATTCTTTGATTAAAGAAAATTTGCGTAAAAAAATTTTACGCAAATTTTTTATTTAATTGAAGTATTTTATCTTTTTTGGTAGGTTTCGAAGCCTCTGAAGAACACAGATACAAAAAGTTCTTTATCTGCCGGAGGTTTTACACCAACACCTGAAGGAAATTCAATATCAACTTCAATTGCGTGCTTAGGCAACACTAATGCAAATGCCCCTAAATCTTTGTACTTTACGCCATTTTCGTATGAGTTTACGATTGAATTAATAGGAAGTTTTACTAATACTTCATTGTTTTGTTTTACTACTAGATTCGCAAAACGCAACTCTGCCGGTAAATTTGATGTTCCGTAATTTACTGAAGCAACATGTGTAGTTGGGTCTTCAAACGAATACGCAAACGAAACACCGTCCATAACGAAAATACGTCCTTCGTTTAGGGTGTTTTTGTCAAAATTGGTAACCCCTCTTACGTTGTTAGACTCTCCATCCAACAAGTTAATATTTCCTGAAGTACCTATCTTTTTGTTAATAAAAAGGTCTCCGGGCATTGGCTTTAAAAGGCTAGTGTTCCATTCATAACCATGTTTTTGGTTCTTTTCACCTAGGTAAGTAACTACTTTTAGATATTGTTCTTGGTTTGATAATAAATTCATATCTTTTTTTATTTTTAATTAACTGATAAATTCTGCTGTTTGTTCAAATACAGGCTGTTCAAAAGATGAATAGTCTATATATACCGGATTTCCAAGCCCTGTTTTGAAAAGGCTATCCTCTTGTAGCTTCTCTTCAAACATTTCTTTTAATAAATAACCTGTCTGTGTTGTAGCCATTGAGACAGCCATGTCTTGTCCTACTTTTCTTCCGGTTGTTTTTCTATCTAAGCTGGCAGCTGCTATAATACTTCCGGCAATCAACAAGCCTCTTTTTAACTTGTTATTTTTAATTGGTAATTTGTCTGCAATAATGCGTGAACCGATAGCTCCTGCTGTCATGCTAGCTACACTTACTATTGAGTTTTCAATTCCTTCTTTTGTCATGATTTTTTTACTTTTTTTTAGTTATCATATATACACCTCCTAGTAATACTATAGCCCCTATCCCTAAACCGATATAAAGCATAGTATTGTCTTTTTGTGGAGGCTTGTTATTGTTCATCATTTGCATTTGCAACATTTTCATCATGTCGTCAACTGACTTTTGTTGCTGTTGGGCTTGCTGCTCCAATTTTGAAACTAACAGAGGGGCTATGTCCTGTTGTTGTCCTCCCGGGGTATTCACATATACAGGCTGTCCGTTGCGGGCCTGCTCTATTTGCGCCCAAGTTGTTCCGGCTGTAGATATTAAATCTTTAAGATTTAACCCATCAAAAAAGCCATTTAACGCATTGCTACGTTTAGGTGATGCTACCAAACTTGTTTTTCCCCAAGCTATTTGTTGTTGTATTAAACTTTTTCTCATTGCTATTTATTTATGCTACTACTCTTGTAGCAGTAGTCTTTTTTTTATTTTTTACCACGTAAAAAGCTAAACCTAACAAGGCAATACCTCCAATAATTAGAGGTGCATTTTCTTTTAGTTGCCCTTTAATAGCTGAGTTTTTGTCGGCTTGATCTTCACTAACTGTTTTGTTATCTCGGTTGGCTTTGTAAGCAGCAATTTTTTGTTGTGCAGCTAAAATTTTATTTTCTAACTCTTTAATAGTTTCTTTAAGCTTTACAATATTTTCGCCCCCGATTTTTATCCCTTCATTTTGCTGCTTTTCAAGGGTTAAATACGCTCCTTTAATTTGTCCTAGTGCTTGCTCAGCTTGTCTAAGGGCGTTTTCCGCATTTCTGCGTCTTGTAACTGCGCCATTACACCAAGCACCTAAACCAATACCAAGAGCATCAATAATTCCCTGTTCTTTTTGAAGTTCAAGTGTTAGTTTCTCAACTTTATCTTCTAACTCTATTATGTCTTTTTTCAGTTCTGCCCATTCGGCAGCTCTTGCTCCGGTTTCTAAGGCTTTGTACTTTTTATCCCATTCTGCTTTTTGAGCATTAATATCTCTGGCTTTTCTTTCTAAGTCGTCCGCAATTCCATTCGACGGACAAAAGCCGTCAAACCAACCTGCAAGGGATGGCGGGCTATCAAATTGATGAATCATAGCTATTTATTTTTTTTAAATATTAAATACAATGCTGTCAACGCAACAACACCGTAACCTATTTGCTTTTTTAAAAGCTTGCGTTTTTTTGCTTTTTTATCTTCTTCAAGGGTTTCGGTTAGTTTTTTCTCATATTCTTCTAAACTCTTTTTGTTAGCAATTGCTAAGTTCTTTTGCTCTTCCTTTATTAAGGAAGCATAGTTAGTGTCGTGCTTAAAAAAAATGCTCAACAAATCTCTATGAAAAGGCTTTTCGTAGTAGTAAAGAGTTTCGCCGTCCAAATGCACTTTTTTACGAAGTTCTTTTATATGTTGTACTACTGGAAGGACCTCTTTTTCGTATTCTTTAGCAATGGTGGTGTTGTATATTTTTGCAAAATGATTTTTGTTTTTTAGTAACCAATGATCTACACTAACACCGTAAGGCACTACGGCATCTACACCGTATTTGTTAGCCTCCTTCTTTATGGTTATTTGCCTGTATTCTGCTAATATTGGGTTAGAAGCCTGTCCTACTACAAAATAGTAGGTACGCTCTGAAGTCATGGCATTTTTGGTAGTTACAGAAACCTTAAAACGTTGTTGCGTTTTAATAAAGTTGTTTAGGTAAGTATCAATATATTGCTTTAATTGTTCTGCGAAGGTTAACGATTGCATTAATACTTCGAGTGCGCAATCGTCATAGGTACTGTGTGCGGTTTCTGAGCGTAAATGCTCAATACCTAGATCTACTTCTTTTAAAAGCTCGTTAAAAAGATTTTCAATGCGTGTATCATTACTTATTTCAATAGCTTCATCTAATAAAGCTATTTTGTTTTGCAATACAGTTTGTAAATCTCTCCTAATTCTAAGAGATACCACACCTTTATCAAAACGTGAATCTATGCACGAGTTAAGATGCTCTATAAACGAATCTACTCCTGCCATTATAAGCTTTGAAAAACCTTGGCTTAAACCATTTTGTACAAAACCTAACTGCCCCTGTTTTCTAGGGATCATTTTTACATCATCCGATTTGAATATACGCTGTTCTTCAAGTGTATTAATTGTGCCATCAATAACATAATAACCGCTTTTTAAATCAGCAGTTTGTTGATTTTTAGGTACAATAACATACACATGAGAAAAGCCCTCCCCTTCGTTTATAATTACTCTACGTAAATAATGTATTATCCCCCTATTAAGTAGTACAGTACTTGCGAATATAGAGTAACTTTTACAGTCCAACCCTTTTTGTCTACTCGACCATGAGCATGCAGGGCTTTTAAGCTTTTGTGTGTAATCATCTATCTTATATTGTAGATGATGAAAAAGAAAACTGTGCAGCTCCTTGCATAATTTAGATAAGGATAAGCCTGTAAAAAAACGATCGGTTAAGGCTTTTGTATGATGTGTATATTTATGAGACCAAAGCGCCATGTTATCTATGGCAACTTTGGTATCACCAGAAGCAAGGTTTACACTACTACAATCACTAAAAGGCATCAAAGCGTTGTACTCTGATCCGGATTTGATTTCTCTATAAAGTAATGTATTAATTGCCTCTCTATTATTCATTTTTATTGTAAATACAATGCAATAATAGAGAGGCTTTTAACTAATGTTGGAGGTTTGTTTACCTTTGTGAAGTTTTGTGGAGGTTTGTTTACCTTTGTGAAGTTTTGTTAAACTTCCTCCTTTATTTCTATATCATAGTTTTTTAAATATTCTTCAACCTCAGAAGGTCTTAGATACTTTTTATAACGAGCTATTTCAATAGGTAAATTTCGCTGTTTAGCTATTATTTCATTAATCACTGCTCTAGCTTCAGGTAATGGGATAAAAGGAAATTTACCAAATAATCTTTTTTTACATTGTATTTTCATTTTTTACAATAAAGGGGGAAGGTTATTACTAAACTATTTTTATCGTTGCCAACTAAATATCTCGTAACTATATGTTATATCTCCATTAACATCATAATGATACGCTTTCAAAGGTAATGTTACATAAGACGTATGCCCGGACATTAATATGTGTGATATTTTGGTAGGGTCGTTTATTAAATAATAATAGTTTAAGGTTATTCTGATAAAAAAGCTTGTAAATTGACAATAATACTCTTTTGTAACTAATTTCCCATCCCTATCATTGTTGATTGTAGGACTTCCCATAACGTTCATTTCAGCAAATAGAAGCAATTTTTCATACGTATTTTGGTCCTGATACACTTTCCAGTAAGGATCATTTTCTTTAGGGTCTATTGGTCTGTTTGAACCTCCTTTATTAAGGGAAATGGAACTGTAAAAAGTATTTTTAACTTCTTCTATGTTATTAAAGTCTTTAACCCCATTAATAGTTAGGTTAGAAATTGGTATAGACAGTCCTTTTTCTTCTAAAGGGATTAGAGAATCATTAATTAATAACCAATCTTTATTGCGTGGGTGTTGGTGTACATTTATACTAGAAGTAATTAATTTAATTCCTCCCTGATCGGAAATTACAATATTTCCGTTTTCTTGATTTTGCGTTATTATATTCATTTCTTTTCTGTTTTTTTAAATTTTAAAAATGAATGAGGCAGTCTTGTCTCCTCATTATAATTTTTAAGAATACCTACTGCCGGATCATAGTAAACATTATTTATTTTTAATGTATAATGCCCACTTTGACTCTCATCCGGAAACTCTAATAATACAATGGAATTATTAGGTATATCTTTAAAGGTTCTAACTTTTTTATATTCTGTATCAAAACCATTTTTTTCTAAATATGGTTTAAGGTCTTTTATAATATTTGTTGTTCCATCTTTTTGCAATTCTTTACAAATTTGCTCAGTAGGTTTACCTATTATCATTGAAAGAACTGTTTGTCCGCAAAGTTTTGTATTATATCCTTGCGATACATATTGCGTATTTATTGCGCTTTTAGTTTCCTTAAATTTATCTATTGAAGCACTCATATTCTTCGTTTTTTTTACCTTTATATTATGAAAAAGAAAAGCAGACTTTACAGATTATTAATTTACAACCTCAAATGCCTATTACTTGTTTTCTTTCCTAATTCCCAAGGAGGAAATCAATTTTAATTGCTATAGTCTTGGTATTATTAATTTGTTTTTCATGGTTTTGCGTTTTTGCGTTAATTTTTGCGTAGTATAGTCCTGTACTCCTCTTTTTTTATTCCTGAAGCAATCATATCAAACCACTTCTTTTTTAGATTTAGGTGTAATGTATTGTTATTCATTGATTTATTTTTTTAACAAAAATTTAACGTTTAACCCCCTCAAAATCCCCAACTCCCTGAATACATACTTCATGAAAAAAAGATGTAAAGAACCAAAATCAACAAGGTTGAAATGGTTCAAAAGGGTAAAATCATTAGTTAAACTTTTAGAATTAATAGTTGATTTAATATCATTGTTTGACTAGTATAAAATCGGTAGGTTGAATGAATGACTTTATAAAACATAATTCAACCTACAATTAATTTGACGCCATGCGGTGCCGGTTATACAAAATCTTTGAAAATAAAAAAGAGCTTCAAATTGAAGTTCCTGCAGTAAGTATATATCCTGAACTAAACCTAACCCATATACTTTGGCCACCTATTGTAGCCAACATCTGGGTTATTAGAATCAAACTTTCTAATTAATTCTATTTCTTTTGAGTTAACCTCTTTTACCGAGGCTGTTTCTGATTCCCAAAGTATCTGCTTTCTAATAGTGAAATCTCTTCTTTCCTCTCTACTAAAATCTTTAGCTATTATCTTACTATCAGCACTCCCAAAGTAATTAATACTATCAGTTAAATCTTTTCCTATGTATATTTTTCCATTAGGATAAGTTATCTTATAAATTATTTTCATTTTCTCATATGTTCAACTAGTTAAAGATAATGAATACTTAAAATTTAAACTTACTGCAATGTCAAAGAACTTTTCCGTTTTTAAGGTACTGGAGAACCTACTGATTTTTTACTATTTGGTTAGTTATTCTATTCCATACACATCGGTATTCGATACCTGTCCTGTGTTCTTGGTCATCATGCAAATAAGAAATGCCTTTGTGACCATTTGGGCAATCGTCATAAGTTTTTGTGTGCGCCAGTACGATCATAATTTCTACTGTTTTTGTTTTATATAAAGTTTTAAAGTTTCATTTGTACTTATTTTTTATCTTTATCTTCATGACAGACCAAGAAAAAATAAAAGAATATTATAATAGATATGTTAATTCCATAATCAAATACTGTTACTATTTATTAGGTTTAGCTGTTGCTTCAATCGGTTATATCGTAAACTTAACTAAAGACAAAAAATTAGATTTCGATTTAATTTCTTTACTTCTCATAATATCTGTTTTATGTTGGTTATTTAGTATATTTTTAGGCCTTTTATATATTAGATTAAACCTTTCAGTTGATTTTTACAGAACTACTTATTACGTTAAAAAAAAAAACATACCTAAAGATTTAACTAGAATTCAACTTGAGGAAGAACTCAAAAAAATAGAACACTTATACTCAAATTCAAAAAGAAGCAATAGAATGATTCAATCATTTAGATGGCAGACCATAGTTTATTTTAGTGGTGTTTTATTTTTTGTTCTATGGAATTTTATTAATGTATTTTCTTGATTTAATAATTAGTTAATTAACCCATTTAAACTCATTCCTCTCAACACTTTCTATCATAGAAACAGCAACAGCAGCAACTTGTATTAGTTCGGTTCTATAAGCCTCTAATCTCTCTTTAAAAGCTTCCTTGTTTTCCTCTAAACTTGGATTAAACTGTTGAGCTCCAAAATGCAACTCTACAGCTTCTTTTCCAACTTCGCCATGCTCTTCTGTGAGTATCGCCATCCATTCTACTAAATTGTGATTCTGCTCGCCCCATTTTTCATTTTGACGTGAGCGCTCTTCTCTAATTTCTTGTAATATGTGTTCCATTTTCTTATTGTTTATACTATTTTTACTCTTATGAAAAAGAAAAGCAGACTTTACAGATTATTTATTTACAACCTCAAATGCCTATTACTTGTTTTCTTTCCTAATTCCAATGGAGGAAATCAATTCTAATTTCTACAGATTATTTACTAAATGATTAATCATTGATTTTTTTACTTTTTTAGCTCCTTCCTCTCCTAAAAGAGATTTAATATTATTTAGGTACCTGTCTAAAAAAATATTCTGTTCTTTAATTTCGTCTTGTATTTCCTGTTCTCTATTCATTATTTCTACAGATTTAGTATTAATTGTTGATCTTGTATTGGTCTAAAGTATTGTCCTGTTCTACGATCGTATTGAAACCAGTTATTAGAACATTTTGACAAGTAAGTTTTTTTATTTATCGTTATAATTCGTCCGCCACAATCAAGACATCTTTTATCAGATGTATCGCAATTATGGTATACAGCTTCGCAATGTGGATCTAAACAGGCTTTTATCATATTTCCTACTGTTTAAAAATTTATTGTACCCATCATAAAATCCACATAGGAATCTATCTGATCTTGATCGTTATGAAATTGATGCTCCTCAGCCATTTCAATTGCCGTTCTTATTTCCCATTCATTGGTTGGATATGGAGAATAAAAATTGTGTACCCACTCTCCTTCCTTAGCTAATCCACAAGCGACATCTTCTTTTGAAGCTTTTTCAAAATCAGAATCACTCAAATTCGTATTCTCTATTAAATATGCTTTTGCCGCATCTGTTGTCATGATTTCTACAATTATTTTAGAACATTGATAACTGGTTGTTATCGTAGTTCGTGATTAATATTTCGTTTTTCTTATTCTTAATGTTTTGCCTTTCTTTCAAGTAAATCACATTCATTTTATAATCAGCAGCAAAGTCTAAAACTGCTTCATGATCAAATTCTGACATAGCGCATTTGATTCCGCATTCGTCCATTATTTTAAAACAATCTTCTGTATCAGATACAGACCATTTAGGAACTTTATAATAATGTGTAGAATCAAGGTAAACCGGATCGAGATAAACAAAACAATCTTCTTTAGGTGTTACGTCTTTATTAAAAGAAATTTTAGGTAATACTTCTCTAAAATCAGAATTAGTAATTTTAGAGTTAGACAGCATTTCAAATACTGGATCTATTCTCTTAAGTAAATTTCTTTTTGTATTATCAATTCCTAACCTCAGTGTATCTCCTTTTCCTAAATAGGTAAAGTTTGAAAGAAGCAAAAAACGCAACGATTTACGCAAAGGATCAGTTTCTTGATTTTCCTTCCAGTGGTTAATCATTCCTTCAGAAACCGGCATTAACTTAATAGCTTCTTTTAATTCTTCTTTTTGATCAAGTATAACCCTGTATAAATTACTTACATCAGAATCAAAATCATTAAGAATTGAATACTTAGGTATCGGTAAATAAAAGAAGCTTCCTCCGGCACCAAAAAACAATTCAATGCGCATTTTATGTGATGGGAAGTGATTATATAGTAAATCACTTATTTTTCTTTTATTTCCTAATCTCGTTAATACCACGTTATCTACTGTTAATTTAGTTTTGATTTATTAAAAGATGAACCCACAACATGAATAGACTTATTAGGATCAATTTCATCAAGACCAGAGCAAAGAAAACCTCCTAACATACTATGTGCTTTGTCATAATTGGGAGTTTCAATACTATTATCCTTTTCCCATTCTTTCATTTCTTTATCTCCCAGTTCTGATAATGTATAGAACGTCTTTCTAATCTCTTCCGGTTGTAATAAATTCGGTTTACAACAACTAAAATCAGGACAACATTCATTATCCTTTTCATTGTGTATTGAATTACCTTTTACCCACTCTATTAATTGGTGCTTAACTCTTTTTTTATAAGTATTTCCTTTTAATTTCATTCTTTGCGTTTTTTTATACCAAAATAACCCTGTTTTACTTTTTTATAATTTGATATCTTTTTATGTACTTTGTTTTAAAATTCTATGTTTTTAGGATTCTCCGGGCATCTTCCTTTGTGTGCATCTCTTGCTTTTTTACTTGAAAAAGGAGTTGAGCAATACGGACAAGATTTGTCCTCAATTTCCTGCTTTAGCTTTTGAATTTCTTGTAACTTAGATGCTGTATTTTGCTCTAGTATTGCTAAGTTTTCCTTACTTGCTGCAATGTTTTGCTCTAGTATTGCTAGAGTATGCTCTAAAGTTGCTTTTGCTTGGTTGGTTTGTGCTTCTTGTTGCTTTGTTTTTACTTTTTTCACAAACACTTGATTTAACCAAAATCCTAAATAGGTTACAAACGCATTAAATATTAAAAGGTTTGTAACATCTATCCAATTAGTTTGTTTTAACACATCTGTGATAACGCACAAAACAAGAAAATCAAAAAACGCAATAGAGGTAATTACCCATTCCTTTTTTTCGGATATATTTACTGAAGTATTAAGCATAGCCCTTGATATAAAATAACCAAAGAACATAGCCGGAATAACTCGTAAATAATTTATGGGAATCAGATAGGTAAAAAGCACATAAAAAAATGCAGCTTGTTTTATCCCGTAAAACACACCGTAACTAATAATAGAATACGACAATGAATCCATTGACGTTAAACGTTCGTGTATCGGTTTCTTTTTCATCTTACTTTTTGATCTAAAAGGTTAATAGATGTCTGAGCATTCAACCTGTGAAAATCTGTATCTAACAGGCTTATTTTGTTTAGTAAAATTTCTTTTAAAGCCCATGCCTCATGGTACTTAAATGTTAAAGAAATTTTTTTTGTGCTATTTAATAAATCCAACTCTTTGTAGAGCTTCCTTTTACGTTTTTCAAACATATCAGAAAGTGTTGCCCCAATAGATATCTGTACTTTTTCTTCTGGAGAAAACATATTGAATGAGGTTTTGTAAACCTCATTGAGTAGCTTGTTTATAGAAAAAACCTGCTCAATGGTAAATTTTAATTTTACTTGCATAACTATAAACTTATAGAGGTTATTAATTCTCCGGTGGTATTGCTATAAAAGTTTACCTTATTAGCCTTTCCAGAATAAGCTGAATCTTTAAAACGTCTATACATTGCATTAACCAATGTATTTGCGTTTTTTCTGTTTTTGCTTAAATGATTATACCACACCGGATTAACTTTTCTTCCTTTATTTCCAGTTAATTTTAAATGACTATATCCGTTTTTTAAAAGGATTACCATTTTAATTTCTGAACAATTGGGGCATGTTATTTTATTGTTTGCTCCACAATTGCATTTTTTTGAAATGTTGCTTGCGTTTTCTTCCATTAGGCAAAGTTTTGATTGTTTTTATTAATTAGATTTGATAATTGAACCAAATATTCATGAGGTAAATTATCTTGTACGTAATTGTAAAGTTGTTGGTGGTTTATTCTTCCCAATTCATACCTCTGTATAGCTTTGGTTAGCTTTTCATTGTTGCTTAATCTATTTTTTCTTTTTGATGCCTCTGCTTGCTGCACTTTTTGTTCCGCAATTCTTTTAGCTTGATACTTTTGGTGGCTTTTCCAAACTGAACTAAGGCCAAAGAATCCTATTTCATTAGATTTTGTTCTAGTAGTATCAAAATAAGCGAAAGGAAAAAGGGGAGTAACTTTTGTTTTAAAAAACCATTTACGAGCAAAATTTAAAAGCCATCTATATTTTTTTAAATACTCTATTTGTGTTGATTTATGGAAAGTAACAACAGTATTATTTGAGGATTTTTGATTAAACAGGCTACTTTCATTCAGCTGATTAATTGCTTTTTTCCAGTTTCCTGTATGGACCTTAGAGCATTTCCAAATTTTAGCAGCTGATTTAATAAAATCCTGAATTAAAACTGCTCTAAACTCTTCTCTATCAATCAAAGGGTTAGCTTCTATTTTTAACAAATACTCCTTTCTTAACCCCTTGTAATCATCGTAATACCCGGTAGCCAGTTTTTCAGCCATTTCTTGATCATCTTCTAAACGAGCTAAAAAATTATGCGCTTGTATTTTTTGAGTATTGGACGTTTCAGGATGTTTTTCGGCTTTCAAAAAATCTGGCAAAATTTTAAAAATTTCGCCGCCCGCCTGTTTATTTTTTTTAGCTATCCCTTTGGTGTTCTTGTAGCCCTCCGCAGGAGATTGAGTGTTGCTTGCGTTTTCTTCCGGTATCGAGCAACATTTATTTAGATCTGTGCTATTAGCACAGTCTTTTATTTCTTTTTCTTTTAATAAAAAGGTTCTAGTAGTATCATTATTATTATGCAAAACTTTCTCTAAACCATTAAAAAAGTTATGATTTTCAAGGGTTTGAGATTTTGGTACATTTCCGTCTAAAACCTCAAGAATAGAAGAGTTAAAATTTACCTGAATTGGCTTATTTTGGTTGATTTGAACATACTTAACAAGTATGCCTGCCTCACGAAGTCTTTTAACATGGTTTTGCGCAGTTTTTTTACAAATATCAAGTCTTGGTATCTCTGAAATCTTATGATTTGCTAGTTTGCGATGATCTATTTTTAATTTTGGAAGAGAATTTTTTAATACACTAGTTGGTCTATTTATGTTCATTAAATAGGCATTACGGCTCTTGAGCTGAGAAACGTAAAAACCTACTAATACATTAAAAATAATTTCGGTTTGAAATTTAATTTTTTGTATAGTTTTCTTTGGGTATAACGGTATATTCTCATTCTCTTTTTCTACCAGAATATTATATTCCCTAGAAAATAGATAGTTGTTTGCTTTTTGAAAATTAGCTTTGCGCTTTTTTTGCGCTTCAGAAAGTTCGAAATTTTTTAATACAACAACATTGTTGTATTTTCTTATTTCTTCATTCTCTTTTTCTACTTTACTATTGTATTTTACCACATACTGACGGTAATTATCCATCGTATTTTTAACTGCTGAGCGGTCTAAATACGGATAATTTATATAGCTGTAGTATTTTTGAGAGTTTTCATTTTCTACACCTTTTTTTAAAAGATAAAAACCATGAGAATTGTTAAATATTTCAACCTCTTTGTTATACTGTTTAGGTGTTAGTTTTCTTCGCTGTGCGCTATCTTGAAAGTTTTTGATAGTATGCTGTAAGATGGGGGTTAATGTAACCTTTTTCAGATTCTCTTTTACTTTTTGGTTGTAAACTCCAATTTCAGAGAAAATAATTGCGTTTTTTTGCGCAATATTTGCGTTTTTTTGATTATTTTTGTTCATAGATAGGTGGTTTTACAAAATCATTTATTCCTTATGGTAAAAAGTGGTTTGAGGCTCAATTCTTGCCACTTTTTTGTTTTTAGGACTAATTTCTTCCGCATCAATTACTTCAATTTCATTGATATCTTTTGGTTTGAGATTTTTTTTCATTTTTATACTTTTTATGTTTAAAAAGAAAGAGACTACTTAATACATCGTAGCCCCTTTCAAATAAAAACTAACCAAACTTTAATTTTAAATTAATGAACTTTTAAAAGCATCCCTTTGTTTATGTCTCCGGGATGCTTTATGAATAAGAACTAACTTATCCCTTATGGTATTTTTACGCAATTGCGTTTTGCGTTTTTATACTGTAAAGCAGGAAAGAAATGCTATTTTTGTGTTACTTTCAGACAGGCGAAGAACTCAAATTTATTACGCTTAAAATCCTGAAAGTAAATTGCATGATGATTAAGAACGTTAATCAAAGTACAGTTACATATCGTAACTGTAAAGGTTCAAGCTGTCAAACTTTTACAATTCAAGGTAATAACTTACTATTACCTGTATTGTTTGGTGTCGCAGTAGGTTTAGCGATTTCAAAATCGTTTAACTAATGATCCTAAATCCATCTGCGCTATGCGGATGGATTTTAACTCTTAAAATAACTTTCTTCCCTGCCAATATGTTTATGAACTTTTTAAAAGCATCCCTTTGTTTATGTCTCCGGGATGCTTTGTGAATAAGAATAACTTATCCCTTATGGTATTTTATAAAAACGCAATTGCGTTTTGCTTTTTTAGACTTTAAAGCAGGAAAGAAATGCTATTTTTGTTTTAGGTATGGGCTTCAAATGGAGCCTATTCCATTTGAATAAAATCCGTACCAAAAATGCTTATGAACACTATTATGTATAATAGCTGTACGGAAAAAGGGTGCAACTCAATTTCAATTCAAGGAAACAATATTGTTTTACCTGTATTGTTTGGGGTTGCAGTAGGTTTAGTGATAGCTAAATCATTAACCTAAAATTTTAACCGCCTGTATCTTCAGGTGGTTTTTTCTTTCCTGCCAATATGTTTATGAACTTTTTAAAAGCATCCCTTTGTTTATGTCTCCGGGATGCTTTGTGAATAAGAATTAACTTATCCCTTATGGTATTTTATAAAAACGCAATTGTGATTTGCGTTTACATTGCTAATCTGTCTAGTTCCTTAATAATAGATTGCTCATTATAGCGCCCTGTAGAGGTTTTTCCTTTTCCAGGATCATATTTAATTAAGGTTTCGGGGTCCTTCAATCGTTCCTCTAACCAATACCGGGTTACGTTATACTTTTGTAACACTTCTTTTTTGGTTAAATAACTATTTCTTTTATCTACACGTGTTTTTAAATTAACCTCAATTAGTAAATTATCAAGAACCTGTTTGTCAATAACAACTAAACCTAAATTGTTTAGTGCTGCAACAAATTTTTGTGATTCTTCTATGGTAATAACTGCTCCCATTTTATTTACTTAATTTTTTACAGTTGAAAAGGCCTCCTCTTGACAAGTCCCCTTCTAACATCTTAAGGAAACCTTTTAACTGTTCAACTATTTAAAAACTACCTATGTTCTTTTTATAAAAACAAAAAGCAATCCATGGCTAAAGGTCGGGTGCGCCATGAAATTGCTTTTCTACTAGTCATCTGTCTACTAATATATATTGTGCTTATGTTGACCTTATTTAACACCCTTTTGTATTCTTTTTTAACTATATTTGTTTTGTATAGGTCCAAATATACACAACTTGTTTAGTATTACAATACTTTTTTAGTATTAATTAATATAAAATATGTTAAAAACAACATAAACAATTAATTATCAAATGATTAGCAAAGAGGAAAAAATAAATAAAATACTAGATTTTACTCAAAAAAATAACATTTCTGCTTATGAAATAGCAAAAAATACTAAACTAACTGAAGCAGGAGTAGGTAAAATACTAAACAAATCCAGTAAAAATCCTAGAGACTTAACTGTAGATGAAATATATTATTATTTATTTAATGACGATAATTACCCGATCAATGAAACAACAGAATATTCTATTGATTTAGAAGGAAAGAAAGAAATAACAATCAGAGAATTAGTTTTAATGGTAGCTGAAAATGAACATGAATGTATGAAACATCAAATCTTTAAGAATATAATTGAAGTAAGAGTAGCAAAAAGAATATCAGAAATAACTGCTTCAAAAGAAACCCTCCTTGAATATTTAAAGCCTGAATAAATCTTATTCGGCTTTCTTCTAGCTATTCTCTATATATAATTTATATGAAATTGATTTATAGTTTTGTATAACTTTATTTTGTTCCTTAATGATCTTTTCTTCTCTATCAGAATCCTCTAACGGTATTTGACCAGAGTTTTTAAGTCTTTCAATTATATCTTCTTTTATAATTTTCATAATTATACATTTTGGGGGATATTATTTAGAGTCCATTTTTACTAACCTTATCTAATACTTCCCATTTTTCATCCTCTTTTTCTTCTTTTGTATTTTTTAAAATATGGGAAACCATAATTCTTATATTTTCTAATAATTTTTCTTCAATTGTAAAAGCTCTTCTTAAAACATGATAAATAAAATATGAAGTAGGAATTAATACTATAACTAAAAATAAAGTATAAAATCCAATAGAAAAATCATATGTTTCAGCAAAAATCAAATGATACATCCAAAAAAGCGCAACAAACATAAAAGCAACTGACACATGTGGTTCATACCATTTTAATAGATTGTTTTTCTTTAATTTATGATCTTTTATTGCCAGATAACAGCAAACAATAAAAAATGTAAAAACTAAACCAAATAAAAACAACCAATAACTTAAAGAAGCACGACCATTAAAAGAAAAATCATGAGCATAAACCTTTCTCTTATCAGCAATTACTTTAAAATCAGCAATTCTTTTTTTCTCATTATTTCTTTTAATTTTAATATACTCTTCCTTAGTATATTTATCTCCCAAAAACTGCTCATCTAAATTAAGTTCTTTTTCATTCCAGCTTTTTTTCAGATCATTTCTTTCTTCATTTAATTTAATTATTTTTTCGTTTTCATATGAACCAGGGAAAAACCTATGTATAAAAGAAGCTGTTACTGCAGAGGTCACCGCAATAACAGCTAAAATATTAAAAAAAATTTTTTTACCCTTCCCCATCATCGTCAGGGTCGGTGTCTTTAATGGTTCCGTCGTCTTTTGGGTCAACAAATTTGATTTCTTGTTTGTCATTTCTTTTTTCAATTTCTTCTAATGAGTTGTCTGTACAGCTGTTTAAAGCAAAAGCACCTATTACTAAACCTAAAATTAAAACTAATTTTTTCATTCTACTCTTTTTTAAAATTAATAAGAGTAAAAGTACGTTATTAATTAATAATTATGTTTTTAGCTAGTTTTTTTGAGGACAAACAAACATAATTAAATTATTTTATTTCCTCTTTATTTAAAATGGTTTATTCATAATAATTACGGTCTAACCCAGTTACAAACAACCCCATCTGAAGTTGAATAAATAAAAGATTGCTTTACCTTGTCAAATATTAAAGTAAAACCCTGGTTCTCTTCTCTTATAAAAGTTGTTTCAGACTTTCTAAGCCAAATAAATTGTTTTCCATTTGTAGTTTGAATCAAGAAATCACCTCGTTCATTAGATGTCTGAGAACTAATGTCTATCGTCAGATTACCACAACTCGAAAGATATTTTCCATCAATCATGTTAGAGCTAATTTTTAAATCAAAATCATCTAACTTTGAAAAAGTCTTAAGAAAAGTGTTTGTTATTAATGGTTTAACTCCTTTTTTAACTTTAAATGAGGTTTCCTTTGTATATACTTCATTCTTTTTAATTTCAAAAATCAACTTGTTATCCGTGGTTATTAATTGTGTTTTTTCTCCTGATATCCCAATACCATTACCAAACCACCCAGTAGAATTTCTAACTTTTAATTTAGAATAAAATTTTTCATCACCATTTGGTATATTCCATTTATTAGCTGCATCTTTCATTAATTGTACAGCGTAAAATAGATTATTATCATTAGTGTTTTCAGCGCTTAATATTATTATATATGAATCCTTTTTTTTACCTTCTTCTTCCTTAATAAGTTGGTAAGAAATTTTCAAACCACCTTTTTCAGCAATTTCAATTTTTTCTTGGCAAAAACTATTAATAGTTATTAATAGAATAAAGCAATTTAGAATAAAGTAGTTGTTTTTCATATAAATTTGTTTCTTAAAATTTAGTGAGCTAATAAAGCAAAAATTAATCATTTTTATTTACGGATATCCGTAACGATAGGTTATTAACTGTTTGTAATTTTGCTTTTTATGCTTGTATGAACACCCCTAATTAAATGAAAGCCAAACTTATAATTTTATAAAACGGGTTGAAATAAGTAAAACTACTATTTTTTATATAGGGTTTTTGAGGATGTGTTTAAGGGTTTTCCCTTATTGTAAAGCAATTAATAAAAATGTAGTTTTGAACAGTTTAGATATTAATAAAAACATATACTTATTTAATTAAAATCTTTAATTAATTAAAAGTGTTTTAGAACAAAATGAGAAAACTTAATTTGAAAATACCTCCTCATGATAATTTAATTATGTGGTTAAAATTTGTATCAAAAAATATACACCTATATAAAGAATATAATAGCTTAACTATCGATTTTGGAATTACAGAGTTTTTAGGAACAGATGAATTAGTTCTTTTAGCTTCATTTATAGAAGTATTTTATCATAATGACTGTGAAATTAATTTTGAAGGAGGAAGTTATAAATTAATTTCACATTTAAACAATATTAGATTAAAAGAATACTGGACCGATGGTTTTAATAGAAGTGATTATACTGAATCGAAAAACTCTTCTACTTTATGTCTATGGAAAATTCATCCGCAAATGTCATTTTATTATTCCATTTATGCTCAAAAGTTCTATGAAAGTTTTACTAACAATAAAGACTTATTAAGTATAGCCAGTAATATGGATGAAGTTTTTAATAATATCTTTGATCATTCAAGATCACCTGATTGGAATAATGGTTATATAATGACTCAGTACTTACCTAACATTAATAAACTAGAATTTTCAATATGTGATTTTGGGATTGGTATTGCAAACTGTATAAGAGAGTCTAAACTATTTAAAATAGAAGAATCAGAAAGAGATAGCGATTTAATTTTAAAATCTTTAAAAGCAGGATTTTCAGTTAAATCTAATCCAAAAAATAAAGGGATGGGACTTCACTATATTTCAGACCTAGCAAATACATCTAATGGTTTTTTAACCATAGCATCTAATAAAGGACTTTATAGAAAGTTTATAGGAGGAAGGGAATCTCTGGTTAATCTTCCAGTAAATTTTGAAGGAACATTAATAAAATTAAGAGTTGATTTATCAACATTTGAAGAGAAAGAAACAGAAGAGTATCTTTTTGATTTTTAACATTTTTTTCTTATTTTTATATATATATTTGCACACTTTTTGTTTAATTTTTTTTAAAAAAAGTAATTAATCATGAATACAATAGTACTTAGGTTGCTTGTTACGAACTCAAGTACAAATGAGCAAGGTTTCATACTGTTTGATGCTCTCCAACAAGCACAAAACAATGATGAGCCAGTAATTTTACATATTGATTCTGATTTACCAATGTCATCTTCGTTCCTTAATACATCTATTGGGAAATTTTTAGATACATATGGAATAATAAGATTTAAAGAAATAGTGAAATTTAAAGGTTCAAAAAGCCAATTTTTAAAACTAACAGATTATATTCAAAAATATAAAGAACTGTATTTAGTATAAATGGTAAAAGAGTTTCTTTTTAAGAAACTCTTTTTTTATTATTTTGCTAATTAGTATCAATTATTTTAAAATGATATTCATCCCTAACCTCTTGTGGGTAAACATCTTTATATACTGTATCTATATCATCACGTTCATGGCCCATCAATGTTCTAAGTAAATCCGGTTCAATAAATAATCGAGAACCAATAGTTGCAAATGTGTGTCTTGATACTTTAGTAGCAAAGTTTCCTCCTAAAGGTTCAATATTGATGTTAAAATCATCCTGAATGCGTTTTAAGTTTTTCAACACTCTACTATAAAAGGTTTTATACCCTGTATAATCCTTACGCCAAGGAAAAACAAAACGACCATCTTTTACCCTATACTTATCTAATATTTTTTGTGCTTTTGGAAAAATTTTTAAATCGAACTGATAACCATTATCATCAAGCTTTCCTCTTGTAAAAAAAACCCTCCCTTTAGATATTTGGTAATTTTCAAGATAATATAAATCTTTAAAATCTAAGCCTCCAAAATAAAACTGCAACAACCATAAGTCTAAAACTGTTTGCCTTCCTTCAGGTAAATTATTTATTCCTTCCAGGAGTTTAATAGTTTCTTTATTTATATGCTTTTTTTGTGTTCGATTCTTTTTTACTGTTATTCCTTTAAAAATCCCGTCAAATGGTTTCTTATCATCAACTAACCCTCTTCTTACAGCTTCTTTATACAATGCACGATATGACTTCATATAAGCAGCTATCGTGTTTTTTTTATTGCCTTTACTATATTGCCAGTTTTTAAAATTAGAAAGTAACGTATAATCAATATCACTTAACAATAATTGACTTCTAAAAACTTTCATTTGGGCCAGAGCTGCTTCATAGGTAAGGGCATTTCCTATTTTTGCAAATCCTTTATCATCAACTTTTTTCTTAAGCTCACCCACATAAAACTCTGCAAATTCATAAAAGCAACCACTTGTTATATTTTGTTCACTTCCTAGTAATTTAGATTTGATATGTTCAAAATCTATTCTCGGATTATCTAACGCATCAAATAATAGCTCTTCAAGAGCTAGCTTTTTTTTACGTATAAAAAGAATTTTGCGTTTATCGTTTTTTGGTTCTTGTTTTTCAGAATCCCATTCCTTCTCTAAAAAACAAATACCTAAAGAAAATAATTTTTTACTACCTTTATTTGCTAGTTTTACAACTACTGGGAACCCGGATTTTCTTAGTTGATTTTTTCTTACATCAAGCACTATTTTACCCTTCATAATTTCTCCTTTTTTTCTCTATTTTTCAGCAAAAAACAACATATTTCAACATATTTCAACAAAGATAAAAAAAGAAACTAAATAAAAAACCCCTAGAAAACTAGGGGCTTTAAGCGTGGAGAAGGCGGGGCTCGAACCCGCGACCTTTTGACTGCCAGTCAAACACTCTAGCCAACTGAGCTACATCCCCATTTTAAAGAACACCATTTTTGGCTCGGGTAAAAATACAATAATATTTGAAACAAATACTGTTTATTTTATCCTAACGGAATAAAAGTTTATTCCGTTAGGATAGATAGATTTTTATAAAAATTCTTTTAGCTGTAAAAGGGTTACGATTTTAAATCAAATCTGTCTAAATTCATTACTTTAACCCAAGCAGCAATAAAATCTTTTACAAACTTTTCTTTAGCATCATTACTAGCATATACCTCAGCTAAAGCTCTTAGTTCTGAATTAGAACCAAAAATTAAATCAGCTCTGGTTGCAGTCCATTTTACCTCATTAGTAGCTCTGTCTTTACCTTCAAACTCTAACTGATTCTCAGAAGTAGCAGTCCAATACGTATTCATGTCTAAAAGGTGTACAAAGAAATCATTTGTTAATACTCCCGGATTACTTGTTAATACGCCGTTTTTTGAGTTATCGTAGTTTGCATTTAAAGCACGCATACCTCCTACTAATACGGTCATTTCAGGAGCAGTTAAGGTTAACAGTTGTGCTTTATCAACTAATAATTCCTCAGGCTTAAGCGTATATTTCTTTTGTTGATAATTTCTAAAACCATCAGCCATCGGTTCTAATACGGCAAAAGAACTTGCATCCGTTTGTTCTTGTAAAGCGTCCATTCTTCCCGGATTAAACGGAACAGCCATTGTATATCCTGCTTTTTTAGCTGCTTCTTCAACAGCCGCTGAACCTCCTAAAACAATTAAATCTGCCATAGAAACCTTTCTATCATTAGAAGCATTGTTAAATTTAGATTGAATAGTTTCATAAACAGCTAATACTTTTTTCAATTGCTCCGGATTGTTACTTTCCCAGTTAATCTGTGGCTCTAAACGAATACGTGCCCCGTTGGCTCCTCCTCTTCTATCCGAGCCTCTGTAAGACGACGCTGATGCCCAAGCTGTTTCAATTAACTGGTTATGCGGAACCCCAGAAGTTAAGATTTCTTTTTTAAGTGAATTGATATCTGCTTGCGTAATTAACTTATCAGTACGTACAGGAATCGGGTCTTGCCAAATAAAATCTTCTTGTGGAATATCTGATCCTAAATACGTAGTTTTTGGTCCCATATCTCTATGCGTTAACTTAAACCAAGCTTTAGCAAAAGCTTTATCAAACGCTAATGGTTCTTCTAAAAACTTCTCGCAAACTTTCTTGTAATTTGGGTCAAATTTTAAGGCTAAATCTGAAGTTAACATAGTTGGTCTGTGTCTTTTATTTTTATCAAAAGCATCCGGAAAAACTTCTCCAACATCTTTTGCTACCCATTGATGAGCTCCTGCAGGACTTTTAGTTAATTCCCATTCATTGTCAAACAAGGTATTTAAAAAAGCGTGACTCCAACGCGTAGGGGTAGGTGTCCAAATAACTTCTAAACCAGAAGTAATAGCATCTTTACCTTTACCCGATTTATAGCTGCTTTTCCATCCTAATCCTTGCTCTTCAATACCTGCTGCTTCCGGTGAAGGACCTACTTTATCTGCCGGACCTGCTCCGTGAGTTTTTCCAAAAGTATGTCCGCCTGCAATTAATGCAACCGTTTCTTCATCGTTCATTCCCATTCTACCAAATGAGATACGTATGTTTTTAGCTGATGCTAACGGATCAGGATTTCCATTAGGTCCTTCCGGGTTTACATAAATTAATCCCATTTGTACTGCTGCTAGAGGGTTTTCAACTTCTAAATCCAGTTCTCCTTTCTCGTTTAACCTTCTGCTTTCTAACCAACCAGATTCTGACCCCCAATACACATCTTCTTGTGGTACCCAAACATCTTCTCTACCTCCGGCAAAACCAATAGTTTGTAACCCCATAGATTCAATAGCTACTGTACCTGTTAAAATCATTAAATCTGCCCAAGAAATTTGTTTTCCGTATTTCTGTTTAATTGGCCATAATAATCTTCTTGCTTTATCTAAATTCGCATTGTCCGGCCAACTGTTTTGTGGAGCAAAACGTTGAATTCCCATACGTGTACCTCCTCTACCATCACCTGTACGGTAGGTTCCGGCACTATGCCATGCCATACGAATAAATAAAGGACCGTAATGTCCATAATCTGCAGGCCACCAATCTTGAGAATCTGTCATTAATTTTGTAAGATCAGCTTTTAATGCTTTATAATCTAACTTATTAAACTCTTCAGCGTAATTAAATTTTTCTCCCATTGGATTGGTTAATTCTGAATTTTGTGCAAGCACGTCTAAATTCAGCTTATTAGGCCACCAATCTTTGTTTGATTTAGTTTCTGTTATTTGTTCTTTTTTATGCCCTTTATCAAAGCCAAAAGGACATCCTCCTTTTTCTTTTTCTTCTCCGTGATTTTGTTTACCACTGCAAGAGAAAAATAAAGAGGCTGTTACGATACCTAGAATTATTTTTTTCATTTTTTAAACTATTAATTGATTTTGAGCAAAACTATATACAAAACAATTATGTTATATTTTAAAATGATAGATATAATTTATATTAAACTCATGCAAATCTATTCTACAAACATTTATATTTAAAATTACATCTAAAGCAAGAACGTAAACAAGTATTTAACTATCAATTAAATACACAGTTTCAGGTATAAAAAAGGAGAGGATTACAAAGTAAAAATACTTGTAATCCTCTCGCACAGCTAATTACCAAAAATGAAAAAATTTACTATTTCTTTTGAGCTAAAAATTCATGAAAAAGCAGGTAATCTTCTAAAGAAATTTTTCCCCCGAAAATTTTAATAGAGATTTCTATTACCCTTTTAGCTTCTTCCTCATTAAAACCCAAAGCGATTGCGTATTTATAAATAGATTGTTCTTCTAACTCATCTATTTCGTGGTCTGCGTATATTACTTGAAACAATTCAAATAAATATTCAAGTCTTTCTTGCTTAAAAGCTACACTAGGAAGCGGGTACTGATCTAAATGCGCTAATACCTCTTCTGCTTGCTCTTTTCCTATGCTTAACTTTTTAGCAAACTTGTTTAATATTTCTTGTTCAGTTTCATTAATTTCTCCATCTACATGAGCTATTTTAGCTAAAACTGCAAAGTGGAGCATATTTCGTGTTTGACCACCTGATTTAAATAAATCTGAAAATGACATTTTTATTATATGTTCATTATTTATACATCTTATCTTAGTTCCAACCGCCACCTAAAGCACGGTATAACTCAACTCTGGCAATCATTTGTTCTTTTTTAATTTCTATTAACTTAATTTTAGATTCCAATGCATCACGTTGTGTTAGCAACACTTCCATATAATCTGCTCTGGCTGATTGAAAAAGTTTATTAGAAATTTCTATTGATTGTGTTAAGGCCTCTACTTGCTTATTTTTAAGTTCGTAGTTATTTTTAAGATTTTGAAGTTTTGATAATCCGTTTACCACTTCAATATAAGCTTTCAAGATAGTTTTTTCATATTCAAAAACTGTTTGAAGCTGTTTTGCATTAGCACTGCTATAAGCTGCTTTAATAGCATTTCTATTGATTAACGGACCAACAACATCTCCTGCTAATCTGTAAAAAACAGACTCGGGAGCCGACGTTAAAAATTGAGGTTTAAATGATTCAAAACCGGCACCTGCTTTAATACCAAATGACGGATAAAAATTAGCTCTGGCTACTTTTACATTTAATTTTGAAGCTTCTAACTCAAACTCTACCTGTCTAATGTCTGGACGATTTGATAATAATTGAGAAGGAATTCCAGTCATCACTGTATCTACTTTTTTATCTAAAAAGTCCTCTGAATTTCTAACGATTTGTTTAGGTTGTCTACCCAATAAAAAATTCAATTTATTTTCAGCTTCAACAATTTGCTGTTTTATTTCATATTTTTCGCTTCGGTTTTTTAACACCTCTGCTTCAAATCTTTTAACCGCTAAATTAGTTGCTCTTGCCGCTTGCTTTTGAAGTTTAACAATTTCTAAAGCTGAATTTTGAATTTTCAAGTTCTGCTTAATAATAGTTAACTTATTATCTAAAGCAATCAGCTCATAATACGTATCTGCTATTTCTGTAACTAAATTGGTAACCATAAAATTTCTACCTTCTACAGAAGCTAAATACTCCATTACCGCTGCTTTTTTAGAATTTCGCAACTTTTTCCAAACGTCTAACTCCCATGAAGCTGAAACACCTACTGAGTAATTTGACAAAGGATCAGGAAACTTATTTTCATCAATAGATAATTGCTCTTCAACAGAACCATTTCGAGTGTATTTACCTACTTTTTCAACATCTGCACCAGCTTGAAAATTAACAAACGGAAGGTATTCTCCTTTCCTTGCTTTTATTTCATTTTTAGCTATAGCTATTTGTTGAAGTGTAATATTTAACTCTTGGTTATTTGCTAATGCTTCTTGAATTAAACTATTTAATTTTTCATCAGAAAAAAACTGTTTCCATTTTACTTTTGCGCTGTTAATTGTATCTGTAACTGCACTATTATAACTCTCCGGAACGTTTTTATCAGCCTCTCTTACTTTTAAAGTGGGTACACAAGAGTAATAGGTAACTAATAGTAATAAGGAGATTGATATGCGTATTTTTTTAATTGTAAACATGTCTTTGTATTAATCTTTCTTATTTCTAGATATAAATTTGGCAAGGGCTTCTTTTAGCATTTTTAATTGCATTTTTGTCTTGCTCATTTCTTCTGAAGATCTCATGAATTCTTCTGAAACCGGTTCTCTGGTTTGGTCTTTAATCAATCCTTTACCATCTGCCATTTTTCCAAAAATGAAATATAAGCCCGGAATTATTAGAACTCCCATAAATGTACCTATTAGCATTCCTCCTAATGCAGATCCACCAATAGTTTTGTTTCCAACTGCTCCGGCTCCTGTAGCTATTACTAAAGGTATTAACCCGGCAATAAAAGCAAATGACGTCATTAAAATAGGGCGGAATCTCATTTTAGCTCCTTCAATGGCAGCTTCTAAAATTGAAACACCTTCCCTTCGTCTTTGCACAGCAAACTCTACGATTAATACCGCGTTTTTACCCAAGAGTCCTACCAGCATAATTAATCCGATTTGAGCATATACATCGTTTGCCAGTCCCATCATTTTAAGTAATAAGAAAGAACCGAAAATTCCTACAGGTAATGATAATATTACAGCCATAGGTAACCAGAAACTTTCGTATTGTGCAGCTAAAACTAAATACACAAATATTAATACTACAGCAAAAATGTAAAGCGATTCATTTCCTCTACTGGCTTCATCGTATGAAAGACCCTCCCAAGCAACATCATAACCACGAGGTAGTGTTTGTTTAGCTACTTCTTGAATAGCTTTGATAGCATCACCACTGGTGTATCCGGGTGCAGGAAGCCCTCTGATTGCAGCTGAGTTATATAAGTTATAACGTGTAATCTCGTTAGGTCCTAATCGTTTTTCCAATTTCATAAAAGCTGAATACGGAACCATTTCATCACGATCATTCTTTACAAAAAGCTTTTCTAAATCTGAAGGTAATCTTCTATATTCCGGAGCAGCCTGTGTATATACTTTAAAAAATCTTCCAAATCTGATAAATCCTTGTTCATATGTACTACCTATTAATATGTTTAGGTTTTCCATAGCTTTTCCTATAGAAACTCCTTTTTGCATGGCTGCTTTGTTATTAATAACCAGCTCATATTGCGGATAATTAGCTGCATAGAAAGTAAATAAACCTGTAAGTTCTTTTCTTTCACGCAATGCATCCATAAACTTGTTATTAATTTTTTCAAAATCATGATAATCAGTACCATTTGTTTTATCTAACAAACGCATTGAAAATCCTCCCGATGATCCAAAACCAGGAACTGCGGGGGGCTCAAAATACTCGATAACGGCTCCTAAATCTTTGGTTTCTTCTTCCAGTTTTTCCATGATTTCGTGAACCGACATTTCTCTTTGTGACCATGGTTTAAGGTTTATTAAGCAAGTACCTGCGTTAGAACCACGTCCTTCAGTCATGATTTCATAACCAGCTAAAGATGATACAGATTCTACACCCTCCATTTCCTCACAAATTTTTTGCAGGTTTCTTGCAACTTCATTGGTACGCTCTAAGGTAGCACCGGGAGGTGTTTGAATAATGGCATAGATAGTTCCTTGATCTTCACTAGGAATAAATCCTGCCGGTAGTGATTGGTTTGTAAAAAAGATTCCTACACAGAATGCTATTAAAATTCCAAAAGTAACCACTCTTCTGTGTACTATCAATTTTAAGAGATTGATATACCTTCCTGTAAGCTTTTCAAACTTACTATTAAACCAATCAATAAAACGATTAACGGGAGACTTCTTTCTTTTTTCACCATGATTATTTTTTAATATCATGGCACATAATACTGGTGTAAGCGTTAAAGCTACTACTGCAGAAATCATAATAGAACCTGCCATGGTAATAGAGAACTGTCTGTAAAATACCCCAACTGGTCCTGTCATAAAAGAAATAGGGATAAATACTGATACCATAACTAACGTAATGGCTATAATAGCTCCTCCAATTTCGCCAATTACTTTTTTAACTGCTTGGTACGGATTGAGGTGTTCTTCTTCCATTTTAGCATGAACTGCTTCTACCACCACAATGGCATCATCAACCACAATACCAATAGCCAATACTAAGGCAAACAGCGTTATTAAGTTGATAGACAATCCAAACAACTGCATGATAAAAAAGGCTCCGATTAAAGATACAGGAACCGCAATAATTGGAATTAAAGTAGATCTTAAATCTCCTAAAAACAAGAATACTACAATAGCTACTAAAACAAATGCATCACGTAATGTATGAATTACTTGTTCTATAGAAGCATCTAAAAAGTTAGAAACATCATAACTTATTTTATAGTCAATTCCCGGAGGAAGATCTTCTTCTAGTTCTTTTAATTTATCTTTTACCAGATCAATTACTTCACTTGCATTACTTCCAAAAGTTTGTTTTAAAACAATAGAGGCAGATGGCTTACCATCAAGATTAGAATAAATATCAAAAAATTCACTTCCTAACTCTACATCAGCAATATCTTGAAGCTTTAAAATTTCTCCTTCTTGATTTGCTTTAATAATGATATTTTTATACTGATCTGCTTCATTGTACCTACCTTCATAGGTTAATACATATTCTAACGATTGGGCTTCTTTTCCTGAACTTCTACCTAATCTACCCGGTCTGGCAATAATACTCTGATCTTGCATTGCTTCTAACACTTCTTCTGCAGAAACATTGTAAGCTCGCATTCTGTCTGGTTTTAACCAAACTCTCATTGCATATTTTCTACTTCCTAATATTTGGGCTCTTGCAATACCTTTTATTCTTTGTAATTCAGGAATTACTTTGGTATATGCATAATTATACAAGAATTTTTCATCGTTGTCTTTCGTGTTACTGTATAAGTTTACATACATTAACATACTTGGCTGCACAGGTGTTATAATAACCCCTTCTCTTTGCACTAAAGGAGGTAGTAAAGGCATTACCTGATCTACACGTGTTTTAACACGTACTACGGCCTGGTTAGGATCTGTTCCGGGTTCAAATACAATACGTAAAGTTCCTTCACCGGCACTTGTTGCATCTGATGCTATATAACGCATTCCTTGTACACCGTTAATTGAGGTTTCTAAAGGAATTAGAGTTGATTTTACCAGTACATCTGCACTGGCTCCGGGATAAGCTATAAAAATATTAACTGTAGTTGGCGCTATTTGCGGAAATTGTGAAATGGATAATTTGTTAATAGAAAGTAACCCAATAAACACAATAACAACCGATATAACTATAGCTAAAACCGGACGTTTTATAAATTTACTAAACATAATTCAAGGATTAAAAGGTTAACACTATTCAGCGTATAATTCTAAGTTTGAAATAGCTTTTTCAGATTCTAAAAAATCGTAGGCTATTTCTTCTCCGTCCTTTACTTTCCTAATTCCTTCCAGTAAAATTTTATCGGTTTTTGATAGTCCTTTATCAACTACAAATAAGTGAGGTAACTCTGCTCCTACACTAATTTCTTTTTGATGTACAACATTATTATCATCAACCACAAATACGTATCTTTTATCAAGTACTTCAAATGTGGCTTTTTGTGGTATAATAAGGGCATCTTTTAAAGGTATTTTCATTAAAATACTACCTGTTTCACCATGTCTTAAAACACCTTCCGGGTTTGGAAATGTTGCTCTAAAAGCTATATTTCCTGTTTCATTGTTAAATTCACCTTCAATGGTTTCAACTATACCGTTATGCTTGAATGCTCTGTTATTGGCCATTAAAAGCTGTACTTCTTGTTTTTCTTTTTTGTTGATGTTAGATATGTAGTCTAAATATTCAGCTTCCGGTACATTAAAATACACCCACATTTTACTGTTATCAGATAGTGTTGTTAATAATTCTCCTTCATCTAACAAACTTCCTTCTCTAACAAGTAAGCGGTTCATTACTCCTGAAAACGGTGCATTAATTTTGGTAAATCTTAAATGAGTATTTGCTATAGATACTTCAGCCTCAGCTTTATCATATTTTGCTTTTGACATAGCCAACTCGTTAGGAGAGACAACCTCACTATCCGCTAATAATTTGGTGTTTTTGTATTCTATAGATGCTATTTCAGCTTCTGCTTTAGCTTTATTTACTTCTGCTTCATATACATTAGGCATTATTTTAAACATAGGTTGACCTTTTTGTACATGTTGACCTTCATCTACGGATACTTGTTGTAAATACCCTTTTTCTAAAGCTCTAAGTTCAATATGTCGTATTGAATGAATTTGACATACGTAATCTTTAGTAATAATTGTATCTTTTTTTACCGGGCTGGTTACAAGGTGTTTTATAGTTTCTTTAGTTTCTTTTTTATGGTGGTTACAGCTAGTTAAAATTAAGCAAGCAACCATGAACAACATACATTGTTTCATTATGATTGTTTTTAATATTATTATTAAAATTATGTGTAATAAAAACACAGGAAATAACGTATCAAAGTAACTGAGTACTTGATATTTTTTAAAGTAAGATAAAGCAGCTTATAAAATGATGGCTGCTTTTAAAACAATCATAATCTAAAAACCTCGTTTTTAAGGTAGATAGGAACGGGAGACACATAAATATTTACGTCTACTGAAGCGTAATTATTTGTATACTCAAGTGGTAGTAAAAAAAAGTAGTATTCTTGTAATGTAGATATTAGAAGTTTTCTGTGCTTATCAGATTCTAAAACTTCTTCTTCATTAACTTCAAAAGACAACTCCTGATCATCACTAATCTGAGTTGTTATATGTTTATAATGTATTTGTTTTGATAAAGCCGTTAATGTACTTTCTACATTGGCTTGAATGCTTGCTGTTGAAGTTGTATGTACGGCAGGCGTATTTCCTAAAAAAAGAAATCCGAAAAATAATAGGGATATTGTTAGTAATACAGTATTTCTGCCTCTTCTAAACATACATGCAAAGTTAGCTTTACCTCATTTTTAAAAACAAAGATTGAAGTATAAATTTTTGTTAAAAATACAACAGTTATCTAAACTTAAAAGCTATGTTTTTATTCGTACCAAAGGTGGGACTCGAACCCACACACTATTGCTAGCATCGGATTTTGAATCCGACGTGTCTACCAATTCCACCACTTTGGCTTTTAATTGAGACTGCAAATCTATAAAATATTTTAGTTAATTCGCTAAAATAGTTTTAATCTCTCAAAATAGTTTTATTTTTGCCCTTATATAACAACACTAACTAAAAAATATACTTCAGTAAATGCTTGCAAATCAATTAAGTCCTAAGGTTTTTGCTTGTTCACAAAGTACAGAATTAGCAGAAGAAATTGCTAAAAAATTTGGAACTGAGCTAGGTAACGTAAAAATATTACGTTTTAGTGACGGAGAATTTCAACCCGCTTTTGAAGAATCAGTAAGAGGAAGACGTATTTTTATCGTCGGTTCAACATTTCCTAATGCTGATAATTTAATGGAAATGTTATTAATGTTAGATGCAGCTAAACGTGCATCTGCAAGACACATTACAGCTGTAATGCCATACTTTGGGTGGGCCAGACAAGATAGAAAAGATAAACCAAGAGTAGCTATTGGAGCAAAATTAGTTGCTAAATTATTAGAAGAAGCAGGAGCTACCAGAATTATGACCATGGATTTACATGCTGATCAAATTCAAGGATTCTTTGAAAAACCTGTTGATCATTTATTTGCTTCATCTATCTTTTTACCTTACATAGAAGCTTTAAAATTAGACAACCTAACAATGGCTTCTCCAGACATGGGAGGATCTAAAAGAGCATATGCGTATTCTAAGTACTTAGAAAGTGATGTAGTAATATGTTATAAGCAACGTAAAAAAGCCAATGTGATATCACACATGGAATTAATTGGCGATGTTAGTGGTAAAAATGTAATTTTGGTTGACGATATGATTGATACCGGAGGTACATTAACTAAAGCTGCTGATTTAATGATGGAAAGAGGGGCTTTAAGTGTTAGAGCTATTTGTACACATCCTATACTTTCCGGCGATGCTTATGAGCGAATTGAAAACTCAAAATTAACTGAGTTAATTGTTTCAGACACAATTCCTTTAAAAAAGCAGATATCTAAAATAAAAGTTGTATCTTGCGCCACTTTATTCGCAGACGTAATGCACAAAGTGCAAGACAACACGTCTATTAGCGATGAATTTTTAATGTAAATTTTAATTAATATAAAGTAATGAAATCAATTACAATCAAAGGATCTCAAAGAGAAAGCGTGGGTAAATCGGCAACGAAAGCCTTACGTAATGCTGGAAAGGTGCCTTGCGTATTATACGGAGGAGACAAGCCTGTACATTTTTCAGCAGATGAAAAAGCGTTTAAATCGTTAGTGTACACTCCTAATGTATATACTGCAATGATTGAACTTGACGGTCAAACTTACAATGCTGTATTACAAGACATTCAGTTTCACCCGGTAAGTGATAAAATTTTACACATCGATTTCTATCAGTTATTTGAAGATAAACCAGTAACTATGGAAATTCCTGTAAAATTAGTGGGTAATTCTAAAGGGGTAATGATTGGTGGTGCTTTACGTCACAACGTACGTAAATTAAAAGTAAAAGCTTTACCAGCTGACTTACCTGATTTTATTGAAGCTGATATTACTGAGTTAGAAATTGGTAACAAATTATACATTACCAAATTAACTAATGATAGTTATACTTTCTTACACCCAGACAACACAGTAATTGCACAAGTTCGTATGTCTCGTAACGCAGCTAAAGCAGCAGCAGCTAAAGAAGACGGTAAAAAGAAAAAATAATAAATTTTTATTTTTCACAAGAAGCGCTACTTTTGGTAGCGCTTTTTTAGTTTTAAACCATGTGTGTTTTTACATTTTTTAAAAAACTTTTTAGTACTAATAATACAATAGAAACAACTTCCATGAAAAAATTTTTAATTGTTGGACTTGGAAACATCGGTGAAAAATATCACAATACACGTCATAATATCGGTTTCAGAATTGTTGATGCCTTTGTAAAAGAACATAATGGCAGCTTTGAAACTGAAAAGTTAGGTGATGTTGCTTCCTTAAAAATAAAAGGTAAATCAGTTTTTGTTCTAAAACCTAATACGTATATGAATTTAAGTGGAAAAGCTGTTGTTTACTGGATGAAAAAAGAAAATATAACCGTAGAGAACTTACTGGTTATTACAGACGATTTAAACATTGATTTTGGAAAGGTTCGTATTAAAGGTAAAGGAAGTTCCGGAGGTCATAACGGATTAAAAGATATTCAAGATAAATTTAATTCAGGAGCTTATCCTCGTTTTCGTTTCGGTGTAGGTGCTGAGTTTTCAAAAGGGCGTCAAGTAGATTATGTATTAGGTGAATGGACCCAAGAAGAAGAAAGCGCTATGATTGAACGTATTCCGTTTAGTGTTAACGCTGTTACTTCCTTCATCACTGCCGGATTAGCCAATACTATGAATGAGTTTAATGGAAAATAAAAAACCATTAATAAAGCCTATCGGTTCATTAATGGTTTTTAATATCATACTTCATGTAAATTAATTATCCGAAGCATACCATTCAGCAAAACTTGTTTCTGTTTCCTGAAGTCTTAACGAATGTAGCTTTATATTATCGGGTAAATGTTTCATAATTTTATGGGCAAAATCGATAATCATCATTTCACTGGTTGGTTGATACTCAACCAAAATAACATGATGCCCTCTATCTTTCAGTTCTTTTGCTAACTCTATATGAGGTGTATTTTTGTTAAATACAGTGGCATGATCAAATACATCAACAATTTCTTGTTTTACAATTTTTTTAAGATCCCCAAAGTCAATAACCATTCCGTACTTAACATTCGATGTATCTGTAATTGGTTTTCCTATTACGGTAACCGAAAGCTTGTAACTATGCCCGTGTACATTTTTACATTTTCCGTCATAGCCATACAGTGCATGACCTGTTTCAAAACTAAACTGCTTAGTAATTCTAATCTTGCTCATAAAATCTTATCTGTTTAAAGAAAAAGCCATCTTTTAAAAGATTACTTTACTTACGGCCTTATTTTCTTCTAAATTTCTTGTTTGCTCTGTATTTATTAAAAAAATATACAGCTGCTACTGCTAAGGCAAGTATTAAAAAGAAATGATTTCCTCCCATGGTATTATACGTGTTTTTTATACAACGAATGTACGAATTTGTTTTGCCTTTCTTTTATTTTACTTTTTAAATTTAGCCAGTGCTTTTTTTGTAAAATCAGAAAGTACCAGTTTTCCGGAAGTTTCAGCTCTTTCAATTAAAAGGGCGTCCCAATGCTCGGTACCTAACCACAATGCTTTTTTCATTTCATATAAAGCTTCCGGGTTATACGATGCCAATTTTTCAGTAAATATTTCTATTTCTTTATCTAGTTCTTCTATGTTTTCAAAAACTCTGGCATATAAGCCCTTTTCTTTAGCCCAGTAAGCACTTTTCCAACTGGTGGCATCTAATGTTAGTTCTGCCAAACCACTAACTCCAACCTTACGTTTAACAGCCGGAGCAATTACAAACGGACCAATACCAATTGTAAATTCCGACAATTTTATAGCTGCTTGTTCTGTTGCTAATACATAATCACATGCTGCTGCTAAACCTACTCCACCGCCTACGGTTTTACCTTGTACTCGTCCTATAATTAATTTAGAACATTTACGCATTGCATTAATTACATTGGCAAAACCTGAAAAGAATTTTTTTCCTTCTTCAAAAGCATCAATAGCTATTAACTCATCAAAAGATGCTCCTGCACAAAATGCTTTTTCTTTTTCAGATTTTAACACAATAATTGCTACCTCATCATTAGTTGACAAGATATGAAATTCGTTAGCTAATCTTTCTAATAATTCACTTGGAAAAGAATTACTTGCCGGATGTCCGAATTCAATAGTTGCTATTTTATTTTCAATCTTAGTATATAGGCTTCCGTTAGGTCGTGTTGTTCCCATTTCTTATAAAATTTTTATCAAAAATACGGATTTTAAACGGTTTTAGTTTTCCTTAGAAAGGGGTATAAATTTATTTCTGAAAATAAAAATAAGAGGAATACTACGTGCTATTATCCAACCATAAAATGCTATCCATATAGCATACAGTTTATAATCAAAATAGTCAAAAATCAACAGGATAGGAATAAATACAAAAGTGGTTGCTAAGAGTAGAATGTTTCGCAAGTAATGGGTTGCTCCCAAACCTTTAAACATGCCGTCATAAATAAATGCAACGGAGCAAATGGGTTGCATCAATAAAATAATCCAAAAACTTTGATAAAATGGCTCTAAAACCTCTCTTTCTTGTGTAAATATTCGTCCTATAAAGTCATAAAATACAAAACCTATTAAAGATAAAGCAGCACCAAAAATTAGCCCGTAAATAATTAGCTTTCTTCCTAATTCTAATAGTGTTTTGTAGGCTTTGGCTCCTAAAAGTTTACCGGATAAAATATTTCCTGCACTTGAGTAGCCATCAATCATAAAAGCTCCCATTAACCATAGGTTTAAACCAATGGTATAAGCGGCTATGTATTCTTTTCCGTAGGCTGTAGCATACGAGGTACCAAAATACAGAGCTATATTAAGTGCAATAGTTCTAATAAAAAGGTTTACAACCATAGCCATAAATTTGGCTATTTCTTTATGAAAGGGTAACGTAAATTGTAGTTTAACCGGTGTTTTTGTTAATAGTAAATATACGGCCATAATAGCCATTACTAATTGAGCGATAACACTGGCATAAGCTGCACCCTGAATATTCATAGGAGCAATAAATCCTTCTACCCCATATACTAAAATAATATCTAAAACAATATTGATAAGAGTACCGGCTATGGCTATCACCATTGGATAAAATGTGTTTTGTAACCCTCTAAAAACACCAAAAACAGCAATTACCAATAAGGTTAAAGGAAAACCAAATACTCTGATTTTATAATATTCAATGGAAAAATCTAAAATGGTTCCTGAGGCATTGTAAAATTGAAAAATTTCTTTAGCAAACGGATAGCTAATTCCTAAGATTAAAAAACTAAGTGCTAACACCAAGGCTATAGCCTGTGCCGGTAATTCTTTAATTTCATCTAATTTATCAGCTCCTAAATATTGAGATACTATGGAAGAAATAGCACTTCGTGTTTGCCCAAATACCCAAATAAGCATGGATAAAAAAGCACCTACTACTCCTATGGCTGCAATACTTTCTGTAGCATTGGTATTTATATTACCTACTATGGCTAAATCTGTAGTAGATAGTAACGGCTCTGCTACTCCTGCTATTAACGCCGGAATGGCTAATTTATTGATTCGTTTAAAGCTGATATCTTGATTCATACTATAATCAAAAGTAGTAATTATCACTGTTGTTTTTGTAGTTTTGATGATAATGATTTTTGATACCTAAATAATAGGATATGATAGATTTAATTGGGTGTATTTCTGAGCTTATTTTAGAAGTTCAGCAACGTTCATTTCTTAATAAAAAAAGAAAAATACGTGCTTATGAAAAAGAGCATAACCTGCCTAAAAAAAGAATGATTTCTCCTTATACAAGGGTAATTATACTAGCTGTAAGTAGTGTTTTATTTATGAGTTTTGCTTTTCATTTTATACACAAATCAACCTCAAAAAATAAGGATTCAGAAAAAATAAAGTTAATTTCAACTTTACTGGAAAAAGAAAAATCTGTTTCCGGTCAATATCCGGAAAAATTGGAGGGAATTATCAGAAATAATCCTTTATATAAAAACTTAACCACCAATAATTGGGGTGCTCCTTTTTATTACAAAAAGATTAATAATGATCGTTTTTTATTGATTTCTTTGGGTAAAGATGGTGTTTTACACACTAAAGATGATGTAAAATAGAATTTAGCACATGACAAAAATTTTCTTAGTATTACTAATGGTGTCACGTCGAGCGCAGTCGAGACCCGAAACCGTGCTGACGTGATCAGGATGTCTCGTCCTAAAAAAGTTTACATATTTATATTTAATCCTAAAATAGAATTATTTTTTCATTAGCATTCGCTTAATTTCATTCAATTTCATTAAGGCTTCAATAGGTGTTAGGGTATCTATATTGGTATCTAATATTTCTTCTCTTAAATCTTCTAATAACGGGTCATCTAATTGAAAAAAGCTTAATTGCATTTCTTCATTTTGTACATTTTTAAGTGTATCTTTTACTTCTTTGTGTGAATGATTTTCTTCTAACTGTTTTAGAATTTTGTTTGCCCTGTTAATAACCATACCGGGCATTCCGGCAAGCTTGGCTACATGTATTCCAAAACTGTGATTACTTCCTCCTGAGACTAATTTTCTTAAAAATATAATACTATCTTCTAATTCTTTAATAGATACATTAAAGTTTTTAATACGTTCAAAAGTAGTAGTCATTTCATTCAATTCATGGTAATGTGTAGCAAATAATGTTTTTGCTTTGGTTGGGTGTTCATGCAAATATTCTGCTATGGCCCATGCTATTGAAATACCATCATAAGTAGAGGTTCCTCTTCCTATTTCATCTAATAATACTAAGCTTCTTTCTGATATATTATTTAAAATAGAAGCCGTTTCATTCATTTCTACCATAAAGGTAGATTCTCCCATAGAAATATTATCACTGGCACCTACTCTGGTAAATATTTTATCTACCATACCAATTCTGGCATTTTGTGCTGGTACGTAACTTCCTATTTGAGCTAACAGCACAATTAAAGCTGTTTGACGTAATATGGCTGATTTACCGGACATATTAGGACCGGTAATCATAATAATTTGTTGTTGTTCTCTGTTTAAAACTACGTCATTAGCAATGTATTCTTCACTAATTGGCAGTTGTTTTTCAATCACCGGGTGTCGACCGTTTTTTATTTCTATATCTGTTGATTTATCAACAACTGGTCGTACATAATTATTTTCAACAGCTAACGTGGCAAATGAAAGTAAACAATCGAGCTGTGCAATTAGCTGTGCATTTTGTTGTACTGGTTGTACATACTGTATAATATAGTTGACTAACTCAGCAAAAATTTCTGTTTCTATTTGCTGTATTTTATCTTCAGCTCCTAAAATTTTGGTTTCATACTCTTTAAGCTCTTCCGTAATATAACGTTCAGCATTAACCAGCGTTTGTTTTCTAATCCAATTTTCAGGTACTTTATTTTTATGAGTATTTCTAACTTCAATGTAATAACCAAAAACATTGTTAAAAGCAATTTTTAAACTAGGTATTCCGGTTCGTTCACTTTCCCTGGCTACTATATTATCTAAGTATTCTTTTCCTGAGTTTGCAATGTTTCGTAACTCATCCAGTTCTTCAGAAACTCCGTTAGCAATTGCATTTCCTTTGTTAATATTTACCGGGGCATCTTCATAAACCGTTGTTGTAATCTTTTCAATAAGTTCTTTACAATCGTTTAATCGATTTCCTATTAATTTTACAGAGGCATTTTTACTAGTTAAAGAGGCTTCTTTAATTGGTAAAATAGCTTTTAATGAGTTTTTAAGTAATACTACTTCACGAGGCGATACTTTTCCGGTAGCTACTTTTGATATTAAGCGTTCAATATCTGAAATTTGTTTTAGCTGATAGGTTACTGTAGCTAAAAAATCATCATTATCTATTAAAAATTTTACTAACTCATGACGTTGTTTTATGGCGTCTAAATCTTTAAGTGGTAATGCTAACCAACGTTTTAACAATCTACCTCCCATAGGAGAAATTGTTTTATCGATAACATTTAATAGAGAAACTGAATTGACAGAATTTCCTCCGTACAATTCCAAGTTACGAATGGTAAATCGATCCATCCAAACATAGTTATCTTCAGCTATTCTGCTAATAGATTGTATGTGCTCTATTTTATTATGTTGAGTTTCGGACAGGTAATACATAGCCGCACCACCGGCAACAATACCTTGTTCTAATTCTTCAACCCCAAAGCCTTTTAAGTTAGCTACCTTAAAATGATTAATAAGTGTTTCAAAACCATAATCTTTCTGAAATACCCAATCTTCTAGGTAAAAAGTATGAAATTGGTTTGTGAATAATTCTAAAAAACGTTGCTTAAATTGTTTTTGAACCAATACTTCACTAGGTGAAAAATTTTGTAGCAGTTTATCTATATACTCTTCATTTCCTTGAGCTATTAAAAACTCTCCGGTAGAAACGTCTAAAAATGAAATTCCTACTTGTTTTTTTCCAAAATGAACTGCCGCTAAAAAGTTATTGGATTTAGATTGTAAAATATCATCATTCAAAGCTACTCCCGGTGTAACCAGCTCAGTTACTCCACGTTTCACTATTGTTTTAGTCATTTTCGGATCTTCTAACTGATCACAAATAGCCACTCGTAATCCGGCTTTTACCAATTTAGGTAAATAGGTGTTTAATGAGTGATGCGGAAAACCTGCCAAAGCGGTTTCACTCTCACTTCCGTTACCTCTTTTGGTTAAAATAATTCCTAATATTTCTGAAGCTTTTATAGCATCATTACCAAAAGTTTCATAAAAATCACCTACCCTGAATAATAACATGGCATCCGGGTATTTAGCTTTAATACCGTTATACTGTTGCATTAATGGTGTTACCTTTTTTGCCTTTGTTTTTGCCAAGTTTATGGATTTTTTCAGTTAGTTTTGCGAAGATAGAAAAAAGTGACTAGTTGTTGGTTTTTAGGAACTGCTTTTATGTTAAAACCAACTCTTTTTAATCAAAAAAAGAAGTAAATGAGGAAACTTAAAAATAGTGAGTTAGGTAGGTTAAGTGTAGAAGAATTTAAGCAAACTTCAAAAACTCCAATAATTGTTATTCTAGATAATATTAGAAGTTTAAATAATATTGGTTCTGTTTTTAGAACTTCTGATGCTTTTTTGATTGAAAAAATTTATTTGTGCGGTATTACGGCAACGCCTCCTAACAAAGAAATTCATAAAACTGCTTTGGGTTCAACTGAATCGGTTGACTGGGAGTATGCTGAAAATACTCTTCAACTGGTTGAACAATTAAAAAATGAAGGAACTATTGTAGCTAGCATTGAACAGGCTGAAAATAGTACCATGTTGAATGATTTTACGCCTAAAAACGGACAAAAATATGCCATAATTTTTGGGAATGAAGTAAAAGGTGTTCAGCAAGCTGTGGTTTCAGCTTCAGATTTGTGTATTGAAATTCCTCAATTAGGAACCAAACATTCGTTAAATATTTCTGTAAGTTGTGGTGTGGTTTTATGGGATTTGTTTTCAAAAATCAATTTTAGGCATTTGTTGTTGCCATAAATCATAGTAATTTCCTTTAGAATTATATAATTCCTTGTGGTTTCCTTTCTCTAAAACCTTTCCTCTTTGTAAAACTACTATTTCATCAGCATTTATAACTGTACTTAATCGGTGGGCAATAATAACAATAGTCTTATTCTCTTTACGCAATCTTTCAACAGCTTTTTGAATATAATTTTCTGAAGCAGAGTCTAAAGAAGAAGTAGCTTCATCTAGAACCAAAACCTCCGGTTTTTTATACAAGGCTCTGGCAATTGCAATCCGCTGTTTTTGCCCACCTGAAAGAGAAGCTCCGTTTTCTCCTAAATAGGTATTGAAGCCATTAGGGAGTTCTTCTATGAATTGTAAGATTCCAATGGAGTTGCATATTTCAATGATTAAATCCATATCGGGATTAAAATCACCCACTGCAATGTTGTCGATAACATTTCCTGAAAATAAATCAATTTGCTGTGGTACCACACTTACCATACTTCTTAAGCTTTCGTTTTGAATATATTTAACATCAATCTTTCCAATTTTTATTTGTCCTTTTTGGATTGGATATAAATTTTGTAGTAATGATATTAAAGTAGATTTTCCAGAGCCGCTTTCACCTACAATGGCTGTTATTTGTCCTTTTTTCAAGGTTAAATTAAAATCGTTAAAAACTTGTACTCGACTTCCATAACGAAATGCAACATTTTCTAACTTAATATCTCCAATTTTATCTTTGGTCAACTTCATTTTTCGCTCATTCTCTTCTCTTTCCAAATCCATGATTTCGAACAGTCTGTCTGCGGCTATTAGAGCATTTTGAATCTGTTTATTAGCACCAATTAAACTTGCCACCGGATTAGTAAAATACCCGATAATTGCATAAAAAGACATTAATTCACCTGCTGTAATTTGTCTGTCGATTACGAAATAAGAACCACTCCATAGTAAAACCACCGTAAAAACTTGGGCAATTAACTTAGTTGAAGTTCCGGAGAAAATGGAATTCAAAGCCGATTTATATCCTATTTGTAATAGATTAATAAAACGAGTTTCTGTTTTAATGTTGGCAAAGTCTTCTAAGCCGAAACGTTTTATGGTTCCTACGGAATTTAGAGATTCGACTAACTGACTTTCAAGGTCAGCAGAAGATTCCATGATTTTTCGCTCTGTTTTTTTGTTTAGTTTATTGATAGCAAAGTATACTAAAAAGTAAAAAGGAACTACAGTAAGCATAATAAAAGCTAGCTTCCAATAATACATAAACATTAATCCAAAAGAGAAAAATAGAATTAAAACGTTTACGGTTAATGTCAACGAAACTTCATTTATAAAAGTTCTGATTTTAACAGCATCATTAATTCTGGAAATAATTTCTCCAACACGCATAGTGTCAAAAAATTGTTGTGGGAGTTTTAATAAATGCTTATAATAACCTAAAATTAGGCGAGCATCAATTTGTTGTCCTGTTTTGATTAAAAAAATATCTTTAAAGACACCAATGATAATCTGTAAGGCTATTAGCACTAGCATAATAACACTTAGTAAATTTAATAGTTTAGTATTAGCTCCAACTAGTACGTAATCCGTAATTTTTTGAATATAAATGGAAGTGGAAAAACCTAAAAGTGTGTAAATAATAGCTCCAATAAAAGCTTGAAGAATAACCGATTTATGTGGCTTTAATAAGAACTAAAAACGCTTTAGAACGGATACTTTTTCGTTTCGCGGAGCAAAATCTTCTTGTGGCAATAATAAAACCAAAACACCAGTCCACTCCTTTAAAAACTCGTCATGTGTTTTCTTGTGAAATTTACCATCACCTGGATCCATAATTTTTATATATTCCTTGGTAACTTCATAAATAACAACATAGTGTTGTAGTTTTTCTTTGACAATTATATGAGCTATAGCAGGTTTTGGAATTTTAAATAAACTATCTTGTTCCCCTCGAACTCCCTTCGCTTGAAATCCTAATTTTTCGGCAGCTTCGATAAGACCAAGTACGTTAGTTCCTTTTTTGTCTGTGCTTGCATATTGTCGAATACGAGCAATGGGTAATTGTAATTTATAATGAGCAGCTATAGAAGCCAAACATGCAGCGCCACAGTCAGTAATATCGTGTTGTTTTATGGTAATTTTAGCCATTCCTTTTTCTAAATGTTTTTTGCAAATTAATTGATGTAGACTGCAATTCTTTTGCAACGAACAGAAAAATAAACTAAATGTTAGGAGTGTATTGAGACCTCGTTTTTTTAAAACTTGTGCTATTTGATTATTACAAATTATATTTTGATGGTATTACCTTGAATTTATTTTAAAATCTGATATAAAATCCATTGTGGAAAGTAATGCTGAAAATAGATTCAGTATAGTTAAAATGTTATTATGATAAATCGTAGAGAAACAATAACTGATTTGAAATCAACTTAAAGTTTTAATCAAGCCTTTAAACGTAATGGCTTATTATAAGAATTTTAACAATTAAAAAAAAAACAGTAAACTCTTTTTTAACTTGCTAGAATTTTCCCAATTTCCTCTCCCTTTTCAAAGGCAATAATTATTAGTAAAAGTAGAATAGCCAAACCAATTACTAAAAAGTAATACTTATTATTTTTTTTCATATTTCAAAAATTTAGGACAAGGGTGTTATCAATTTACACTCTCTTTTATATCTAAATTTTGATGTAGTGAGTTTTTATCCTTTTCGCAATAGTGTCGATTACACTTTTTGTTAACTTTATTTTTATCGTTCTTATCTGTTCTACCATCTGAATAACCTACATAAATTGAAATAAGTATCAATATAGCGAACACTTGTAATATATCTTTCTTCATTTTTGTTTTTTTATTAGGTTACAAACCTAATAATTTATTTAAAGTTGTTAAGCTGAAATTCGAAAAAAATATTATTAAATTTTTTGTTATTATTTAAATATCAACTTAACAACTTTAATTAACTATATTAGCAAGTGCATTCAGAGTTTTTATCTCTTCGTCCGTCTGAATAGTCTAAAGAGACTGATAATGTAATTCTACCGATTATTACAGGAAATAAACCTCCATTTATGTTTTTCGATTTTTTCTCTGATAATTCTTCTACACCAAACGATTTTAAATTCATCTTTTTTTGTTTTTTAAATTCTACCTAATACATAACCTATCTGATAAAAAGGCCATAATAGGACACCCAAAACTTGATTGTAGTTATCATCGCCATTACCTCCTTCAATATTCATAATTTCTTTAGATTCTAATTCCTGAACCCCAAAATTTTCTAAATTTTTCATTTTTAAAAATTTTTTAATTAAACTTTTTCTTTTTGATACGATTTTATTTATTCCATGCAAGAATTGTAAAAAATCAGTATCGACATCAAGTCCAAATTATGTGCACCTATTTATGATTTGATAATGCAAACATAATCGTGTTCACTGCAATTAACTTGCAAGGTTCATATTTGTTGGTAAAAAGTAGCTTCCTCCAAAAATTTGAGTAACTTCATTTCCTGTTAACACACTAACCGAAATAGATACTTTAAAGTCAAAATCGTTACAATAATGATAAGTTTTTCTACTTCGACTATAACAAATATTTGCATTGTAATCTTTCAGTTGTTCCAGAAGTAAATGCACTGAACGTTCACTGATATTTAATAGAGAAGCGAGTTCTTTCGGTGTTCCAGTTTTTTCCTGTTGAATTAGGTTATGTACTTGCTGTAAGCGTTCTAGGTTTTTTAAATTTTTCATGGTAATTTTATGTTTTATCTTTTGATAAGCCTATTTTCTATTGTGGCGTTTGAGCGATATTGGGGTTTAGCCAATCATCCACTTTGTCGTATAATAAATCAAATAATGAGCGTTTGGCTATATCAAATCGAGCCTGAACGGTCATTCCTTTTTTAAAATATCCCCTGAATCCATTTTTTAAACTAAGGTAATCCTTATCTAATGAGCAAAGTACACGGAATACAGGTTGTTTGTCAATCCATTGTATATCGTTCCCAATTTCTTTAATAGTTCCAGTAGCTAATCCCCACTGATTATAATTAAATGAAGAAACTTGAAAACTAACCTTATTTTCTTTTTTTAATAAACCAATAGTTTCAGGAGAAACGTAGCATTCGGCTATAATTTCCGTGTTTGGAGAAATTTCCGTTAGTTTTGTACCCGCTGGAACAAAAGCCTCTTGTTCGTATTTTAAGCTAACAAGCTTGGGTACTCTATTTAAGATGCTTAATTGTTTTAAGTCTAGAATAAATTATTTTTGCTCAATAATCTGTGTTTCAATATTCGCCTTTTCCTGAATGTTTGTTTTATTACTTAACACCAACAATGTATCTCCTTTTTTAACAAGAGCGTTATTATTCAAATTTTTATATATAATTTCTCTACTCGTTAAGTTTTGAACCCATATTCGATCACTTTCAGACCGAAGCATTCCTTGCGATGTTTCAGAAACCGTGATTTTAATGAAAGTAAGAGAAATAAGTCCTATTAACAGACTCATTAAGATGATAGTATAAATAATACTCGTTTTTCTGCTGTGTTTAAATTGGTGTACTTCTACTGTGTTTTCGATAATTTCTTTTGGAAATAGTTGTTTTAGCATATTTTTTTAGTTTTGGAATTTTCTTTTTTAGAGAAACACCCCTTTACCTTAATTTTTTTGTATTTTAATGAGAATAACTTATAAACAAACATAGTAAATCTGACTATGAGTGTTTGTTATTTTTTAGTATAAAGAGGTATATTTTCTAGTAATCTTTTTCGGTGTAAACATACAACAAAACTATCAAAAAACCTATGCCTTTTAGAAGATCTAGGTTTTTTGATAAAAATGTCTCATCATGAAAAATAGTATAACACTAAGCTTTAAGTGTAATGAAAACACAGCCAAAAATACTATAGCATGTCTTTTAAACTTCATAGGCCTTTGAGAATAGGCTTTTAAATTTTATTTTTAATTCTCTGTTTTTAAATTTTGAAGGATTTGATAATTTTTATTGGAGCTATTTTCCTTTCTTGAACGTTTTCCTCTCTATTTTACTTAATTTTTAGCTATTTGACACACTAATTATCGGAGTACGTTTAAGATTATGAGCTATTCCTCCTAAAACATATATAGAATGTAATTTATCTTTACTTTTCAATATCACATCTGATTCATTCCAGAATCAAACCATCTTTTAAGACTTTTTAATACTGAAAAAAGTTTAAATTATCACTTCATAAAAAGCATTCTTGTACACCGAAGAATAGAAAAAATATTTTTGGTGTACAGATACTGTACACCGTTTTAAAATTTATTTTTTTTGGGTGTACACCTACTGTACACTGTTTTTAAAAAGTTTTACGTGCGGTGTACAAATGAATTAAAGTTTTTACTCAGCTTTTTCATGTTCTTCTAAATCCTTAGTTAAATCTAACTTTCGTAATGTAGGATTTAAAATTCCGGTAGTCATAACTGTTATTAATGTCATAGTACCTCCAAAAACAACGGCAGTTACAGTTCCCATTAATTTGGCGGTTAAACCACTTTCTAAGGCTCCTAATTCGTTAGAAGAACCCACAAACATAGAATTTACTGCTGCTACTCTACCTCTCATATGATCCGGAGTTTTAAGTTGTAAAATGGTTTGCCTGATAACCATGGAAACACCATCGGTTACTCCGCTGAAAAATAAAGCTATTAAAGATATGATGAATGAAGTTGATAGTCCGAAAACTATAATACAAATACCAAAGCCAAAAATTGCCATTAGCAATTTCATTCCTGCATTTTTACTTATGGGTATATAAGCAGTTATTAGCATGGTTAAAAAGGCTCCTATGGCCGGTGCAGCTCGTAAAGCGCCAAAACCTTCTGCTCCTACTTTTAAAATATCTTGTGCAAAAACAGGTAGTAACGCTATAGCACCTCCAAAAAGTACCGAAATCATATCTAAGGTAATAGCACCTAGTATTGATTTTGTTTTAAATACAAATGAAATACCCTCTACCAAACTTTTTGATATAGGTTCTCCTTTTTTGGTGTTTAGTATAGGTTTTTTCTTGATAAAAAACATCATTAAAAATGAAAACACTACCAAACCGAATACTATAGATAACGAACTGCTAACTCCAATAAGTGAAATAGAATATCCGGCAAAAGCAGGACCTAATACTCCGGCAATTTGCCAAGTAGTACTACTCCATGTTGCAGCATTTGGATATAATTTTTTGGGAACTATTAACGCTACCAACGAAAAAATGGTTGGGCCAAAAAATGAACGTAAAAGGCCTCCGAAAAATACCAGAGCATACATTGCATATAACACAGTTTTTGAATGCCCTTCTTTTACAAAATCCGGTTGTGTTAAAAAGAAAAGACCAAAGCTAATTAATGAAAATAAGGCGATACATAGAGCCAGTAAATTTCGTTTTTCTCTTTGATCAACAATATGTCCGGCAAATAAGGCCATAGAAAATGCCGGAATAAACTCAAAAGCACCTATTAATCCTAAACTCCACGGATCTTTAGTTATTGAATATACTTGCCATTCAATAATTATGAATTGCATAGACCATGCAAAAACTAATAAAAATCTAACTAAAAGAAAAATATTAAATTCTCTTATTCGTAAGGAGGCATAGGGGTCTTTTTTTTCCATTATGTAGTGTCTAATTCAATTTTAAATCCATTAAAATAGCAAAGGTTTCGTTTACATCTTTTTCTTTTACAACAATGGTCATTTCATGAGTTGTTGAAATAACTTCCTGTACAGCAATATTTGCCCAGGCAAATTGCTTTAAAATAAAATAATAAACACCGGATTGCTCCAGGTTTTCTTTTGGTAACTTAATAGTAATAGATGCCAAATCATTTACATTGTTAATAAGTATTTCACTTTTAAAAATGTCTTCTACATAGGGCTGTAAATTTTTACTGGTTACTATATTGGTTTCAAAAATTCCTTGTGAAACGGTTAGAAAGTAATCATTACTATCGGCAGATTTACTTAAAATTCTAGCAATTTCTTTAAGTAATGAAGGTGTGTTTTTAAAAGTAAAATCACATAAATCAGAGCGTACAATTACATCACCTAAATCTAGCGCCAGTTTTTTAATATTTTTTCTGATTCTCAATTCATTTACCGGAGATAATCTGTTAATAGCCATCATAACTGCTCCAACTTTTACTTCTTTTTTTAATAACTTAGAAACGTCAGGTAATATTTCTCTGGCTAAAGATGACACATTAATAAGCTTCTCATTCAAAGCCTCTTCTATAAACGGTGTTTTTCTGATAGTTATCTCAACAGCTTCTTGAATTGTTTTCATTTTTGTTAAATTTTAAACTAAAAGTAATAAATACTTGTACTAATGTAAAAATATACTTTTATTTTTAAAATAAGATATTTTACAAAAAAATTTGTAAATCAGATTTTTAGCCTAAATTTGCCAGAATATTGTATCTTGTATACAAAACCAACACACAACATATTCTATTAGAAGCGATTGATGGGGACTTCTTATTTTTTAAGAAGAGTTATTTGTACAAATGCAAACAACTAATCTAATCTATTTGTTAACTTTTTAAACTCATCTTTCGCTTCTTTTTTATCATATAAAACATTAAAAACTGCATCAATAATAGGCGTTTTAGCACCATTTTCCTGTTTTATTTTATAAGCGCTTTTAGTAGCATAATATCCTTCAGCAACCATACTCATTTCTAACATGGCCGATTTTACTGTGTACCCTTTACCAATCATATTTCCAAACATTCTGTTTCTACTAAAAACAGAATATCCGGTTACTAACAAATCACCTAAGTAAGCTGAGTTATTAATATTACGTTTCATTCTATGTACTTTTTTAATAAAACGTTTCATTTCTCTAATGGCATTACTCATTAAAACCGATTGAAAGTTATCACCATATCCTAATCCATGTGCAATTCCCGCAGCAATTGCGTAAATATTTTTTAACATGGCAGCATATTCGGTACCAATTATATCATCAGAAATTTTTGTTTTTATATAACGCCCGGCTATATATTTACTTAGTTCTTTTGCCTTTTTTTGATCTTGACATGCTAATGTTAAATATGATAAACGTTCCATAGCAACTTCTTCTGCATGACATGGCCCGGAAATTACTCCTATATTTTCAATAGGTACGTTATGAATTTTATGAAAATGCTCGCCTACAATTAATCCTGACTCCGGAATAATTCCTTTAATTGCAGAAAAAATTATTTTATCTTCTAGTGAAACCGTTAGTTTATTAAGTTCTGTTTTTAAAAAAGCTGAAGGAATAGCAAAAATTAAAATTTCATAATTTTCAACTATATAATTCATGTCATTAGACAAATCTAATTGCTCCGGATGTAACTCTGCTGAACTTAAATAACTAGGGTTGTGTTTGTTTCTTTTTATATGCTCAATTGAATACACACTGCGCATATACCACCCTATCGTTTCAAGATTTTCAGAAAGCATTTTAACAATAGCAGTTGCCCAACTTCCGCCTCCTAGTACGGCTATTTTTTTAGTGTCTTTCATTCAGTAGTTTGTTTTATGTTGCGAAATTAATAAATCTATAAACTACAATCTAAAACTTAAGGTTATTATATTTTTTTGGTAAAAGCTAAAGTTTATATTTTCTTTCGGTAAAATTTACGTTCTCATTAGTAATCACTTTGTTACTATGTATAATTTTTCGTTTAGTTTATGTAGATTTTCAAATGAAAAAATTCATGTATTTTTGATGCCGAAAACATATTTATTCTATGAACGTACAAATTATTAATACATCTAAACACGCAATACCTGCTTATGAAACTGAAGGTTCTGCAGGAATGGATATACGTGCCAATATTGAAAATCCTATTACTTTAAAACCTTTAGAAAGAACGATAGTAAAAACAGGATTGTTTATAGCACTTCCTGTAGGGTATGAAGCTCAAGTACGTCCAAGAAGCGGATTGGCTGCAAAAAAAGGAATTACCGTATTAAATGCTCCGGGTACTGTAGACGCTGATTACAGAGGTGAAATAGGTGTTATTTTAATAAACTTATCTAATGAAGATTTTGTTATTAATGACGGTGAGCGTATAGCCCAACTGGTAATTGCTAAACACGAACGTGTACAATGGCAAGAGGTTGAAGTTTTAAATGAAACTGAAAGAGGTGCCGGCGGTTTTGGTAGCACCGGTGTTTAAACTAGTTTTTTATATACCTGACTCATTTTACGTACTTTGGTATGCAATAATTCAAAATCTAAGAAACAATGTGAATGGTATTGGTAGCCCATTTTTTTATAAAATGTAAAAGCTTGTGGTTGTTCATCCATAGCATCTAACCAAATCAATTCATATTGTTTTTTTATTGCTTCATTTTCTAACCAGGTTAATAATTGCTTTCCTATTCCTTTACCTTGTGTTTTTGAATGTAAATAAATACGGTGTAATTTTACTTGTTTACAACCTGAAAATCCTTCTAGTTCAGTATCCCAAAGAATTCTGAAATTTCCTACTTTTTCTCCTTTCCATACTATAAAATAGTAGTCAGCTTGTTCCTGAGCAAGTTCTTTTTCAATATTCGTTTTTGAATATTGGGCTCGAAGATACCATTGTCCTTCATCTTTCCAAAAATGTTTATACGCCGCAGGATATACCTCACTCATTAACTTGAATAATTCTTTTTCGTGATTTATAGTGATTTGCTGTAGTTGTAAATACTCTGAAATTTGTATCATACTTATTGGTTTGATAAAAAAAAGCTGTTCTTATTAGGAACAGCTTTTCATAGTAATAGTTGAAACTTCTAATTTAAATAATAATCTTATTCTTGATTTTCTATAGCTTCTTTAATTTTATTCTCAAGCTCTTCCATTAATTCAGGGTTATCTTTAATAACTCCTTTAACGGCATCTCTACCTTGTCCTAGTTTAGTATCACCATAACTAAACCAAGAACCACTTTTCTTTACAATTCCGTACTCAACACCTATATCAATAATTTCACCTACTTTAGATATTCCTTCACCATACATAATATCAAATTCTGCTTGTTGAAACGGAGGAGCTACTTTATTTTTAACAATCTTTACTTTAGTACTGTTACCAACAACACGCTCCCCATCTTTTATTTGCGATTTTCTACGAATGTCTAAACGTACAGATGCATAGAATTTTAATGCATTACCCCCGGTAGTTGTTTCAGGGTTTCCAAACATAACTCCAATTTTTTCACGTAACTGGTTAATAAAAATAACCGTACAATTGGTTTTACTTATGGTAGCAGTTAATTTACGTAGTGCTTGTGACATTAAACGTGCGTGAAGTCCCATTTTAGAGTCTCCCATTTCACCTTCAATTTCTGATTTTGGTGTTAATGCCGCAACCGAGTCAATTACTACAATATCAATAGCACCTGAACGAATTAAGTTATCTGCAATTTCTAATGCTTGCTCTCCGTGATCCGGTTGAGAGATAATTAAATTATCAACATCAACTCCTAAACTTTCAGCATAAAAACGATCAAAAGCGTGTTCTGCATCAATAAACGCAGCAATACCTCCGGCTTTTTGAGCCTCAGCAATTGCATGTATAGTTAAGGTGGTTTTACCTGATGATTCCGGTCCGTATATTTCTATAATTCTACCTCTTGGGTATCCTCCAACTCCTAAAGCTAAATCTAACCCTAATGAACCTGATGATATAGCGTCAATATCTTCTACTTGACTATCACCTAATTTCATTACAGTTCCTTTTCCATAGGTTTTATCTAATTTATCTAGTGTAAGTTGTAGCGCTTTTAGTTTCGCTTCTTTATCTTTATCTACTGCCATAAAATCTGCTAAAAAATTTTAAAAAATAAGAACTGCTAAGTTATAAAATTATTAGTAGTTTTTTAAATATTACCTATTAAGTTTTATACTATTTACTAAAATGAAAATCAATAAATTTACAATCATTAAAAATTGCTTTATTTACAACTAACTATATTAGTATCTGTATATAAAAAATTAACTTTTTTCTAAACATATTTTTATATTTGAAAAAATTTAAACAATGATTTTAGTAGCAGACGGTGGCTCAACAAAAGTAGATTGGGTTGCTATAGATAATAATAAAAATGAAATTTTTAGAGCTAATACTTTAGGCTTAAATCCAAATGTTGTTTCATCTTTGGAACTACAGTCGAGAATGGAAAGTTCTAAAGAATTAAAAACTTATAAAGATTCTATTTCTGAAATCTATTTTTACGGTGCCGGTTTAGGTACGTCAACTCCTATAAAAATTTTAAAAGGTATTCTTCAGGCATTTTTTTCAAACGCTACTAAAATAGTGGTTGAAGAAGATATTTTAGGTGCCGTATATGCTTCTGCTAAAAACCAAGAAGCTATTGTGTGTATTTTAGGTACCGGTGCTAACAGTTGTTTTTATGATGGTAAAACTATTGAGTGTATTGCACCCTCTTTAGGTTACATTATTATGGATGAAGCCAGCGGAAATTATTTTGGTAAACGTTTACTAAGAGATTATTTTTATAACAAAATGCCCGCAGATATTGCAGCTGCTTTTAATGATGAATTTGATTTAACTCCTGATGTTATTAAACATAATTTGTATAAGGTTGATAATCCTAATAAATACTTAGCTTCTTATGCTAAATTTATGTTTAATCATCAAAGTAACAGCTATATAAAGAAATTAGTAAAAAAAGGATTTAATACCTTTTTTACCTACCATGTTTTAAACTATGGTAAACCAAAAGATACCCCAATTTACTTTATTGGATCTATTGCTTATTATTTTGGTGATTTATTAAAAGAAGTGGCCCAGGAAAATGGAGTAACTGTTACCGGAATAATTGCAAAACCTATAGATAACCTTATTGAATATCATAAAGAGGTAGTATTATCTTAGTTAAAAGTATACTTTTAAAAAAAATGCTTACTGAAATCAGTAAGCATTTTTTTTTTTTACGGTTGTTTTATCATTCTTATATGAGGAATTCCATCCTCTAAATATTCTTCTCCGGTGATTACAAAACCGTGAGAACTATAGAATTTTATTAAATAAGTTTGTGCCGATATAGTAATGGTTCTATTCTCATAAGCATCATAAATAGCTTTGATAGACGCCTTTATTAAATCATGGCCATACCCATATTTACGTTCATTTGCATCAACAACTACTCTACCAATACTAGGAGTATCAAAATATTGACCCCCATCAAATAGACGAGTGTAAGCAATTATTTTACCTTCTTTACTTCCTATTACATGAAGTGCCTTTTGATCTTTTCCATCTAAATCTTGGTAAACACAATCTTGTTCAACAACAAAAACCTCTGAACGTAATTGAAGAATATCATATAATTCAGAAGTAGCTAATTCATTAAATTTTTTTACTTGAAATATCATTAACAATCACATGCTATTTTATGTACTCTATTTTGATGGCGCCCACCTTCAAACTCAGTTGATAAAAAGATCTTTACAAAACCTAAAGCTTGTTGTAAAGACACAAATCGAGCAGGAATGGTTAAAATATTAGCATCGTTATGTTGACGTGTTAATTCCACCAATTCATTATTCCAACATAAAGCAGCTCTTATTCCTTGATGTTTGTTTGCTGTCATTTGAGCACCGTTACCACTACCACATAAAATAATTCCCATATCTGCTTGTCCTGTTTCTACAGCCTCTGCTGTTGGATGAATGGTATCCGGATAATCCATACTATCATTAGTATTTGTACCAAAATTGATCACTTTATGCCCTAATTCTTCTAAAAGTTTAATAATTTCAAACTTGTATTCAGTTCCGGCATGATCGTTACCAATAGCTATTGTCATAATTTGTTGATTTTAATTTAGTTGTGAGCAACAAAAATAGCGTTATTAACGGTTATCAACAGTAATTAACAATGCTTTTTTTTGAATACTTAATAAAGTATTAATTTTTAAAGAGTTACATACTGTTATTTAATTGTTAAGAACTCATAGTATGTTTTTAAAAAAATATTTGATTTTTTACGAAAATTTTACAATACAACACTTGACTTTAATTATGCAACTTTTTTTTTGAGTTTTTAATGAACATTTATCAACATAAAATTTACAATTTATTTACACTTAGAAACTAAAATTTATTTCATAAAAATAAGTGAATTACTGTTTATAACTTTTGTTGATAACCTCATTTTAGATTTGATTTTAAAGATTTTAAATACATAATAACTTGTTAATTGTTTTTAATAAGTGATAAAAACAAACATTCAATCTCATTTTTACTCCACATATTCACAAGCTATAATAACATATATATCTTTTTTAAAATTTTTTAAAACTATTAGTATTATAATATCTAGTGTTAATAACAACTATTTTTAATTATTATTTAATGGTAATGTATGATAATACTTGCTTACTAACTTGAATAAAGCAGAACTCACCTTTACTAAAAGGTATATTTTAAAAATAGAAAGTTAATAGTAATTAAATACTCTTTTTAAGAAGGTAAATACTGTCTTTAGAGTGTAATGTTTTTTGAGTAGTAGGCTTTTTTAAGGTAGCGTTAATACTTACTACGGTAACTATAATACCTGTAATAAATATTAATAGAAAAAGAGCTATTATTTTTCGTAAGTTTTTCATTTTGCCGTCCTTATATAGTATAGACGAGGCATTTTAAGAAACGTTACAGTTTTATTAAGATTTTTTTAACTATTTTTAAGAGAGATTAAGTATTGATTATAAATTGAATAGCTCTTTTATGAATGCTTGCTTTTACTGACCCGTGGCCTATTAATTCGCCATCAGCTTGTATGTAAACTTTATCTGAACTTAATTCCGGAGTTATTAACAATGTGTCAGCTAATAGTGTCTCTACCTTTTTATGATTGACTATTAAACCGTTATATAGTTTTTTTAAATTAAAAATTAAATCTTTGAAACTTAGGTTTTTGGCAATAGTAATGTCAAATAAACCATCTTCAGAGCTTTTATAATCAGTAAGTTGCATACCTCCTGCAGAATACTTACATATACCAAACAATGTCATTAAACATTTTGTTTTAATGGTTTTATTGTTAACTTTAATAGTAAACTCTGATTTTTTATACATAATAAGCCCTGAAATACCACTCAATAAATAGGCTATCGATCCAAAACGTTTTAATTTATTTAGTTTGTTAACAACGTAGCCATCATAACCAATACCGGCAACATTATTAAAATATGTAGTTGTATTTTCTAGCTCTAAATAGCCAATATCTTGATAAATAGTATTTTGATTTTTAATTAATTGAATTGCTAACTCTATATTTTGTTCTATACTATAGGTTTTAATCCAATCATTACCGGTTCCTAAAGGAATAACACCTACGGTAATTTGATGTGTGGGTATTATTTTTTGAGTCATAATACCATTTACTATATGATGCAATGTACCATCACCACCAACCGAGATAAAATGTGAATAACCTTGTTGAATAGCATTATGTACTAAGGTTATTTCATGTTTATGATGTGTAGTTAACGCATATAAGTAGTTAAGATCATAAGTGTTTAAAAGTTGTTTTATTTTTTCCCATTGTTTATTAAAATTTCCATTTCCGGCCTTAGGATTCACTATAACAAACCAGTTTTTATCCATATATAAGTTTATGATAAATAGAAGCGTAAAATACAAAAATGCATTGATAACGCTTATTTAATAGTTTATACAATAAATTTATTTGTACTTTGCTGAAAATTTTATAAGAAGTTAGATGAATGACTAGAAAGAAAAAAATCTATAAAAAAAAGGGAAGAGTTGTTAAAGACTTAACCCGAAAAATTTTTAAAATTCTTAATCAAGATAGTAGTAAGCATTACAACTATAAACAAATTGCTTCAAAATTAGACATTAACGATACAGATGGAAAAACTCAAATAATTCAGAGGTTAGTTGAGTTAACTGCTGCTCAAAAAATTGTTGAAGTTGATAGAGGAAAATATCAGATTAATGAAGATAGAAAATATCACATAGGTAAATTAGATGCTACTACTAATGGGAATGCGTATTTTATTTGTGACGATTTTGATGAAGACATTTTTGTACCATCTGTTAATCTAGGGCAGGCATTACATGATGATACTGTTAGGGCATATGTGTATAAAAAACGCCGCAGTAATAAAATTGAAGCAGATGTTGTTGAAGTTATTGAAAGAGCCAAGAAAGAGTTTGTAGGTGTTTTACAAATGAATAAAAACTTTGGGTTTGTATTGCCTGACAGCAATAAAATGTATGCAGATATTTTTATTCCAAAAAGTAAAATTAACGGTGCGGAACATGGTGATAAGGTATTGGCTCAAATAACAGACTGGCCTGAAAACTCAAAAAATCCGTTTGGAAAAATTACTCAAGTTCTTGGGAAACCAGGGGAACACGATACTGAAATTCACTCTATTTTATTAGAATATGGTTTACCCTATGAATTTCCTAAAGAAATAGAAGAGGAAGCTAGTGAGTTACCGGTAGAAATTACAAAAGAAGAGATAGCCAATCGAAGAGATATGAGAGGTGATTTAACCTTTACGATTGATCCTAAAGACGCTAAAGATTTTGATGATGCTTTATCTTTTACTAAACTTGAAAATGGTAATTACGAAATAGGAATTCACATTGCGGATGTATCTCATTATGTGCAACCAAAAACAAAGTTAGATGATGAAGCTTATGACAGAGCAACTTCTGTTTATTTAGTAGACAGAGTAGTACCTATGCTTCCGGAAATGTTATCTAACGGAGTATGTTCATTACGACCCAATGAAGAAAAATTAACTTTTTCAGTTATTTTTGAAATTAACAATAAAGCTCAAATTGTTAACCAATGGTACGGAAGAACTGTAACGTATTCTGATAAACGATTTGCGTATGAAGAAGCCCAAGTTATTATTGAAACAAAAGAAGGTATAATACCGGCTGACATTTCGTTAACAGGTGAAACTTATACGGTTGATGAAGCTATTGTTGAAGCCGTTTTAAAATTAGATGAATTAGCTAAAATTCTTCGTAAAAAACGCATGAAAGACGGAGCTATTTCATTTGATAAAGTTGAAGTTAAGTTTAATTTAGATGAAAATGCCAATCCAATAGGTGTATTCTTTAAAGAAGCAAAAGATGCTAACAAACTTATTGAAGAGTTTATGTTGTTAGCTAACAGAAAAGTTGCTGAATTTATAGGATTTTCTAAAGGAAGACCTACTAATAAAACATTTGTGTACCGTGTGCATGATGAACCGGACACTGAAAAATTAGCTTCTTTACAAAACATTGTGAGTAAGTTTGGATATAAAATTAATACAGATACCAGAGAAAAAATATCACAAAGTTTAAATAAGCTATTAAGTGATGTTCATGGAAAAGGCGAAGCTAATATGGTTGAAACATTAGCTATCAGATCTATGAGCAAAGCTGAATATACCACACAGAATATTGGACACTACGGATTAGCATTTGATTATTATTCACATTTTACTTCTCCTATTCGTCGTTATCCTGACGTAATGACACATCGTTTGTTACAACATTATTTAGATGGCGGTACTTCACCTAAAGCCGAAGTTTATGAAGAACGTTGTAAACATTCTTCTAAAATGGAAGAATTAGCTTCAAAAGCAGAAAGAGATTCTATAAAGTATATGCAGGTAAAGTATATGCAAGATCATAAAAATGAAGAGTTTGACGGAGTGGTTTCGGGAGTTACCGAATGGGGAATTTATGTTGAAATAGTATCTAATAAATGTGAAGGTATGGTTCGTATTAAAGATATTAAAGACGATTATTATATTTTTGACGAAAAACAATATGCTGTCATAGGACAAGCAACTCAAAATAAAATACAATTAGGTGATGAAGTTGTTGTTAAGGTAAAACATACAGATTTAGAACGTAAACACCTAGATTTTGAGTTAATTACACATTAAATTTTAAAATTGTAACAATAAAATTTAATATTTGTCTTTATAGTAATGGTACAATTATTGACTTACTGTGGTGTAATTAACATTTTATAGTAAGTTATAAAATAGTTGAAATTATGAATAAAATGAAAAAATCAATTATTGTAAGTTTATTTTTTGTGAGTGCAGCCGTACTTTCTCAAAATAAAATAACTAAAGATTTAGGAAGTTTTAAAATACTTAAAGTATATAATGGAATTGATGTTGAGTTAGTTAAATCTAACGAATTTAAAGCCATTGTTACCGGAGAGAAATCTGAAAAAGTAAGTTTTAAATCAGAAAATGATAAACTAAAAATAGTTCTTAATTTTCCTGAAACAACTGCAGATGGTAAAGCAAAAGTTACTTTATTTTATGCAAATGACCTTGAGGTTATTGATGCAAATGAAGGTGCTGTTATTACAGCTAAAGAATTAAACCAACAGACAGTTGAAATTAAAGGCCAAGAGGGTGCTTTTATTAACATGGTTGTTGATGTAAAACATTTAAAAGTTAAAAGTACATCAGGAGCTGTTATTAAGTTATCCGGTACTACTAAAAACCAAACGGTTGATGTAGATTTAGGCGCTAATTACCATGGTTACAATGTAAAAGTTGAAGCTATGAATATTGTTAGAGCAGGCTCGGGAGCTAAAGCAGAGGTGCAGGCTGGTGAAACGTTAGATGCTAAAGTATCTTTTGGAGGTTCTATTTTTTATAAAGGAAAACCTGAAGTATTAAAAGATAAAAAAGTAATAGGTGGAGTTATAGAACACAGAAGTTAATTTTGTATCTTTGTCAATAAATTAAGTTTAAAATGAATTTACTTACTATTTTTTTAGGATTCGTAGGACCTTGGCAAGTTGCCATTATTGTTGCCTTAGTTTTATTAATGTTTGGAGGTCGTAAAATACCTGAATTAATGAGAGGACTTGGAACTGGTATTAAAGAGTTTAAAGATGCAACGAAGTCTGACGATGAAGAAAAAGATAAATTAGACGAAAATAAATAATAAAAAAAAACCGTATCAATTTGATACGGTTTTTTTAGTTTAAATAGTTACTGCCGTTCCTGAGGCTGTAACCATAAGCATCCCTCCATTTGGACCCACTGTTTCGTAATCTAAATCTATTCCAACAATTGCATTTGCACCCATTTGTTTTGCACGTTGTTCCATTTCTTCCATAGCACTATTTTTAGCCTCTCTAAGGACCTTTTCATAAGATCCGGACCTTCCTCCTACAATATCTCTTATTCCTGCAAAGAAATCCTTAATAAAGTTAGCTCCTATAATTGTTTCACCTGTAACAATACCTAAATATTCTTTAACAGGTCTTCCTTCTACGGTATTTGTGGTTGTTTTTAACATATTTGTAATTTTTTTAAATTAAAAACGCTGAAAGTAATTTCAGCGTTAGGTGTTTTTAGTCTTCTTCGTTATTTTTCTTTTTGGCGTTTTTCATGGCCTCACCTATTTGATTACTGGCCGTAAAACTGGCAACCATATTGTTTAGCATATCACTACCTGCCTGTGGTGAGTTTGGTAATAATATTAAGTTACTGTTGGTATCTGCACCAATGGCTTGTAAAGTGTCGTAATGCTGAGTTACAACTATTAGAGCAGAAGCTTCCTGGCTGTTAATACCTACTTTATTTAATACTTCTACAGATTCTTCTAAACCTCTGGCAATTTCTCTTCGCTGGTCTGCTATACCTTGTCCTTGTAAACGTTTACTTTCAGCCTCTGCTTTAGCTTTTTCAACAATTAAAATACGTTGAGCATCTCCTTCATATTGAGCAGCTACTTTTTCACGTTCAGCAGCATTAATTCTGTTCATTGCTGCTTTAACTTGTGCATCCGGATCTATATCTGTTACTAATGTTTTTATAATATCATATCCATATTCCATCATAGCATCATTTAATTCTGATTTTACTGCAATTGCTATGTCATCTTTCTTAACAAAAACGTCATCTAAGCGCATTTTTGGAACCTCTGCTCTCACAACATCAAAAACATATGAAGTTATCTGATCATGTGGATAATCTAGTTTATAGAAGGCATCATAAACTTTTTCACGAATTACTTTATACTGAACTGATACTTTTAACTTAACAAAAACATCATCTAAAGTTTTAGTTTCTACGATTACATCTAATTGTTGAATTTTAAGACTTAATTTTCCGGCTATTCTATCAACTAACGGAATTTTCAATTGTAATCCGGAATGACGAATGCTTTGAAACTTACCAAAACGCTCTATAATACCTGCAGTTTGTTGTTTAATAGTAAAGAAAGCTGAAAAAAATACTATAATAGCTAAAAATAGCAGTGGATAAAAATAAATTGGCATAACAAATAAGATTTTAAGTTTGATTGAATTTTTTTGTTAAAGATAACATTTAATACCTATAAGTCGATATTTTTAATAAATGTTACATTTTTTTCAATATAACTTATATTTGCTAAAAATCAATTATATGGAACTCATTAAAAACAACGCTACAGAAATTTTAATTCTACTTTTTTTAGTAGTAACCTTTTTACAATCGGGTATTGATAAAGTAACTGATTGGAACGGTAATTTATCTTTTATTAAGGATCATTTAAAAAATTCTCCTTTAAAAAATATGGTGCCTTTATTATTGGCTGTTATTTTAGTGATAGAACTTATTGCAGGTGCTTTTATGTTTATAGGTATTTTTAATATTGTTACAACTGGTTCAAAAGAATTAGCTTTATTAGGAGTGCAACTTTCAGCCTTAACATTAATATTTTTATTAATTGGTCAACGTTTAGCAAAAGATTATGCCGGAGCTATGACCTTGGCAGTTTACTTTATTATTACCATTTTTGGTATGTTTTTACTTAATAAATAAAACTTATTATTTTATTAATAAGTATTTTTAATATTTATTAAAAAACCTCTTAAAATTTACGTTTTAAGAGGTTTTTATTTTTTATTAAGGTGTTTCCTTGTTTTTTAAATAAAAGTATTATAAATCCTATTTAAAATTAATTTTAGCTATTTTTTAGTAAATAGATAAGTGATGAATAGTTGTTTTCTTTTTTGGCAGCTAAATTTGATTTAAGACCTATAAAAAATGCCTTTATAAAGTTCATTTTACCTGTTTTATATTTTTCACTTAATAATGAAACATAAAACGAATCAAATTTCATAGGCAGTATTTTTACAATACCCATTTGAAATTCACTAAATAGTTTTTGAATTGAATTTTTTGAAAAATGCCATACATGTCTTGGTACATCATAAGCAGCCCAATATTCTTTATAATAATTTGCATCAAAACTTTTATGATTAGGAACAGCAACAATTAGTACCCCATTAGGTTTTAATGAACTTTTTATTACATGTATATATTCTTGAAGATTTGGAACATGTTCTAAAACATGCCAAAGTGTAATAACATCAAATTGTTGATTCTTTATTTCAGTTATATCTTTATACAAAGAAATATCTTTTGTTGTTGCAAGGTTTCTGGCATTTTCTGAAGGTTCTACTCCACTTACCAACCAGCCATTATTTTTACATGCTTTTAAAAAGTCTCCGGTGCCAGCACCTATATCTAAAATACTTTTTTCCGAAGTTTTTAATGAGTTTAGAAGATTAACCTTTTTTTGTAAAGTATATTTTTTAACAGCTTGGTAAAGCTTTTCAAATAATCCTTTTGAACCATCTGTATGAGAAATGTAATTTTCGCTTTTATAATAGTTGTGTAAATCTTTTGGTAAGGGAGATGTAACAAGCATATCATATTCTTCATTATACATTACCTCGTAGCTTTCATTTGATACTGTATAATCTATACAATTAAGATATGGAGTTAGTTTTTTATATAAATTTATTTCTTTATTCAATGTTTTAAATTTATATGTTCCACGGGGAACAAAGTTTTTTGACTAAACAATAATACATAAAAAAATCAGAAGGTTCCACATGGAACTTTTTCTATTTTTTGCAAAAATAACCAGATATTTCAAAGGGTTGTTTTTTGCTTCTATTTTTTTATTGTTTGTGAAAGACTACTCCTATTTGGTTATATAATTTTTTAGATGTTGGTATAAGTATATATTTTTCTGTTAACTATTTTTTATTTAGTTCCACATGGAACATTTTTAAAATTTCATTTTACAAGTTTATATATTGTAGAGTTATTTTTGAGAAGATATAATTTGTTAAAACTACTGAATGAATAAAAGTTTTATTCTTAAAATATGTTCATAGAATTGAGTTAAGAATAGTATGTTTAATAAATTAGTAATTAAAATATGCTTTATTAATAATTTAATTCAAGCAATATATGAAATGAAATGTGATGCTATGTTTTGGTTCTTTTTTAGTTTATTAGAGTCACTCCTATTTTTACTTGATAAGGTTTTAATGTTAGCCGAAGAACGTATTTTATTTTTGATAACTATTTTTATTTAGTTCCACATGGAACATTTAAAAAATATTCGTTTTTAAACTTCCTTTTACAAGATTTTATATTGTAGAGTTGTTTTTGAGAATAAATAATTTGTTTAAAAAATGAAAGAAATAAACGTTTTATTTCTGATGGATGTTTATGGTGATAAGTAATAGTATGTTTAATAAACTGAGTAATTAAAATATGTTTTATTAATAATTTAATTCAAGCAATATATGAAATGAAATGTCATGCTATATTTTGATTCTTTTATAGTTTATCTGAGTCACTCCTATTTTTACTTGATAAGGTTTTTGTATTAGCCGAAGAACGTATTTTATTTTTGGTAACTATTTTTATTTAGTTCCACATGGAACATTTAAAAAATATTCGTTTTTTAAACTCCCTTTTACAAGTTTATATATTGTAGAGCTATTTATGTAAAGATATGATTTGTAAAAAAATGAATTATGAATACAATGTTTAATAAATTGAGTACTTCAAATACTTTTAATTAACTATTTAATTCATGAAATATAAAAAGTAAAGACAACTATATATTTCAACTTTGCCTTTATAAAGGTTGAGTTTAGAGTAAATAAAAAAAACGTTCCATGTGGAACGTTTTTAAAAATATTTTATGAGAAAAGAATTATCTACCCATATATACGAGTAAAACTGAAATATCACTTGGTGATACCCCACTTATTCTGCTCGCTTGAGAAATTGAGGTAGGTTGTATTTTAGATAATTTTTCTCTGGCTTCAAATGATAAAGATTTTACTTTGTTATAATCAAAACTTGAAGGAATAGGAACATTTTCTAATCGGTTTAATTTATCAGCATTATTCTTTTCCTTTTCTATATAACCTGAATACTTTAAATGAATTTCAACCTGCTCAATAATTTCATGATCAATAGCGTTTTCTACTATAAAATCTTCCAATTTTTTAACTGTTCTTAAATCGTTAAAAACTAATTGAGGTCTTGCTGCAATTTTATATAATTTCATTGATTGATTAACCGGAGCAAGATTTTTTTCTTCTAAAACAGGGTTTATTTCTTCCTGAGAAACACTTAAATCTTTTAAGAACTCTATTAGCTGTTCAGTTTTATGTTGCTTTTCTAAAACGCGCTGCATACGCTCTTCAGATGCTAAACCTATTTTATAAGATTTTTCAGTTAAACGTAAATCTGCATTATCTTGTCTTAATAAGGTTCTGTATTCAGCTCTTGAAGTAAACATTCTATAAGGTTCTTCGGTTCCTTTGGTAATTAAATCATCTATTAAAACACCTATATAAGCTTCACTTCTTTTTAAAATAAAAGGCTCTCTGTTTTGAACTTTTAAAGCTGCGTTAATACCTGCCATTAATCCTTGGGCAGCTGCTTCTTCGTAACCTGTAGTGCCGTTAATTTGACCTGCAAAGAATAAATTATCGATTAATTTAGTTTCTAAACTATGTTTTAATTGTGTAGGTGGAAAATAATCATACTCAATAGCGTATCCATATCTAAAGAATTTTACGTTCTCAAACCCTGGAATTGCACGTATAGCTTTGTCTTGAATATCTTCCGGTAAAGATGTTGAAAAACCGTTTACATAGATTTCAACAGTATTCCATCCTTCCGGTTCAACAAATACTTGATGACGATCTTTTTCAGCAAAACGATTAATTTTATCTTCTACAGACGGGCAATAACGAGGGCCGGTAGATTTTATTCTACCATTAAACATAGGAGATCTGTCAAAACCTTCTCTTAGTAATTCGTGTACTGTTGTATTTGTATAGGTTAAATAACAAGAACGTTGTTGCTGTAAAGGCTTTGTAATTGGTAAATAAGAAAATTTTTCCGGTGAATCATCTCCAGGTTGTTCAGTCATTTTAGAATAATCTAATGATCTTCCATCCACTCTTGGAGGCGTTCCGGTTTTCATTCTTCCCGCTTCAAAACCTTTAACAACTAAATCTTCTGTTATTCCTGTTGAAGCACCTTCTCCTGCTCTTCCTCCACCAAAAGTTTTTTCACCAATATGTATTAAACCGTTTAAAAAAGTACCGGCAGTTAAAATAACTGTTTTAGCTTTTATATGTAATCCTAAAGCGGTTTTTACTCCGGTTATTGTATTTCCTTCAAACAATAAACCATTGACGGAATCTTGATAAAAATCTAAATTCTCAGTTTGCTCTAATAAATTCCTCCAACACTCAGCAAATTGCATTCTGTCTGATTGTGCTCTCGGACTCCACATTGCAGGACCCTTTGATTTATTAAGCATTTTAAATTGGATAGCTGTTTTATCGGTTACTATACCACTATAACCACCTAAAGCATCAATTTCACGAACAATTTGCCCCTTAGCTATTCCTCCCATCGCAGGGTTACAACTCATTTGAGCAATGTTTTGTAAGTTCATTGTAATTAACAATGTTTTTGCTCCCATGTTGGCACTTGCTGCGGCAGCCTCACTTCCGGCATGTCCTCCTCCTACTACAATTACGTCGTATGTTGTATTAAATAAACTCATAGTTTAAAATTCAGTTCCACGTGGAACTCGCTTTTTACTTTGTCTTTAAAATTTCTAAACACTCATTTTCTTTTGTACGCATTACTTCTTTTTCTTCTGGAGTTTTATCTTTAAAACCTAAGTAGTGTAAAATTCCGTGTATCATAACACGATGTAATTCGTTTTCAAAAGAAACATTAAACTCTTCAGCATTCTCTTTAACTCTTTCAATAGAAATAAAAATATCTCCTCCTACTTCTTTTCCTAAACTGTAATCAAAACTTATAATATCAGTTAAAGTATCATGTTGAAGAAACTCAACATTTATTTTATGTAAATAATCATCATTACAAAAAATATAGTTAATTTCTCCTAGCTCTCCTTCTTCTTTTTCAATGCATTTTTTAATCCAATTACCGGTGTTGTCTTCATCCGATAATTTAAAATTTGTTTCGTAGTTAAATTGTATCATTGTTTTTAGTTGTCGTAAAACAAATTAATTTATAATAAATAATAGTTGATAAATTCTGTTTGTAATTGAGGTTAATCTTGTTTCTCTGTAGTTGTAAAATATTTTTTAACCTTTGTTTTGTAATTCTGCTGCAAAGGTAATGATTGTCTATTTAATATTTCTGTTTGATTGTAAAACAACTTTTTAAATTGTAATTCTTTTTTATTGGTGTTTTGATACTCCTGCGTATTGGTGTTTGATTTACGCTCTTTTTTACGTCCTTGTTCAAAACTTGCTTTTTCAAGCTTTAAAAGTTCGTAGTTGAGTTGTTGCATTTTTTCAATAGTTTCTTTATTAAAACCTTTTTCTAAAATTTTATTTTCTAATTCTTCCATTTGCTGTAATGCTTTTTTACCACTACCATTTCCATCTTTACCTTCTTTTAAAGCATTTTCTAATTGTTGTCTTAATTCTGATTGTTCTTTGAAAATTTGATAGAGCTCACCATTCATATCTTCATTTTCTCCGCCTTCATTGCCTGAGCTTTGTCCTTTTTTATCTTTTTGTTTACCATTACCTTCTTTAGGCTCACCTTTATCACCTTTTTTTGAACCTTCTTTCATTTTCTCCATTAATTCATTTTGCTTTTGAATAATGTCCGGTAAACTAAAAGATTTGCCTTTGCCTTTACCCTGTCCCATTCCATCTTTAGGATTTTTCATGGCATCTAACGTATTACTTAACATATCAGCTAAAGTATTGGCAGAAGTCATAACGTACTGTTGATTAGAAACACCATTTCTAATATTATTATCTGCTAAATTTTCTAAAGATTGATCTAAATTATAATGTGCATTTGCTAATTCTTCCTGAACTTTTGTACTTATACTAGGAACGCGGATAGATAAAGTGAATAAACTATCGTCTATATGTTCAAAGTATGTTTTTAACTGATGCTGTTTTTTTATGTTAATACCAAAATCCGGATGCGAAGAGTTAATTTCTGAAAATTTATTCATCAAAGCTTCCTGATTGAAAGAGAATGTAACTAAGTTTTCTAAAACTTGACGGAGACTTTCCATGTTTTCCTCTTGCATTTCAGAACTCATAGATTGCATTGATTGTTTCATTTGATTGCTCATCTCTTTCATTTTTTCAGAAGCCTTTTTCTGATTCTTTTTAGCATCCGATGATTTATTTTGTTGTAAATTTTCTAAAGATTTATTCATTTCCTTCTGCGTATCTTTTTGTAATTGCTCTGTAGAAGGCATTTTCATTGGTTCTTTTAATTTTTGATTGTCTTTTTCAACATCATCCAATTCCTTTTTAATTTCATTAAACTTTTCATTTAGTTCTTTTTGTTCTTTTTGCTGTTCTTCAGTGTTGGCTTCTTTTTTAGAAAGCTCTTCTTGCTTTTTAGCCATTTCATCTAATTTATCAGCAATTTGATTCATTTTTTGTTCAACATAATAACGTTTAGTCATTTCTAAAATGCGCTCTAAACTACGTTCCTGTTGTTTATTTTGTTCAGCTAATTCTTTAGCTTTTTTAATTAAATCTTCTTTTTTAAGCTTTTCAGCTAATTCTTTTAATTCATCTAATAACTTTTGTTGCTTATCAATTTTTTTAAGCTCCTCTATTCGCTTTTTTAAATTTTCTTTTTTATCGTCTAAGTTTTTATTTTCTTCTTGTTTTTCCTCAAAATTTTCCTGAAGCTTTTCTGTTTGACGTTGCATCATTTGCTTGTATTGCTCTTGACGCTTAATAAGGTTTTCAATGTTTTTTTGATCGCTCCAGCTAATGCTTTTCTTATTTTGTAAGTCAAATTGAATTTTTTCAAGCTCTTTTTTACTGTTTTGTTGCTTTTCTAAAGAATTTTCAAGTTTATCTATATATTCTTTTTGTTCTTGAATTAATTCTTGTTCTATTTCGCCAGTTGATTTTTGACGATAGTAAAACTTTTTACTAATGGCTTTTTTACTTCCATTTACCTTATCATTATCATATACCTGAAAATAGAGCTCATAATTTGTTCCTTCTTTTAATTTTAAAGAGTTAGGAAACTCATGATAGAAGGTTTGAACGTTTTCTTTATTTATTTTAATTATTTGATAATCAGTATTTTGAATATTATTTTCTTCTTGATATACAAGCTCTAATTTGCTAAAACCATAATCATCAGAAATTTGACCAACAAACTGGGCATTACCTCTGGAAATACTATCAATGTTTGATTTTACATGAATTATTGGCAATTCATCTTTAATAACATTAATTGAAAATTGTAGCTGCTCATAATCCTTCAAATTTTTATTAGAAGTAGCTATTTGATAATTAATAGAATTCATTAGTTGCTTTTTGAAACTAAAATCATTGGATGAATTTTCATTAAAAAAAGTTTTTTGATTTTCTAAAACAAAAGCAACTGTATCAGTTTCAGAAGTTTTGATGTTCCATGTAACGAATGTTCCTTGTGGAACATTTAAGTTTCCTGTATTGGTAATAATTTCATTCTTCTTTTTAGTATAACTTGGGTAAGTAAGTTGCAATGAAATATTTTGAATTGAAGGGGTATTTATAAGATGAATTTGATACTCTTGCGATTGAATAGTTGCTGCTTTTATATAAAAAGTAATAGGTTCTTGAACTTCGTTAAAAGTGTAAGAAAATAAACCATTACCTTCATTTTGTACATAGTATTGTTGGTTGTTATAAAAAACCTTAGCCTCTTCCGGTACAATTTCACCTTTAGTTTCGAAATATACAGTGATGGACTTGCCTTTTATAACATTTAATGGCGAATTAGTTAACGAAAAATAAAAAGGAGCCGGAGGTGCATATGCAGTTTTATAATCTATAACCCTTTGTAAGCTTTGAGTTAACTTAGTATTGATACCTGTTAACAAACTTAACAACCAAATAGCAATAGGAATTAAACCATATTTAGCATAAGTTAAGTTTGATTTAAAATTAACAGCTTTTGTAAAAGGTATAGGCTGTAATTCTTTAGATTTTTGCTCTATACTGGCCAATAATAAATCTGACTGTTCATTGTGTTGTTGTAATTGTAAAACGTTTAGCAATTTATCTTTTACCTCTGGAAAATGATTTCCTATAATTTTAGAAGCTTCTTCAGCAGAAATTCCTTTTTTAAGACCTATTAGTTTAAAAATAGGAAAGCATATAAAACGAAATAACAGTAAGAGCTCTACGAAAATAAAAAGCCAAAAAAGGAAAGTTCTGGCAGTGGGTTTTAACCACAAAAAATACTCTATAAACAAGGTGAAGAAAAAATAAATTAATCCTAAAGAGAAAAATAAAATACTCCCTTTTATTAACTCATTTGTATAATATTTTCTACTAAAATGCTGTAATTTTTGTTCTATGATTTGAAATACATTCATAAAGTAAATTATTGGTAAATAGGTTTTTTAATAAACCTTTATTGTCTATGTTTTTTAATCTTTTTCTGAAAGAGAATATATTAATTTCTATACTTTTCTCTTTAAATTATTCAGTTTAAAAGCTAATTTTAAACGACTATTTTCATACTAAACCCTTATAATTAAAGTTATAAGAAGTATAGTTAAATTATAACTTATAAAAATACTATTTTTAGAATAAAACTTTCATAAGAATTTTTTGTAAGAAAAATGAGGTAACAACTACTAAAAACCAGAATATTAATTTTTAAGGTGTTGATTAACTATAAAAATAGAAACCAATAAAACATATGAAAAAACTAAACATTATAGCAGCTTTGCTATGTACCGGAGTTTTATTTGCACAGAGTCCGTGGACCAAGAAAAAAAATGAAGGATACGTACAAGTATCCTACTCAACCATTGCTAATTATACGGAGCTTTTTGGAAATCCGGACTACTCTACAGAAAGAAAAATAACAGACAATACTTTACAGCTCTATGGTGAATTTGGGTTGTTAGATAAAACAACATTATTTGCTTCAGTGCCTTTAAAAATGGTAAAATCTGGTGATTTAGTTTCTCAATCTGTTTTAGCATTACCCTTTACAACGCCGGAATCAAAAACAGCTTTAGGAAATGTTCAGTTAGGTGTAAAACACAATTTTTATAATAAAAAATGGGTGTTATCTGCTCAATTAGGAATTGAAGCCAATACAGCAGAGTACAGTGAAGCATCAGGATTACGAACAGGTTATGATGCTTGGACTTTTACTCCGTTATTTTTAGCCGGAAGAGGTTTTGATAAATGGTATATTCAAGCATTTACAGGATTTGATATCAGAACAAATCAATATAGTAGTGCTTATAAATTAGGAGGTGAAGCAGGATATAAAGCAGTAGATTGGCTTTGGGTTGCAGGATTTTTAGATGGAGTTGCTTCATTAAAGAACGGTGATTTAGTAATGCCGATAGCTAATAGTTACACAGGTTTATATGTAAATAATCAAAGTTATGCAGCTTTTGGATTAAAATTAATAGGAGAAATTAATGAACATTTCGGACTAAATGCAGGAATTGGAGGTGCTGTAGGAGGAAGAAACGTAGCTAAAAAACCAGCATTAAGTGCTGGCTTATACTATAAATTTTAAAAAGTATAGGAGTGTTTTTCCCCGATTTAATACTAATTTACCACTAATTATTACGGGTAAAATTACAAACTAAAATAAGGAATTAACAGAACTCAAATAGTTTTGGTTAACATGATTTTTGTCCAATCATTTAACCAAAACTATTTTTTTATGAAAAAACTTTTTACACTACTCACTTTTTTAGTAAGCACCATTACGTTTAGTCAATTTTGCGAAGACTTTAATGATAAAGACATATCAAACTGGAAAGGAGTAAAAGCAAAACCCAATACTGCAGAGCTTTCTGGACCTTCAGGAGCAAATAATGATTATTTTTTGCATTCATATGATGATCAGGGCTATTCATACATCTATAACGAAACAGATTATAAAGGAGATTGGTCTAAGTATGATGGTCAATGTTTATGTTGGGATTTTAAAGTAATCAACGATGGTAATTTGGGAGCGCCGCTTTCACCTAAACTTATAATTTATAGCGGGTCATCATCTAGCCCAACAGCAGCAGCAACTTTTACAGCAACAGTTCAGGCTGTAGAAGGAGGAGGTTGGGTACATGTATGTGCTCCTTTGGAAGTATTGAGTACAGGAGCAGCATTACCACAAAATGCCAATGGAGCTTGGTCAATGGCAGCAGGATCAACAGCTACAGATTGGAATACATTACTACAAAATATTACAGGAATACGCTTTGTTTTAGACTTAACAAGTTATCCGATAGAAGAATATGGATATGATAATATTTGTATTCAAGATTGTAATATTGTTGGAGAACCTACTGATGAAGGAGCATATTGCTGTGAGGGTGAAAACCTTGTTGAAAACGGAAATTTTGAGCATGGTAATACAAGCTTTAACAGTGATTATGTTCAAGATACAGCTTTATATCCCGGAGCTTATAATGTAGATAACGATTCAAGTGCTTTCGGAACTCAAATAAAAGACCACTCATATTGCGTAGATCCGAAACAATATGCAACAAACAATCAGTTCTTATTAATCAACGGAAAAACAACGCAACCTGCTGGAACTACCAGTGTTATTTGGGAACAAAATATAAATGTAGAAGCAGATAAAAATTATAAATTTTGCGCTAACTTTAAAAATTTACCTCAGTGTAGATTTGATATTTTACCAGAAGTACAAATAGAAATAAATGGAACATTATACCCTTGGCAAACGGTAAATACCTCAAGTGATGCTTGTGATTGGTTGAATATTACAGAATGTTTTACTGCAAAAGGAGCTATAGCCACTATAAAAATTCATTTAAAAGAAGATGGTTTAGGAGACGGTAACGATTTAGCCATTGATGATATAGCTGTACAAGAAAAATTAAGCCAAAACCTGAGTTTAACAGTACAACATCAAGGAACACCTAAACAAATAACCGGATCAATAAATACCATAAGTACTACTGATGATGTATTACTGGTAAATGATGAATGTAAAGAAGATAACCAAGGAAATCAATATTACTGGTTTGTATTTGAGTTAAGTAGTTATCCGTTTACTACACTAGGAAACAATATGGTACCAGGAACATTTGCTTGGTCAAGTAACCAAGGAGGTTTTAGTCAAGCTACCGGAGCTCTTTCTTCTGCATGGACATTAACCACTACTTTCCCCGATTATGTTTTTGACGATAACAAATTATATATTATCGGAATGTTTGTGCCATCGTGTTGTGAAAGCTGTTATGATGAAGGATGGGCATATCAATTAACATTAAATTCAACAGGAGCCAGAGGAACAGAAACCGGTGGATTAAGCACAAAAATGAAAGAAGAAATTAAAGCTATGTTCAGAGCTTTTAAAGGAGAAACTAAAAGTACAGAGCAAGAAGAGGATGTAAAAGAAGAAAAAATGAAGATATATCCTAATCCGAGTTCAGAAGTATTGAATTTAAGTAAAAAGGTATCTTCTTACAAAGTTTTAGATCTTAGCGGTAAAACAGTACTATCAGGAATAGAAAACACGAATAAAATACACGTTGCTGCGCTAAAAACAGGCATGTATATACTAAAAACCGTAAATAAAGACGGTGTAGAACAGAAAAGTAAATTTATTAAGAAATAAAAACAGTACCTAACCCTCAAATTTTTGAGGGTTATTTTTTATGGATAATTTCAAACTTTCATTAGGTTAAGTATCTTTGCGCTTTCAACAGTTATATACTGGTTTTAAAAAAGAAATTTATAACAATGACTGATAACGTAAGAGTACGATTTGCCCCTAGCCCTACCGGACCATTACATATGGGAGGAGTAAGAACTGCATTATTTAACTATTTATATGCAAAAAAACACAATGGAACGTTTGTATTGCGTATTGAAGATACTGATCAAACCCGTTATGTTGCTAATGCCGAACAATATATTATAGATTCGTTAGAATGGTGTAATATTCCATTTGATGAAGGACCCGGTAAAAATGAAAAATTCGGACCTTACCGCCAGTCAGAGCGTAAAGAATTGTACAAACAGTACGCAGATGAATTATTAACCAAAGGTTGGGCATATTATGCTTTTGATACTGCTGAAGAACTGGATGCACATAGAAAAGACCATGAAGAAAAAGGAAAAACCTTTATTTATAACTGGCATAACCGTGAAAAGTTACAAAACTCTTTAGCATTATCAGAAGAAGAAGTACAAGCTAAAATAGCTGCCGGAGAAAAATATGTGGTACGTTTTAAAACACCACAGGATGAAACATTGGTTATGCAAGATGAAATACGAGGAACTATATCTGTAAATACCAATACCTTAGATGATAAAGTGTTGTTTAAATCAGATGGTATGCCTACCTATCATTTAGCCAATATTGTAGATGATCACCTAATGGAAATTACTCATGTAATTCGTGGTGAAGAATGGTTACCTTCTCTCCCGCTCCATACACTGTTATACAAAGCATTTGAATGGAAAGCACCTAAATTTGCTCACTTACCGTTAATTTTAAAACCGGTAGGAAAAGGAAAATTAAGTAAGAGAGACGGTGATAAATTAGGCTTTCCGGTATTTCCTTTAGAATACAAAAATGAAGAAACCGGTGAAGTTTCACGTGGATATAAAGAAGATGGTTACTTTGCTGATGCCTTTATAAATATGTTGGCCTTATTAGGTTGGAATCCGGGAACGGAAAGAGAAATGTTCTCATTAAATGAACTTACCAAAGCGTTTGGTTTAAAAAGAGTAAGTAAATCCGGTGCTAAATTCAGTCCTGAAAAAACAAAATGGTTTAACCAACAGTATTTACAATTAAAATCAAACACCCTGTTAGCTAATTTATTTGTTCCAATGTTAGCAGAAAAAGGAATTGAAAGAGAAATTGGCTATATAGAAAAAGTAGTTTCTTTAATAAAAGAACGTGCTACATTTGTGGCTGATTTTTGGGAATTAGGAGGATTTTTCTTTGAAAACCCAACAGAGTTTGATGAAAAAGCGGTGAAAAAACAATGGAAAGAAGATACACCGGCCATTATGGAAGAACTAGCAACGGTAATTGAAAATATTGAAGACTTTAGCTCTAAAAATATTGAAGCACTTGTAAAAGAGTGGATTGCTGCTAAAGAAATAGGTATGGGTAAAGTAATGCAACCGTTACGATTAAGTTTAGTAGGTGCGTTAAAAGGACCTCACTTATTTGATATTATTGAAATGATTGGTAAAGAAGCTACCATTCAACGAATACAACATGCTGTAAGCAATTTATAAGCACAAAAAAAGCGGTTTTTAAACCGCTTTTTTTATACTCCATATTTTATACTATTGTAAACAAGATCCGGAACTCTTAGTAGCATAATTACCACCTTCAAATAAATTGTTCCAATCCAGCTTTATAATTAAGCTTAAAGTACCCTGAATGTGAGAGCGCATACTTTCAAAACTATCTAAAGAATGCTTATAATATACCTGCGGGTTAATACCTATTCTATTAGATACCCAGTAAATACCACCGGCACCAATGTTAAAAGTAGGTGTCATTTTACGTTCAGAATCTACCACACTTCCCCCTACAAAAACATAAGGACTGAAGTTATCAATAATAGCATCAAAATTATAACGTAAAGATCCGTCTAAAGAAAAATACTTAGCAGAGTTTTTTATAAAACCGGCATTATCCAAAGTATTAAAAGAAATAGCTCCGTCTAAAGCCAAACGTTCACCAATAGGCATAGTTAAATTAAAACGAGGTATTTGAAAAAGATACTGATCACCAATATAGGCTGCATCACTTTCATTAAATTTGGTAATAGCACCACCAATACCTATTTGCCAAGACTCATTTAAGTTTTGAGAAATAATAGATGATGATACTAAACAAAATACGGCTATAAAAAACGTTGCTCTCATTAAATAGGGGGTTTTATTCTATTCTAACTTAAAAGTTGTAAATTTAGTATAATTTTACACTAAATTCACTTTTTTTATAGCAGCCGTAAAATTATCTAAATCATTATCGTTCATTACCAGATGAATAGCTTCATCGCATACTTTCTCAACATTATCAACAGGAAACTGTAAAGCCACAGCAATTTTACGTAAAATACCAACCTCTTGTAAATCTACAATTTCATCGGCAAAAATCATTTTTGTTAAACGATACAAACGCTCAATACGCTCATCATAACTAACCGGAGGATTTACCGGAAACTTTTCAGGATTCTTTAAAATGTTGGTGTACTCTTCACTACTAATGTGAAGCCTTTTTGCCATAACATCTAATAACTTTTGTTCACTATCTGTAATAACATTATCTATTTTGGCTATTTTAACAATACTGGCAAAATGACCAATTTCTTGTAAATGTTTTCCGCTTGAATATAAATCTGATATAGACATAAGTTTTTTTATTTTTTAATTGGTAAATAATTGTTTCTATTTCTTAGAAGCCAAAGTAAGATAAAAAGTCACGAAATTAGGTGTAATTAAAAATAACCTTTTTTATTTTTTGCAAAAAAATCGAAAACAAAATGTTCCACGATTTTTAAAAAAAAGAACTCCTATAAATTTCGGGTATGGTTTCCTCTTAAATTTACAAAAACCAACGTAAAAACCTATGATTATTTTTTCTTATGCTATGCTTGTGAAGTATAAGAAATGTAAATAAAACCAGCTTTTTTAAAAGGCGTTTTAAGCTTGTTTTTAAAAGTAAATGCTTAATGATACCACCCCTGATAAAAACATTGAAAAGAAGTGGTTTTAAATAAGAATTTGTAATACACAAACAAAATGCGATAAAAAGGAATCATTCGTGAAAAAAATTAACGATCAATTTCCAATTTATATCCAACACCATGCACATTGGTTATTTTAATAGCAACATCATCTTTTAATTTTTTACGTAACTTAGAAATATAGGTGTCTAAACTTCTGCCCACAAATACTCCGTTATCTTCCCAGATTTTTTTAGACAACTCATCACGCTTTACAATTTGATTAATATGTTGTGATAAAACAAAAAGCAGTTCGCACTCTTTTTTAGATAAATTAATTTCAGAGGTATCAAGCATTAATTTGTTTTGTTCAGGAAAAAATAAAAAGCGACCAAGAGATATATGTCTTTCTGTATTTGAAATGGAGGGATTCTCTATCCTTTTCTTTCTTCTGAATAAGAAAAAGTCCAGTAAAAAAAGAACAACCAATAAAAACACCCCAACTATAAGTACACTGTTTTTATGTATAATGGATGATTTTCGGGTAAATACAACCTCTATAGTATAACAAGCATCAGGTAAATACCTACCTCTACAAGGAATAATATCTTTTTCACTTTCATTTTTTATTTCATAACTGTAAGCTACTTCCTTGTCAGTACACTGTACGACCTCTACCCTGTAATACGTTGGTAAATCGGCTTTTTTAAAACTATTTTTAACGGCAACAATTAAAGAAGAAGGATCAAAAGACAATGATTTTTCAAAAGACAACTCAAATTTATACGGTGTTATAGAGCGAATAGGTAATACCAATGAAGTAGAATCTTTATGCAATAACAACAATTGATTTCCTACATCACGTAAAGACACTTTTACCCGTTCAGAAAAGTCATCTTCTTTAGAAGTAACTCCTAAAAACACCCACCCTAATAAAAGAATAACGGCTAAACTACGATATACATAAATACTTTTGTACTTCATAAAGCTGGCAAATAACATACAATTTTATAACATTTTACACGCGTTGACACTTCTTTTACACTTTTTTGACACTTTTAGCTGATTGCCCGTATAGTTTTACCCAAAACATTTATATCATGAGAAAAATAAGTAGCACACTTATCTGTGTTTTGGGATTGTTAACAAGTAGTATGGCCCAAGAAAAATTACCTGTTAATGTAACTAAAAGTAAAATAAAATGGATGGGAGAACATACATTTTATTTTGGCGGACATGAAGGAACGGTAAATTTTACTGCCGGATATTTTAATAAAACAGGAGCTAAAATTACCGGAGGAACTTTTACAATAGACATGAATACTTTGGTAAGTACCGATGTAAAAAATAAAGATGCAAAACTTGATTTAGAAAACCACTTAAAAGCCTCTGATTTTTTTGATGTTCAAAAATACCCCACAGCTAGTTTAACCATTACAAAAGTAGAGTATTTTGAAAATAATAAGTTTAGAATGGAAGCCGATTTTACTATTAAAGGCATTACGAAATCTGTTAATTTCAGAGGCAGTTTTGATTATGAACGTAAAATGTTAACCACAAAATTTAAAATTGACCGCAGACGTTGGAATGTTAATTATACCAGTAAATTAAGAGATGGTGCTATTTCTGATGCTATAGGATTTGAAGTAACTATTTATATAGAATAAACAATTCAATATTTAATATATGATGAAAAAAATATACCTGTTAATTACTTTGTTATATGTACCCTTGGCACTATGGAGCCAACATGAAGAAAAAAGTTTGTTAACTACTCCAAACGGTTGGACAAAAGAAGTATTAGGAATCCCCTTTGGCTTTGCTCCGCAAATTAACTATCAAGGTTTTGAAGACATTCGCTTTGCAAAAGGCTGGGGTAATGTTGAAAGTATTGAGTTTTGGACCTATGCTTTTGTGTGGAACATTAACCTGTATGAAAAGCCCGATGCAACATTTTTTACCACGAATTTACAACTGTATTTTGATGGATTAATGACAGCAGTAAACAAAAACAACAACGTAACAGTTCCTAAAACAAAGGTACTTTTACAACAAAAAGAAGAGGCTGATGAACGTACGTTTTTTTCCGGATCGGTTACTCTGTATGATGCCTTTAAAACCCAAAAGCAACTTACATTACAATTGGTTATAGAAAGTAAGTATTGTAGTAAAACCAAAACATATTTACCGGTATTCAGATTTTCACCTCAATCTTTTGAGCACCCGGTTTGGAAAGAGTTGTATGTAGTAAAATTAAAAGAAAACAACTGTCAGCCTACTCAATAACTCTAAGACTATAAAGTATATACATAAAAAATCAGTACCTTGTTAACAGTAAAAAACAATCTATTATGAGAACAGTATTTAAGGTGCTGATTTTTATTCTTTTGGTTACACAAGGATATTCACAAACGAACAATACTCCTGCAAATGAAATTAATAAAGAAGTGTGGATACCCTTTAAACATTCTTTCAATACAAGAGATTGGAAAACCTATAACGCCCTACATACGCAAGATGTAGTAAGAATAAACAGCTATGGTATACGTGTGGGTGAGGCTTATAAAAATGCTATAAAAGAAGCCTATAAAAAACCTTCCACTACAAAACGACAAATAGACTTTAGTTTTGAACAACGAATATATACTGATACCATAGGATATGAAGTGGGTTATTATCGAATTATCTATACTCAAAAAAATAAAGAACCCCGAGCAACTTACGGCAAATTTCATGTGGTGCTTAAAAAACAAAACGGACAATGGTTAATTGCCCAAGATTGGGATACCGGAAAAATCAACGGAAGCCCAATTACTCAAAAACAGTTTAATAGTGGCGAGCTGTTAACAGATCAATAATGGCAAATAAGGGAAATCATTAAGCAAACAATTAATTTGTATATTGCCTGTAAAACACGACCAAATGGTAGATTATCAAGTAGTTTGGATTACAGGAGCTTCTTCCGGAATAGGAAAATCATTGGCAGTTGCTTACTCACAAAACAACGTTCGTTTAATTTTATCATCCCGTAATAGGACCGCTTTAGAAGAGGTACGCCTGCTATGTAAAACACCTGAAAATGTAAAAGTACTTCCTTTAAATTTAGAAGCATACGAAACTCTGGCTGCCAAAACAGAAGAAGCTATTGCCCTATTCGGTCGTATAGATGTATTGGTAAACAATGGAGGAATTAGTCAACGCTCACTTATCAAAGACACTACTTTAGAAGTAGATAAACGTATTTTAACCATTAATTATTTAGGTAATATCGCTTTAACTAAGGCGTTGCTCCCCCATTTTATAGCACATCAAAACGGACATTTTGTAGTCACTTCCAGTGTGGTAGGTAAATTCGGAACACCGCTACGCTCAAGTTATTCGGCTAGTAAACATGCTTTACACGGATTTTATGACGCTTTAAGAGCTGAGCATTTTAAAGATAATATTTCGGTAACACTGGTATGCCCTGGGTTTGTAGCTACAGAAGTATCCAAGAATGCTCTGGTAGGCAACGGTTCCCAACAAGGAACAATGGATGAAGCTACTGCTGGCGGAATGCATCCGGATATCTTTGCAAAACGAATGTTGAAAGCCATACAAAAGAAAAAACCGGAAGTATATATTGGTGGTTTTAAAGAACGTGCCGGAGTATATGCAAAACGATATTTTCCTGCACTCTACTATCGTATGGTTCGTAAATGGAGTGTTACATAATTATATACTAAATGACATATCACGAAATTATTGAGCGTTTGTATGAGCTACAAGATGCTGATAAAGTAATTTTAAAAGAAAAAAGATTCGGTATTATAGCCAATAACTCTTTAGGAATTTACCACAAAGAATTAAAAGAACTAGCCAAAGAAATAGGAACTGATAATAAACTGGCTATTCAACTTTTTGAGAGTGGTATTTATGAAGCCCGACTTTTATGTAGTAAACTATTTAACCCCAAAAACATTACTGAAGATTTAATGGAAAAATGGGTAAAAACCTTTGAAAACTGGGAAATATGCGACAGCTTTTGCATGGCTATCTTTGCAAAAAGTGAATTAGCTTTACTTAAAATGTTAGAATGGACAGAACGCAGTAGTGAATTTGAAAAGAGAGCCGGTTTTACCATTATGGCCACCTATTGTATGGCAGATAAAAAAGCTGAAAATGATTTGTTTGAACAATTTTTTCCAATTATAAAAAGAGAAGCTCATGACGATAGGTTGTATGTAAAAAAAGCAGTAAACTGGGCATTAAGAAATATAGGTAAACGAAACGTTGACTTAAATAAAAGAGCTATTGAAGTAGCAAAGGAACTATTGAACTTTAAAAGTACTTCAGCAAAATGGATAGCTAAAAATGCACTGAATGAATTAGAAAAGGAAAACAAAAGAATGTCAGATTATCCACGGTCAATTTACCGTAGGTCTTAAATATTTAGTTTATAATTATTTAATATAAACTCTTTCTGCGAGTTTCCTGAAGCTTTTGTAGTGAAAACAAACAAACATTCTTTACTTGCCGTATAAAACAGCTATAAAAAGGTTAAAAAAACATAGAAATGTCAAAAAAAAGTGTTCTTTTACAGAAGCACCAAGCTAACCAACAGTAAAAAAACAGACTAATGAATCACTACAGAAATACAGAAATCTGGGAAGAATTCTATACAAAATCGGCACAACTTACCAAACCAACAGCAATCAATGATGTACTTTCTGATGAAGATGTTACAGAATTACAACAACAATTAAAAACGGTCATTAATAAGTTTCTTGACAAAGGAGAACTTCATAAAGGAATCAAAGTATATATAAATCATGAGCTCAACAATGCCAAAGTAGAAGAAATGGCAAGTGATAGACCCGGAAGTGAGGAAACTATTGAACAATGGAGTATGCGATTGTTTGGAAATCAAAAGTTTGGGATGGTAGTGAATAGCTTGGAAACCTTCAATAATGAACTTACAGAACGCATGTGTACCATAGTAGCTCCCCTACTTCAAAAAGCAGGAATGCCTTTAGGCGGATTGTCGTTTTTGTTTTTTATGGGAAATTATGGTTTCACTCCTTTCGGAATTCATAAAGAAGCTAAGGGAGAAGAAGGATTTTTATTTCATTTAGGTCCTAATAACAAAGATTTCTATACTTGGAATATTGAAGAATATAACCAAATAGAACACAATACTGAAGTATTTCATGAAATAGATGCTATGTTGCCTAAAGCTGAAAAATATCCGTTACAAGCAAAGTCGGCCATGTTTATCCCCCATTACGTATACCATATAGCCAATACGGAAGCATTTTCGTTAAGCGTGGTTATGGACTATATCAATCCGTCAAGAGACTATTTAGAAAAAAAGATAGCCTCACAAATAGCTATAAGTGAAGAACCTCCCAAAATCAGAGGAAGCTATTTATCCCCTGTAAACACAAGAACTCAAACCTTAAACTGGAGCGCACTTTTAAACTCTGATACGTGGGAAAACAAGTATAAAAATACACTTGAAAAATACATTACTAAGTTAAAAAGCAATGCCGGAGTTTTAAATCCGTCCGTATCTCAAAACAAAGGAGGATTACCCAATCCCCCGTTTACAATAAGTAGAAAAGCTATTTTTCCGTTGTTAGAACATACAGAAGAAAGTAGTAAAACCTGTGTTATGGCAAGAGGAAACGAAATACAAGTTAAAAACAACCCGAAACTTACGAGTTTATTAAATAAACTAAATACAGGAAAAAGCTTAAGTTTTCAGGAGCTACAAAACCATTTAGCACCGGATTGGGATTTAATAGATATGTTTGATTTTGTAAGCCAATTATGGAGAGCTGAGGCTATTAATATTGTTGAGTAGTAAGTTTTTGATACTATTAGGATGGTGTGAGTTATACAAGCATCCAATGTTGTCACACAAACAGTAAAAGGAAGAAATAATTTTATTATGGAATGAAATTTGATATTTAATCCATAGTAAACATTTTTGTTTACTTATTGTCGTAAAAATGTATATTTGTAAATAATTTTTAATTATGCTACCTCCAATTGATAAAATAAAAGGAATACATCCAGGCTTAATTTTGAAACGAGAAATCAATCGTAACAACATTAAAAGTTCTGAAATAGCTAATACTCTAAAAATACATAAACAGACAATTAGTAATATAATAAATCAAAGAAGAGGTATTAACCCAGAAATATCTATAAAACTAGCTGAGTTTTTTAATGTTGAAAAAGATTATTTTATGCTTTTACAAGCAAGTTATGAAGTTGAGATAGAAAGAAAAAAAATAGATATTAATAATACTCCTGACTTACATAAAATAAGAGCAGGGTTATTTTGGGATACTTCTTTTGATAAAATAGACTGGAATAAGAATAAACGGGCTGTTATTCAAAGAATATTAGAAAGAGGAAACAAAGAAGAAATTTTAGAAATTATAAATTTTTATGGAAAAGAAACAGTAAAGGAAACGCTGAATTTTATAAATAAAAATTATACTTCAAGGTTTCATAAAAAACTTAAACAATACGATTTTTACCAGCTTATTTAATGAACAATGAAACTATATAGAAAAACTGTTTCAGATTTACTTTGGAAATCTTTAAACACATTAATGACCATAAAAGAGTTTAACAGTTTTAGATTGGTTGGAGGAACTTCATTAAGTCTTCAATGTGGGCATAGAGAATCTATAGATATTGATTTATTTACTGATGCAGAATATGGTAGTTTAGATTTTAATTTATTAGAAGAAATCTTAAATAATACATTTCCTTATGTTGATTCAAATGAATATGAAGTTGTATTTGGTAAATCTTTTCTAATAGGAGAAAATAAAGACAATGCTATTAAGTTGGATCTTTTTTACAGTCAGGAACCATTTGCTTATCCACTTATAAATGCTCATGATATACGTTTAGCTCCATGTGAAGAAATAACTGCAATGAAATTTGAAGTGATAATTAATGGTGGTAGAAAAAAGGATTTTTGGGATATACATGAGTTATTTGATAGATTTACTTTAGAAGAGATGATTGAATTTTATAAAACCAGAAATCCTTTTGGGGCATCAAAACAAGAATTGTTAGATAAGTGCATTGATTTTTCTATGGCTGAAAGTGATTTTTTACCCAACTGCTATAGAAAAAAAACATGGGAACTCATTAAGTTAGATATCGAAGAAAAAGTTGATGAAATTAAATAGTCATTTTCTGTATACTTTACTATTTCGGTTTTAGAAAACAATCTAGTTCTAGATAAACACTCCTACAAAAAACAATACTCTTATATTTGCGTAAAATTTAATACGTTGAGCAAGCAAACCATTGTAAATCATTACCAACAATCAGGTAAGGTAACGAAGATTGTTGAGCAGCTACAACAAGAACGCAACCAATTTCAAATTACGAATTTGGTGGGTTCTTCGTTGTCTTTTGTGGTGTCTGAAACTTTTAAACAGGCTCATAAGCCCTATTTGATTATCTGTAACGATAAAGAAGAAGCGGCCTATTATTTAAACGATTTAGAACAACTGTTAAGCGATAAAAATGTGTTGTTTTATCCCGGTTCCTACCGTCGCCCTTACCAATTGGAAGAAACCGACAATGCCAACGTATTACTAAGATCGGAAGTACTTAACCGTATTAATTCACGTAAAAAACCGGCAGTAATTGTTACCTACCCTACGGCCCTTTTTGAAAAAGTAGTAACCAAAAAAGAGCTGGAAAAAAACACGCTTAAAGTATCGGTAAACGAGCAAGTATCGCCCGATTTTGTCAATGAAGTACTGTTTGAATACCATTTTAAACGGGTAGATTTTGTAACGGAGCCAGGGGAATTTTCTGTACGTGGAGGAATCATTGACGTATTTTCTTTTTCTAATGATGAACCCTATCGTATTGAGTTTTTTGGTGATGAGGTAGACAGTATTAGAACCTTTGACGTAGAAACGCAGTTATCAAAAGAAAAACTGAAAAAAATAAGCATTATGCCTAATGTAGAAAATAAGGCATTGCAAGAAACCCGCGAAAGTTTTTTAAAATACATAGCGTCCAACACAGTAGTATTTGCTACTAATACCGCTCATATAAGTGCGCAATTAGATCAACTGTACGAAAAAGCAGAAATCGCTTTTAGTCAACTATCTAAAGAAGTCAAACATTCAGAACCTCAACAACTGTTTTGTAACGGAGCAGAAATACACCAACAATTACAGGAATTTACGCTTGCAGAACTCACCTTTCGTTCTGAATTAAAAGATGAAAATCCGGAAAAAGATGTATTGTTTCACGTAAAACCACAACCATCGTTTAACAAACAATTCAATTTGTTAATTGAAAACCTAAACGAAAACCACAAAAAAGGCTTTACCAACTATATATTCTGTGCAAACGACAAGCAAGCCCAGCGTTTTAAAGATATTTTTGATGATGCTGAAACAGAGGTGCATTATGAAACCATAGTATTTTCCTTACATCAAGGATTTATTGATGAAGATGAAAAAATAGTGTGTTATACAGACCATCAGATTTTTGAACGCTATCATAAATTCCGACTAAAAAACGGCTATGCCAAAAAACAATCTATTACCCTTCAAGAACTTACCAAGTTAGAAGTAGGTGACTATGTTACCCATATAGATCACGGAGTTGGAAAGTTTGGCGGATTGCAAAAGATTGATGTAGAAGGAAAAAAGCAAGAAGCCATTAAACTTATTTATGGCGACAGAGATATACTGTATGTAAGCATACACTCACTACACAAAATATCAAAGTTTAACGGACGTGATGGTAAAGTACCCAAAATATACAAACTGGGTTCTAATGCTTGGAAAAAGATTAAGCAGAAAACCAAAACACGTGTTAAAGAAATTGCCTTTAACTTAATTCAGCTATACGCTAAAAGAAAACTGGAAAGAGGATTCGCCTTTGGTCATGATACACACATGCAACATGAATTAGAAGCCAGCTTTTTATATGAAGACACCCCAGATCAGTTTACGGCTACTCAAGACGTAAAAACCGATATGGAAAAAGAACAGCCCATGGACCGATTGGTTTGTGGAGATGTTGGTTTCGGAAAAACGGAGGTAGCCATCAGAGCCGCATTTAAAGCAGTAGATAACGGAAAACAAGTAGCCGTGTTGGTGCCAACTACTATTTTGGCGTTTCAGCACTTTAAAACCTTTTCTAAGCGCTTAAAAGACTTTCCGGTTACCATAGACTATTTAAACCGTTTTAGAAGCGCAAAACAGCGAAAAGAGATATTAGAAGGCGTAGCAAACGGAAGCGTAGATATTATTATCGGAACCCATCAGCTGACTAATAAGAATATTTCTTTTAAAGATTTAGGCTTGCTAGTTATTGATGAAGAGCAAAAGTTTGGGGTAGCAGCTAAAGACAAACTGAAAACCATTAAAGAAAATGTAGATACCTTAACCTTAACTGCTACACCTATTCCAAGAACTTTGCAATTCAGTTTAATGGCGGCAAGAGACCTATCGGTAATTAAAACACCGCCACCTAACCGCCATCCTATAGAAACCAACGTAATTCGTTTTAATGAAGAAACCATTCGCGATGCGATTTCGTATGAAATTTCCAGAGGAGGACAAGTATTCTTTATTCATAACCGTATAGAAAATATAAAAGAAGTTGCCGGATTGGTACAACGTCTGGTACCTGATGCTAAAATAGGAATCGGACACGGGCAAATGGAAGGAAAAAAGTTAGAAGATCTTATGTTAGGCTTTATGAATAATGAGTTCGACGTATTAGTTTCAACTACCATTATTGAAAGCGGATTGGATGTGCCGAATGCCAATACCATTTTTATCAACAATGCAAATAACTTCGGATTGTCTGACCTGCACCAAATGCGAGGGCGTGTAGGACGTTCTAACAAAAAAGCTTTCTGTTATTTTATTACACCACCGTATCATCACATGACAGATGATGCCCGTAAACGAATTCAAGCTTTAGAAATGTTCTCAGATTTAGGAAGCGGTTTAAATATTGCCATGAAAGATTTGGAGATTCGTGGAGCCGGTGATTTATTAGGGGGTGAACAAAGCGGATTTATTAATGATATTGGGTTTGATGCCTACCAAAAAATACTACAGGAAGCCATTGAAGAACTGAAAGAAAATGAGTTTAAAGACTTATACAATTCAGAAGAAAAAGGACCGAAAGAGTATGTAAAAGAAGTACAAATAGATACCGATTTTGAAATCTTATTTCCGGACGATTATGTAAACTCGGTAAGTGAACGTTTGGTATTATATAACAAACTTTCAGAAGTGGCTACAGAAGAAGAATTGCAGGTTTTTGAAAGTGAAATTATAGACCGTTTTGGTGAATACCCTACCCAAGTAGCTGATTTGTTAGATAGCGTTCGTATTAAGTGGTTAGCAAAAGCCTTAGGTTTAGAAAAAGTAGTGTTAAAACAAAAACGAATGATTGGTTATTTTGTATCGGATCAGCAAAGTAATTTTTACCAAACAGAAGCCTTTACCAAAATGCTACAATACGTTCAGAAAAACCCGAAAAGCTGTGTAATGAAAGAAAAACAAACCAAAAACGGATTACGTTTACTCATTACATTTATTAAAATAGACAGTGTACATAAGGCATTAACAACCTTACAAGCCGTTTAAAATACCATTAGTTACGGTTGGTAATTAAGAATTTATAAAGCATAAAACATGGCATCAATATTCGGACATGCATTGGCGGCAATAGCCTTAGGAACCAGTTTTAAAAAAAACATGCAAGGTCAATCACCTAGGCAAACCGATGAGGTAATCAAAGAAAGCGATTTAAAAACAATTAAAGTAAAATCCAAAACATTTAAATCTCGCTTAGTGAGTAAAAAGTTTTGGATTTTAGGTGCTATTTGTGCCATGTTACCTGATGCAGATGTAATTGGTTTTCAGTTTGGAATTAAATACCATAGCCTTTGGGGGCATAGAGGATTTTCACACTCCATAGTATTTGCATTACTGTTAGGAATAGCCGTTACCCTACTCTTTTACAGAAAAAGTTTCGGTACCCGTGAAGGATGGTTGTATATTTTCTTTTTTACGTTGTGTACTATCTCTCACGGAGTTTTAGATGCGTTAACCAACGGAGGCTTGGGAGTTGCTTTTTTTGCTCCTTTTGATACTACACGATATTTCTTTCCGTGGCGTCCTATACAGGTCTCTCCTATTGGCGCCAGTAAATTTTTTAGTCATTGGGGGCTTAAGGTTATTTTTAGCGAGCTTATTTGGATAGGAATTCCGGCAGGTTTATACATGCTAAGTACCTTTACACTAAAAAAGATTTTTTCAAAAAAACAGGAATAGTTATACGTTTTTTGAACGTTTATTCTTTTGGCTTTTCCACTGCGTCATTTCGACCCTTAGGGAGAAATCTCACATCTAGCGAAGAGTATATTTTAAACTACATGAGATTTCTCAGTCGTTATCACTCCTTCGAAATGACCGTGTTTTTTTTTGAAGGTTTGTTCTTTTGACTTTGAATTTTTCGCCTTTATCTTTCTAACATCTAACATCTAACATCTAACATTCAACTATCACCTATTTGCAAAGATCACAAAAAATAAAGCACTGTTATTCAAACAATAATAAGTACTTTACGGTGTCTTGAAAAAGTAAAATTATATTCTATGAAAATTACCACACCTATTTTTGAAAAATACCGTAAAGGAGATTTAGTTCAATACATAAACAATGTACTTGAAGTACTCACAGAAGAAAGAGCCACCACCTTACAAGTACAAAGCCATCGTGCTGCTTTAGCTACTACCATGGCAGGATTTACGCCCAATTGGCAACAAAGCAAAGGAAGTGAATTAACCCCTCAAATAGCTGAGCTAGACGCACAACGCGATGCCAGTTTTGTAGGGTTAAAACTAACGGTAACCGCATGGGCAAGCAATCATTACAACGAAGCCTTAAAAAATGCCGCCTTTTTAATTGCCGATAAAATAGCAACCTACGGTTCAGATGTTCAGCTATTGCGTTATCAAGAAGAAACCGCTACGCTATACGCTATTATTAATGATTTAGAAACCGATTTAGCCGCTGAGGTAGCCCTACTGGGTTTAACCGAATGGGTAGCCCATTTAAAAGAGCTTAACAATAGTTTTAATGAAAAGTATGTATTACGAGCGCAAGACCTATCTACAGAACAAGAAGGCTTAATAGCAGAAATGCGTTTGCGTGCTATAACCGAATTTAAAGTTTTAAAAGAGCTGTTTATAGCTCGCGGTACCATTGCTATGGAAGATGAGCAAGCCAATGCCGCTCTTTTTACAACAGTTGCTAATGAATGGAATACCTTAACAGACCAGTACAATGCAGCAGTTTTAAGAAACACCAATAGCAGTACAGAAACGCCAACCGCAGATTCTGATACCGATACAAACACAGACACAAATTAATTATTTAGTAACATTATAAGAACTCAAATACTGAGTTATAAAAATTTAGTTAACCATTTTTCAAGACAAACACCACTTTTTATAGTGGTGTTTTTTTATCGGTTAGCGTAATAGTTAGTTTATTCTTTTGTTGTTTGATTTCAATTTCTTTTCCGATTTCAAATCCAAGTTCTTTTAACCACTTTCCCTCAAGTCGAATTTCAGGAACAGGAATATATTTCCATTCTCGAGGCTGGAATTTTTTGTAGATTTTTAATTTCCTTGGCTTATCCAATCGTCATATTGTTGTATGACAAAGCTATAAAATAAAACCCAATTGTCAAATTTTAATATGACAAAATTGTCGTATAATTAATTGACATTTGTTTTGTGAACAAAGAACAACTTAAAAAGAAAATAGGTCAGCGTATTGTTGAATTAAGAAGTCAGAAGGGTTGGAATCAATCAGATTTGGCTCGTGCTTGTAATAAGGATAGACAAGCGATTGAGAAATTAGAAAACGGAAAAGTTAATCCAACTATTTATTCACTTTTAGAAATTGCTAAGGCTTTGGAAACTTCGTTAAAAAGCCTTATAGATTTCTAAGAAAGTTGTGTTTCCAAGCTTTTGGTCAATTCTAGTTTTTCTAATTTATTATATAATATTTCCGATAAATTCTCCTGATAAGATTCTTCTATTAGTGTTAAATAAGCGCGAAGGTTACATTTTGAAACATTATTTTATCAGCAGTATTAGATTTTGATATATAGTTTTTAATTCCTTTTTGAACTTCTTTAGATAGCCGTTGTGTAGCCCTGAATTGCACTTGTCATAAGTACGCACAACGTATTTGTATAACTGTTGTTATGGGATTAAATTTAAATTTTTTGTTTAAAAACTAGTCTTAGTTATTACCTTGGTTTGGTAGCTCTTTTCAATCCTAGAAAATCAATCAATCCGGGATGAACTCTATATGTTTTAGCTCCCTCTTCAAATTGGCTTCTTGTATTTTTATATTTAAATATATATTCTGAACCGCCGTAACCACTTCCACCTGCTTTATAATAACCAATTATTGAAAACTCAAATAAATTCTTAAGCGACTCATATGAGTTTATATCGCCAGCAAATAGATATTTCTTTTTTTCAATTGCAGTATTAAAGTCTCCCATATCAAATTGGTGATATCCAATGCTTTTAATAACTTCCAGAATATTTTCATATTTAGGAATGTGTTTGTGGATTTCATCATCTAACTCATCAAGAAAATATTTGCTGTATTCTGCCTTTGCATCATTGATGTCTTTATTATTTATTAAATTTTCCTTTTCTTGATTTAATTTATGGGCCTTTATAATCTCATTACAAAATTGAATTGCGTCTCTTGGACGAAGAAAAGTCCTGTCTGTAATATAGTTATACTTTGACTGTTTTCCTGTCATTAATTGGGTTTCATCAAAAATATCTTCCCATTTAACTTCTTCGTCATCATTCTCTTTTAAAACCTGAGTTAGGCGTCTTTCCATTAATTCTTTTAAGGTATGGCTTCCTGGAATGTCCCATTCTATGATAGTTGCCGAAGCTTGGGTCAATTTGTTTTTATCCTCAAATTTTAATGAATTATAAATATCATCTCGCAGAAATACAATTACAGACATCTTTTTTCCTTTTTCCTTTGCTATTCGATTTATATCTTTCGCCGCAAGTAGTAAACCAATTACTCGATTATAATACTCGGAATTTGTTGGGTCAAATCCTAAATCCAATTGGTCAAATAAGATATGATATTGATTTTTTGGATTTAAACTACCGATTACATATTCAGTCAGATTTAGATTAACTTCTTGAATAATAGTCGGCAAATGTTCCATAGGAACTCCTTCTGATGTTATACCTCCTTTAAGTATTCCTAAATCAACTTTAAGATTCTTACTGACTTTTAGTTTTTTTGATGGAGTAAATATTTGTGTTACATCTGGGTCTCTTGAACCATAAGAGTCAATAATAAAGCTTTCAATTTTGGATAACATTTCGAGGGAATTATTATCAAAAGGTAAACTTTGATCTTGATTTAATAGGATTTTTGAAAGGCTTAATAATATCAAATATTTCCAACTATGAGTAAACTTGTCAAAATCAGGAACTCCAATTTTAGCTTGCTTATCGTGATAATGCCAGGGATAATCAGAAAAAGTATGACCGAAACAAAAATAGTCATAGTCTTTTTGATTTAAAAACCTTTTAAAAATAGCGGTCTTTCCTGTTCCCTTCCTACCTAAAACAATATACTTTTCTAATTTCTTTATTTCATTATAAGAGGTGTGATTTTGAAAACATTGCATTAACAAATCATCAGTATCAGCATCAATACCACCAATAGTTTTTATTGTTTCAATTTTCTTCATAGTTCAGTGTTTTTATTAATTTAGATCCAACAACAGTATAAAAGCCTTGCGCTCTTTATATACCTGTTTATTTATATAAAAGGAAACTAAAAGAAGTTAATATCTAACAATTTTTAGTTCCCGTGTATTAAACGCTGACGAACCTAACCAATAAAATGCAGATTTCCTTACGGGAATCCGTAAACAGGTAGTTTTTTGGGATATAAAGCACGGTTTTATTGAATAATCTTTAAAGCAACTCGTATAAAGAAGCATCCGGCAGTTCCTGAAATGGTACTGAAGACGTCAGGAAGCTTTCGGCACTTCTGGAAGTCATGCCAGCGTGGCTGGGAAGCTTTCGGGGTTTCTGGGAGTTGTGCCAGTGAGGCTGGGAAGGTTTCGGGGTTTCTGGAAGTCATGCCAGCGAGGCTGGGAAGGTTTCGGCACTTCTGGAAGTCATGCCAGCGTGGTTGGGAAGCTTTCGGCGTTTCTGAAAGTCATGCCAGCGCGGCTGGGAAGGTTTCGGGGTTTCTGGAAGTCGTGCCAGCGAGGCTGGGAAGGTTTCGGGGCTTCTGGAAGTCGTGCCAGCGAGGCTGTGAAGGTTTTCAATAATCAATAAACAGTTGTTAGTTAACAGGACTATTGTTATTGGTTTTAAACTTTTCAAGTTCTTTTGACTTTTCGACTGCGTCATTTCGACTCTTTCGACTGTCGCTCAAGACAGGCTCAAGGGAGAAATCTTTCGGTTAGTTCTGATGCTATTTAGTACTCTTTTACAGATTTCTCAGTTGTTATCACACCTTCGAAATGACTGTGCGTTTTTTGAGGGTTTGTTCTTTTGCTTTTCCCAGTCATTTCAACCCTTTCGACTGTCGCTCAAGGCAGGCTTTAGGGAGAAATCTCTTTTGATGTTTTGTACTCTTTTACAGATTTCTCAGTCGTTATCACTCCTTCGAAATGACTGCGCGTTTTTTGAGAGTTTGTTCTTTTGCTTTTCCCAGTCATTTCAACCCTTTCGACTGTTGCTCAAGGCAGGCTTTAGGGAGAAATCTCTTTTGATGTTTGGGACTCTTTTACAGATTTCTCAGTCGTTATCACTCCTTCGAAATGACTGTACGTTTTTTTTGGGTTTGTTCTTTTGCTTTTCCCAGTCATTTCGACTCTTTCGACTGTCGCTCAAGACAGGCTTTAGGGAGAAATCTCACATCTAACGAAGAGTATATTTTAAACTACATGATATTTCTCAGTCGTTAGCACTCCTTCGAAATGACTGTGCGTTTTTTGAGGGTTTGTTCTTTGGCTTTTCCACTGTGTCATTTCGGCTCTTTCAACAAAGGAGCCATCATTTTTGTAAGTTGCTTTTTTACTTCCTCTTTATGATATACCCATGATAGGAAAGAAACGGGTACAATTTGAATGCCTACACGATGTAAAATTCGGTACCGTTCAATATCAAAAGCAGCGGTAAAACTTCCCGGATATCCTATTAAGTCAATACCCAAATAGTTATGGTTGTTTTCTACTAACAAATCAATGCTTAACCCGGCAATTGTATATCCAACGTGAATAGTTAGCTTAAAAGGCTTTAAAAAGGCTTGAATTTCCTTGCTAAAAGTATCTTCTTCCGGTAATGAATTGTTTAACGGAGTCGGGGTATATTCAAAAGAACGTAAATAGGTTCGTAACAAAGATGTTTCTTGTAATGATTTAGAATCGATAGCGTAAAAAATATGCTGTTCATGCCTGGCACGAGTAATAGCCACATTAAAAACATCTTCTTTATTCAAATAGTTAATACTGGCAAAATGAGAATGTTTACTAACAACCATAGACAGGAGCATAATATCTCGTTCTTCTCCCTGAAAATGGTAAGGAGTACCTAATTTAATTCGATGTTTTTTAATGGTTTCTAAATCAAAAGATTCTTTAAGAAGCTTCGTTAAATAGTTAGTTTGCTGCCTAAAAGGAGATAAAACACCAATACTGCTTGCCAAACTTTTATGAAGAGACTGCTCTTTAGTAATAATTTGTTGTACGTGTTTTATGATATGAATAGCTTCTTCAGTATTTGTTCCGTTTTCATCTTGATGCCCTTCAATTTTATGTAAAAAAACGGCTTTTTTATCTACAGTAAGCGGAGTTTGCGTCATTACACGTAAAGCCTCTCCGTAAAATTGCTGATTACTAAAACGAATAATATCGGGTAAAGAGCGGTAATGCTCATCCAATAACACAATTTGATTACCTCCGGCAGTATGCTCTAGGGTAAAATCTAATAAACTCTTTTTTCGGAAATCAAAACGGATAACATCCTTAATTTGATGTTGTTGCTGAAAACGGTGCATTTGAGCTTTCGACAAAAAGCTAATATGACGTAATTGGTTGGTATCACCGGCCACTACAATTTTTTTAGCTCTTTGAAAAACAGGCAAACAAGAAGCAATATCACATTGCGTAGCTTCATCAACAATGGCAATATCAAACAAATCTTTTTGCAAGGGTAAACAAGTAGCAATTTCATCAATTTTTACCAACCAAACCGGTAAAAAATGAGTCAAAGGTTTTGCATCTAAGGCTTGTAATTGCTGATTAATAAGTGATTTTTCAGTTGTTTGAAAAATGTTGGTAAGAGTTACCAGTTTTTGTAGCTCGGTATGCGTATAGGAAATAAGTGTACTGATGAGGTTTTTTAACAAAGCCTCATCTGCCTTCTTTTCAAATAACGTTAGGGTTTTAAAGTATTTTTCTATGATTCTCCATTCAATCTGTTCAAAAACACGAATAAAATGAATGTCTAGCTTAGATACGGTTCTGTGTATAAACGTATCTGATAACAGCTTTTCAATACGCTCAATTTCTTTTTCCGTTTTTTCAATAAACTCTCTTTCAAGGGTTTTTAAGATTGTAAATAAAGTATCTTGTTCTTTGGTAGCTATACGCGCTTCATTTTTATGGTTATGACGATAATAATAACCATTGCTAATTTTTTTAAGTTTAGCTAACAGCGTTCTTTTATAGTAGTTCCCTCCTACTTTTATGGCAAAATTACCAATTTTAGAACTCATTAGCTTATCAGAAATTACGTGTAAAGCTTGTTCTGTTTTGGTAACAATTAAAACACTTTTTCCTTTGCTTACATAGTCTTGAGCAATGGCATTAATTGTATAGGTTTTACCCGTTCCCGGTGGTCCGAAAATTACAGATTTTTCATACTTAGAAGCATTTTGTACCACACGCTCTTGTGAAGCATTTAGTAGTAAAGGAATTTTAACCGGGTTTTTTATGATTGATTTTTCGGGCGTTTTTATTGAAAAAAAAGCCTGCAATCCTTTTGAATACTCTTGTTTTTCACTTAAAAATTCCAGTTCATTCACTACCGAATTGCTATTGTTGGCTTTACTGGAAATAAAGATACCGGAAGCCGTAACAAGTGTAAACACTTCTGATTGCTCAATGTTTTGAAGCTGTTTTTTTAAATAGGATTGGTTTTTAAGTTTTGGGTACAGTAGATAATCTGAATCGAAATTTAGATTTTCTATATGCTCCTCTACGATTCTTTTAAATTGATTGGCAAACTCAAAATTAGTGTACGGTTCGTTATCTAAAAGAGGTTCAACAGCCCTGTAAAATTCATCAAAAGATGTTGTGTATAGTAAGCTTTTGCAAAAGGCAATATTAAGCTGTCTGGATGCATGATCTATTTTTATAAAATAATCCTCCTCTATTTTTTCAATATCAGCCTTGTATAAAAACAAAGGAGCCGCTATGGAAACATGCTGTTTTTTAAAATTATTTCGTTTACCTAAACAAAAAAAACTGCCGTACCATAACTCTTTATCATTTTCAAAAAGAGCTAATGTTTGTAAACAGGAAACCGCTTGTTTTTCAGGTAAAAACTGTATAGGATACAGGTTGTTTATTAATTCTTCTTCATTTTTAATAATTAACTGTTGCTCGTATTTAGAAGAGAAAAAGTTAAGAACTCCGGCTTCCTTATTATCTGCCTGATAACATTTATGGAAATACGAAATATAATTTGAAATCATAGTAATTTATAAGAGTAGCTAACTTACGCAAAATTTCAAAAACAAAACTACAGGATAAATAATGGAGTGTACTACAAATTTCTTTTCGGTTATTACGAAGGAGTAGCAACGAGTGAAGTAATCTCCCGATAAAAAGAGACTGCCACAGCAAAAGTGTTTGCTTTGCAGTGACGGACTTGTTTTTAAAGACGGAAATTTGTTGTACAGATGAATAACAAAACCATAAAAACTTTGTTACTTTTGATGAGTAAAAGAAACATAAATGCAGCAAAACCATTTAAAAAACATTGCAGGTTTATTACTTGCCACTCTTTTTATAAGTACATCAGGAGTTTTGGGAAGATACATTGCAATGCCTTCGGAAATAATCATTTGGTTTCGCTCTGCCTTTGCTGCAGTATTCCTGTACCTTTTTTGTAAATACCGAAAAATAGACCTTCGTGTTAAATCGACAAAACATTACTTTCCGTTTTTTATCGGAGGTGTTTTTATGGCAGCACATTGGGTTACTTATTTTTATGCACTAAAACTTTCTAATGTAGCCATAGGGATGTTGTCGTTATACACATTTCCTGTACTGATAGCGTTTTTAGAGCCTGTTTTTTTAAAAACAAAGTTCAACCCCATTCATATTGTTTTAGGACTTCTCGTTTTGTTAGGGCTGTATATTTTATCTCCTGATTTTAATATAGAAAGCTCAAGCGTACAAGGAATTTTATTCGGGTTGTTTTCTGCTTTGTGTTATGCCATTAGAATTTTAATTTTAAAACAATACGTACTACAATACAACGGGGTGTTGTTAATGCTATATCAAACCATAGTAATAGCCGTTTGCCTGTTTCCTACCCTATTTTTTATGGACATTTCAGGGTTTCAAAGTCAGTTGCCATACCTATTGCTTTTAGCGTTACTAACCACCGCTATCGGACATAGTTTAATGGTACATTCCTTACAGTTTTTTACGGCATCAACAGCAAGTATTCTTAGCAGTGTTCAACCTATATTCGGTATTATTTTAGCTTTTTTATTTTTAAGTGAAATACCTACCATGCATACATTTATTGGCGGAAGTTTAATTTTAGCAACGGTGGTTATAGAAAGCATTCGAAGTAAAAATAAATAACTTTTCTGTAAGTGGTTAGTTAAGGGCTCGTCTAAAAACGGGTAAACTAAAAACTAAACAGACTATGCTTACACTTAAAAAATCCTTTGTAGGAATTGCTATGTTATTTTGTTTTCCAACTTTAATAACTGCACAAACAGCCATAACAGGCTTTTATCCTGAGAAAAATAAATTTACCGTTGCCGTAAATTACGTTTCTAAAAGTTACGATAAGTTTTATATGGGTGAAACATTATCTGACGGAAACCCGGCTAATTTAGGTGAAATTTCTTCTTCTATTATTGGTGTTTATGCAGATTATGGAATTAACAATTGGTTATCTGCTGTCGTATCGTTTCCGTATGTTTCTGTTAAAAGTGATGAGGGTAATTTAGATCCTGTTCATAAACAAAGCAAACAAAGCGGACTTCAGGACTTATCTTTATTTTTAAAAGCAAGAGCATTTGAAAGAAATTTTACTGATGGTTCTAAGTTTTCTCTTGGCGGTGCTGCCGGTATAAGCTTTCCAATGAGCGATTATGAAGGAAACGGTATTTTATCTATTGGTAACAAAGCCACAGCGGTAGACGGAATTGCTGTTTTACAGTATACGACTAACTTTAATTTGTTTATTGAAGCGCAAACAGGATTCAGTATTAGAAGTAATGCCGATTTTGACATCCCTAATGCTTTATTGTATAGCTTTAAGTTAGGGTATTATAACCAATGGTTTTATGCTCACACAAAATTAGGAATTCAAGATTCTACGTCCGGATATGATATTGGTTCTGCAGCGTTTGGAGCTAACGGAGGTCCAACAGCATTATCGCAAACTGAAGTAGATTACACCAACTTATCTTTTGATGTTTATGTGCCTGTTTATAAGCAAAATTTTGGAGTTACTGCCGGATACGGAGTTAACTTAGACGGACGAAATTTTGGTAATGAAAGAGGTTTTTCAGTAGGATTAGTGTACAAAAACTAGGTATAAAAACGGGATGATTTTTTCATCCCGTTTTTATTTAACTCTCATATTTTCATAATTGCGTTTTACGAATTCTAGTGCACACTCTAAAATTTCTCCCATAGTTGCACATTTTTTAAATTGAATATCTTTCGTAAAATCAAATATTTGATGCTTTAATAATTCAACATTTTTTGAAGTAGAAATAACATCATTTTTCATACAAGAAATAAGTTGATTTATTCTACTTTCCGAACTTAAAATCCGCTTGGCAACAATAGAGCGTTCTTCAATTTTATATTGGTTTATAGAAGCCTCCTGAAGCTTTTGCCCGACAAGGGTAACCATTGGAAAATTTTCTTTGAAAAACTGAGGATAATATACTTTAAACTTGCCCTCAAATGATTGCTGATCAAAATCAATAGCCCGAATTTTATATACCACGTGATCAAAGTCGTGGGTAGGAACAATTACATAATTGTAAGAACGCATGTCTCCCAATAAACGAATCATACAACGCTCATTAAACTTAACAAACTCTTTAGCTATTTGAGCTTTTTCAGATTCGGTACACTTTGGTAAAAAATCACGAATAAAATCATCTCCCGGAATACCGGCAATATGCTCTTCAATTAAGGTATCTTTATATACTAAAAAGTTAAGGTTGTAAGGAGATAAAATGTGCTCTAACTCTAATCCGTAAATACGAGAAGCATCTGTTTTTTTAATATAAAAATACGTGTAATTATCGTTTAAAATATTACGGACTTTGATTCGGAAAGGTTTTGAATTTCCAAAAGTACAATAGTCAATAGCATCTACATTCAGGTACGGAATTGTGTCTTCATTTCCATTAGAATGTAAAATGGTATATACTTTTTTTAAGCTTAAATCTATTTCTGCTCTTTCAAACTCAGAGTAATAAGTTCTTACCCATAAGGTATCTTCATCATTTTTGTCATAGACAACAATAGAACCCTGAAACCTAAGTAAATCATCATAAAATATAGGAATTTTAATATTCCTGCTGTTTTCAATTAAATAATCATTTAGTTGATCAGTAACAGGAAAAGCGGGCTTCTTTTGCGACATTAATTTTTCTTCGATGGGCATATACAGGGACTTTTATTTCAAAAGTAAATGATTAAAGTTATACCTCAAACATTTTTCCGGGTAAAGGTTTAATCACTCCTTTTAATTCCATTTGAATTAAAATTGAAGAGAGTTGATATACAGGAATTGTACATTCTAAAGCAATAACATCAAAAAGCTGTTTTCCGTTTTTAACAAGGTAATTGTATATGTTTTGTTCTTGCTCATCTAAGTCAACAAAAAGTGCTGTTTGTTTAACAACGGCAGGCTGAGGAATGTCCCAATTAAGCATATGCACAATATCATTAGCAGAACTTAGTAAATGAGCCGCGTTGTTTTTTATTAAATTATTACAACCGGTACTGTAAATATCGTTGGCTCTTCCGGCTAAAGCAAAAACATCTCTATTGTAAGAATTTGCTATATCAGCAGTAACTAAAGAGCCTCCTTTTTCTGCAGATTCAATTACTATGGTGGCTTGTGAAAGTCCGGCAACAATTCGATTTCGTTTTAAAAAATTTTCCCGCATCGGTTGCTCATGATGCCAAAACTCGGTCATAAACCCTCCGTTACTCATAACTTCATGAATATATTTTTTATGAGTTTTCGGGTATATTTCTTCCAGACCATGAGCCAGAACAGCAATTGTTTGCAACTTGTTTTTTATGGCTGCTTTATGAGCGTAAATATCAACCCCATAAGCAAATCCGCTTACAATAATAGGGTTATACGGAGCAAGCTCTTCAATAAGTTGATTACAAAAATCTTTTCCGTAGTTTGTTATGGTGCGTGTACCTACCACTGAGAGAATACGCGGAGTAGTTAAGTTGATATTTCCGTCACTAAAAATCAATATAGGAGCGTCCAGGCACTGCTTTAAATTTTTAGGATAATCAGAGTCTAAGAAATAAGCGTATTGATAGTTGTTGTCTTCTATAAATTGTAATTCCGTTGCTGCTTTTTTATAGGTGTTTTCATCAAAAAGATGTTGTAAGGTATGTGTTCCTATTCCCGGAATTTTAGTTAAGCTGGTTATGGACTCTTTAAAAATTTGTTCCGGACTTCCGGTAGCAGAAATAAGCTTTTTAGCAAGTACATCACCAATGTTTTTTGTAGCCTGAAGCCTAAGAATGGCCAGTAGTTTTTCTTGTTTCATAGTGCAAAAAATTGATTTTCAATATACAAAAAAAGTGTTAATAAGTATTGCGCCTAAAAATGGAAATGGTTGCTGAAAATTGTTAGTTTTGTTGCTATGAGATTAGCCAACTACATTAACGATTTATTATATAGATACGACTGCGTAATTGTTCCTAATTTTGGGGGATTTGTAACCAATAAAATTGGGGCAAAGGTTGATGAAAACACCAATGCTATTTATCCGCCTAAAAAACAACTTACTTTTAATGCGTATTTACAGCATAATGACGGATTGTTGGCAAACTACATCGCTTCAGCAGAAAAAATAACATTTGAAGAGGCCACAGAAAAAATAGCTGACGAAGTTGCTAACTGGAAAAAACAGTTAGAATCATCATCGTTAACGGTAGCTAAAGTGGGTACTTTAACGTTAAATGAAGATTATAAGTTAATTTTTGAGCCTAATGAGAAAAGTAATTTCTTATTAGAGTCTTTCGGATTAGCGGAAGCGGCTGCTTCAGAAGTAAAAAGAGCTAATGAAGAAGTAAAAGTTGTACCAATAGCTGAAGAACAGGAAGCAACCAAAAGAGTAATTCCAATAGCTGTAAAAAGAGTAGCTGTTGCTGCAGCGGTAGCCGGAGTTTTATATACGGGTTGGAATACGGTTCAAAATCAAAAGCAACAAGATATTATTGCAGATCAAGAAAAATTGGTAGAAAAGAAAATTCAATCTGCAACATTTGTTATAGATAATCCTTTACCAACTATTAATTTAAAAGTAACAAAAGAAGAAACTAGAAACTTTCATATTGTTGCCGGAGCTTTTCAGGAAGTAGAAAATGCGTATAAAAAAGTTAAGGAATTAAAAAATCAAGGATTCGAAGCTCGTATTATTGGTGAAAATTCTTGGGGACTTACCCAAGTGGTTTACGGAAGCTATGAAACTAAAGAGCTAGCGCGTAAAGCATTACAAAGCATTAAAGAAAATATTTCTGAAGACGCGTGGTTACTGGAAAAGTAGTCTTGCCTATTCCCTAGTTATTTTTGAAGCATTGCGTATCTTTGCACCAAACTTTTTAAGATGAGAGCAAAAACGCCAAGTGAATCGTTAACTACACTTACAGATTTAGTTTTACCGGGAGAAACTAATTATTTAGACAATCTTTTTGGAGGAGAATTATTAGCACGTATGGATAGGGCTTGTAGTATTGCTGCACGTCGTCATTCCCGTAGAATTGTAGTAACAGCATCTGTAAACCATGTTGCTTTTACCAAATCGGTACCTGTTGGAAGTGTGGTTACTATTGAAGCAAAAGTATCACGTACATTTACTTCTTCAATGGAGGTATATGTTGATGTTTGGATTGAAGACCGCCAGTCTGGTGAAAAAACAAAAGTTAATGAAGGTATTTATACGTTTGTTGCTGTTGATGAAACAGGAAAGCCGGTACCGATACCTCAAATTAAACCGGAAACTGAGTTAGAGCAAAAAAGATATGAAGGCGCTTTACGTAGAAAGCAGTTAAGTTTGGTTTTAGCCGGCAAAATGGATCCTAAGGATGCTACGGAGTTAAAAGCTTTATTCTTGTCTTAAAAAGGCTAAATTTCGTCTATATCACCATTTTCAGATAAAAGAATAGCAACAGATTTAGTTTTTTCAAACTGAGAAAAGATAATAATCATAATAACCGTTATGGGGACACTCAATACCATACCAGTGATTCCCCATATTTTTCCCCAAATGGCAAGAGATAAAATTGTAACTAAAGGGCTCAGGTTTAACGATTTTCCAAATACTTTTGGTTCAACAACATTACCAACAATCACCTGAATGGTTCCTACGGCAATTAAAACAATTAAAAACGGAGTAAGCTCTCCAAATTGTAACAAACAAAAAATTGCCGGAAAAACAGTAGCAACTAAAGAACCTATTGTTGGAATATAGTTTAACAGGAAAATTAAAAAAGCCCAAAAAGGAGCACTATCTACTCCAACAAATAGCAATACAAAATAACTTAAAATACCGGTAAGCAAACTTACATAGGTTTTTAAGCGTAAATAGTTAGAAATTGAATTTTCAATTTTTGTTAATAAGCTTTGTATGTTGTTGTAATTCTGCTCTTTATTAACAAACATCTTAGTGAGTTTCTTTTTAAAACTCGATTCTTCTAAAAAGAAAAATAAGGCATAAATTATAATCATAAAAGTATCTCCAAGTAAGCTACTGATACCATTAGCTATATCTCCTAAAAAGGAACCATAATCAAACTTTCCAACCAATACTTTTACTGAGCTAACCACATCTACACGAAAGTAATTATCTATTTTTTTAATAATGGTATCAACATTTGATTCGTAAGTTGAATAAGAAGAAGTTAAATCGGTAATACTATTCGTAATAATTTCAGAAACAAAGCTAAAACTCAAAATAATTAAGCTAAATACAATTACATTACTTAACCATTTTGGAATGAATTTTTTAGCGAAAGGAATACGGTAAACAGATTTTCGTATTTCTCTGGTTAAAAACCAAAAAATTAAAGCAAAAACAAAAGGAATTAAAATTCCTTTTCCAATAACCAGCACGGTAATAAGTGCAGCAATGGTTATAATAATGTTAGCTGAGTTTTTCACTTTAGTTGATTTTTATTGAATCCAGTCAGAAGGATTTAAACGCGTTGTATTTTTATACAAAACAAAACTCAGTTTTGTTTTTCCGGTAACTTTATCGGTAAATATTCTTCCTAATTTTTCTCCTGTTTTAATAGCATCTCCTTTTTTAACATATACATTTTCTAAGCTATTGTATACCGAAATGTAGTTACCATGCTGTACGTAAACAGATCTTTTTCCGTCTGAATGTTTTTGAATAATCAGTACTTTTCCGTTAAAAATACTTCTGGCATCAGAGTTTTCTTGAGCGGCTATATGAAGTCCGGTACTGTTAATGTTAATACCGGGAAACGTTGGATGAGGTTGCACCCCAAACTTACGGGTTATAATACCTTTTACAGGCCAAGGTAAGTTTCCTTTGTTTTGTTCAAAATTAGCTAATAAAACTTTTTCTTCAGCATTTAAAGAGAATTCTGCCGATTTTTTAGCTCCTTTTTCTTTATTAGATTTTGCAATGGCTTCTCTAATTAATTTGTCAATTTTAGCGGCAACTTTTTTCTCTTCTTTCTGTTTATCTATAAGTGTTTTTTTATACTTACTTTCTTGGTTTTTTATAGTGCTAATTAGTTTTTCCTGCTCTTTTTTATCACTTTCAATTTCTTCTTTATTGCTTTTTTCTTCACTAATCAATCGAATCTTTATTTTTTTTCGATCTAGTAAAGAATCGTTTAGCTTTTCAACCTCTTTTGTTTTTACTATAATTTCTTCACCTTGTTGCTTTCTGAAATCGTTATACTGTTGCATGTATTTTACACGTTTATACGCTTGGTAAAAACTTTCAGATGAAAGTAAAAACATTGTTTTACTTTGTAAAGATTTACTTTTATGAGTTTTAACAACCATATCAGAATAACTCTCTTTAAGAGTTTTTAATTCTTTGTTATAGTTATCTAGTTGCTTTTTGTTTTTTTTAATCTCTTTGTCCAGTTCTTTAGCTTCTAGCTCAATGGTTTCAATTAACCGTTCTCTAATGCTTATTTTCTGATTCAAATCTTTCAAATCATCTAAGGCATTACTTTTTTGTTTTTTTGTTTTAAACAATAAGCTATTTACCTGTTCAATTTCTTTTTTAAGCTCAGAACGCTTTTTCTCAAGCTCTTTTCTGGTTTGAGAGAAAGAAGAGAGGCTGAGTAAAAAGGCACATACTATAATTGAGCAGAAATGGAACTTTTTCATGGGCTATAACTGTATTTCTTTATATCCTTCAGGAATTGAAAAATTAAGGTCTAAATTCGTGTTAAAATCTACTGAACGAACTGTAAGGTCTATATTGGTAAATTTAGCATTTTCTTTTGCTAAAATGTTTATTTTATTTGGAAAAACAATGTTTTTCTTATTTAAATATGCCGGATAAGAAATATCTAAACGTTGATTTTTTACCGGGTTAACTAAAGATTGTTTATCTAACTTATAATGATTAGGGTTAATATAAAAGAAAGCATTAAATAAGTCCGATTGTTCTTTAGGTGATAACTGATAAGAATTTTGGCTTATTTCTATATTCTGACGATTTGATTTTACATCAAAAATAGCTTGACCAAGTAACAAGTTTTGTAGTTGCTGAAAAGTTATATCTGTACCTAATAATTTTTTTAGCATAGAAAAATCTCCTTCAAAATAATTTCTTTTATAAGGAGAGTAAAAGCTCACTTTATCCGGAGTAATTTTAGCTTTAAAAATGGTAATAATTTTAGTGCCTTTAAGCCAAATTACCTCATCTTTTTTTATTTTCATTCTAACAGAAAAACCAAGGCCCTCACTATTGTCTTTATAATCAACTTTTAGTTTAGCGTCTATTGTTTTTTCCTCAAAATTATGAGCTACGTGCTTTTTTGCCACCTTTTTGGCAGACATTTCTTTTAATGCTGTATGAGTTGCTGCAGATTTGTTAGACTTACATGAAGTAAAGACAAGCAGAAAAACAACAATATATGTAAATAATCTCATGTATTGGAAAAATTACTCTTTTAACTTCTTTTGATACTTATGGGTGTTTTTAACATCACCCAATCCTTTATAACTTATAACAAACTCATTATAAAAATGGGCTTGCATAATTGGATTATCTATAACAAAATCAATACCATTTTGTAAGCTAACTATAGCTTTTTTATAATTTTTGATTTTATTATAGGCTTTAGCATTCATTAAATACACTAAAGGTTGTGCCGGAAAAAGAGCCAGCCCTTCTTCACTATAGCTCAATAATTTAGTGTCGTTATCAATATCAAGTTTGGTAAGTAATTGTTTTAAAGAAAAAAATGATTTCTCTTTTTTAAATTGTTCTTCAATATTAGCCTCAGTTGATTTTGTGGCAACTTCTGTGTTTTCTTTTGGTGTTTTTCTGAGTTTGGTTAAGTTGGCTTGTAATTGTCTGAGTCTGGGAGTTAATAGTTTTGCGTTTTCTAATTCGTTAAGCACTATTTTTGCTGAGTCAACATTACTGCTTTGTAAATATAGAAATACTAAGTTTTGTTTCTTTTTCGGGTATTTTTTAGCAATGTTTTTTTGAGTTTTAATGGCTTTATCAAAAGCATAACTACTTTTATAAACCTGAACTAAGTGTTCAGCTATCCATAAGTTATCAGGTTCTATAAGTAAAGCGCTATTTCCGTATTCAATAGCTTCAACAAATCGTCCAATTTTATAATAGTTTTTTGAAAGTTCAAAAAGAACAGCTTTGTTGTTAGGCTCTAATTGATTACACTTTTCTAAACTTTCAATAGCTTTTTGGTAATTGTTAATCGCTTTATTGGTAATAGCACTAAAAAAATGTTCTTGAAAATCAATATTTTTTTTGTCTTCAATCCCTTGAGAAGGAGGAATGCTATCTTGAGCATACACCATTGTAGCATTAAAGCACAAGAAGAAAGTAAAAAAAGCCAATGCTAATAAAGGGCTCTTTTTACTTTCTATCAATGTTAGAATGCGCTTTTTATATAAGTTCTGTATAATCACCTATGCTTACTGATGTATATTTACCGTTATACTTTACATGATTTCCAATCATAGCCATATCTAATGAAGCATCAGATATTTGCGTATTGGTTTGAATCAACGAATTAACAATCGTAGAATTTTCAACAACACTATTTTCTCCAATTGAAACATAAGGGCCCAATGTTGTGTTTTTTAACACCACGTTTTTACCTACGTAACAAGGTTGTATAATTTCAGAGTTCTCTAATACAACGTCGTTAGAAACTAAATTATTTCCATCTTCTTGTTCAAAAACAAGAATTTGTTTATTTGTATCAACAGTAGGATCCTTTTTACCACAATCCATCCAAGCATCTACTTTACCAGGAACAAACTTGGCTCCTTGTTGTTTTAAAGACTCTAACACGTTAGTAATTTGGTACTCTCCGTTTTCTCTTAAATCATTGTCAATTAAATACTGAATTTCAGTAAGTAATTTATCGCCGTCTTTAAAATAATAAATTCCGATAATGGCTAAGTCAGAAACAAATTCTTTTGGCTTTTCAACAAAATCAGTAATTACTCCTTCATTCAACTTCACAACACCAAAAGCACTAGGGTCTTCTACTTGTTTTACCCATATAGCACCATCTGCATTAACATCTAACGTAAAATCGGCTTTAAAAAGCGTATCAGCATATGCAACAATGCAAGGACCACTTAATGATTCTTTGGCACAATAGATAGCATGAGCAGTACCTAAAGCTTCTTCCTGAACATATACACTACCTTTAGCTCCTAAATCTGAAGCTATTTTTAAAAGCGTATCTTTTGTATTTGAAGGAAACCCTTTAGTTGCCGGACCAATTACAAAAGCAATTTCTTCAATAGGTTGCTTCACTACAGAAGCAATATTTTCTACTAAACGATGAACAATTGACTTACCTGCAATAACAGTTAATGGCTTAGGAACAGTTAACGTATGCGGTCTTAACCTTGAACCTATCCCGGCCATTGGAACAATAATTTTCATTTTTCTATTTTTTAACGGTGCAATATACCACTAAATTATGTTTGAAAAAAGTTATATGCCTTTAGGAATGGCTTCTATTAGTGTTTTTGTATATGCTGTTTTAGGTGATTTATAAATGGTATCAGCATCACCTATTTCTTCAATTTTACCCTGATTCATAACAATGAGTTGATCTGACATATATTTTACAACGGATAAGTCATGAGAAATAAAAATATAGGTGAAGTTAAATTCAGATTTTAACTGATTTAATAAGTTAAGAACTTGAGCTTGAACAGATACATCTAAAGCAGAAACAGATTCATCACAAATAATAAGCTTAGGTTGTAAAGCAATAGTTCTGGCAATACCTATTCTTTGTCGTTGCCCTCCTGAAAATTCATGAGGATATCTATAAAAATGTTCCGGTTCTAGTCCTACCTTTTGTAAAAGATGCATAACATACTCTTTGCGTTCTTTATTGTTGGCTAGTATAGTATGCACTTTCATAGGTTCCATTATGGTCTTTCCTACCGGAATTCGAGGGTTTAAAGAAGAAAAAGGATCTTGAAAAATAATTTGAATCTCTTTTCTTAATGTTTTTAGCTCAGATGAGGAAATGTTGGTAAGGTCTTTCCCTCTATATAAAATATGACCGGAAGTCGCTTTTTCTAACTGTAAAATTGTACGCCCTAAGGTGGTTTTTCCACAGCCACTTTCACCAACTAATCCAACAGTTTCTCCTTCATAAATTTTAAAGGAAACAGTATTTACTGCTGTAATTTTTGAAGGTTTTGAAAACCATGATGTATTAGAAATAAACTCTTTTTTCAAATCAACAACTTCCAGTAAAGGAGAAGTATTGTATAGTTTTTGATGAAAAGTGTTTCGTTCATTATCTGTATAGATTGCATTATTTACGGTATCATTGATAAAGTCAGTAACGGTTGGTAATTTTTTTAGACGTTTGTTTAGCTCAGGTTTTGAGTTAATTAAAGCCTTCGTATAATTTTGTTCAGGATGTAAAAAAACAGCTTTTGCATTTCCTTGCTCAATAACATTTCCTTTATACATAACCAAAATAGTATCGGCTATTTCAGAAACTAAAGAAAGATCATGAGAAATGAAAATAATACTCATTTCTTGTTCTTTTTGAAGTTCTTTTAAAAGAAGAATTATTTCTTTTTGAACGGTTACATCAAGGGCTGTGGTAGGTTCATCAGCAATTAACAATGCCGGTTTACAAGCGATAGCCATGGCAATCATAACACGTTGCTTTTGTCCTCCGCTAATTTCATGAGGATAAGCATTATAAAGTTGCTCAGGTCTGGGAAGTTTTACTTTTTTAAATAAATCAATTACTTCGTTTTTTATTTCTTTTGATGAAAGAGAGGTGTGTTGTTTTAAAACTTCAGCAACTTGGTAGCCACAGGTTAATGTTGGGTTTAACGAACTCATAGGTTCTTGAAATATCATGGCAATTTCTTTTCCTCGTATTGATTGAAGTTCTTTCTCTGTATAGTTTAAAATAGGTTGATTTTTAAATATAATTTCACCTTCAATTTTTGCTTTAGAAGTTAATAAACCCATGATAGCCAAAGAGCTAATAGATTTTCCACTACCACTTTCACCTACAATACCTAAAATTTTATTTTCTTTAAGAGAAAAAGAAACATTTTTTAGAGCATAATTATTTTTATTAAAAGAGATTGATAAGTTCTTAACCTTAAGCATTTACTGTTGTTTTTGGTAAAAATACTCTTTTCAGATAAATTATAAATTTATATTTAAAGTGTTGTTAATGAGATTTTTGTTGTTTTATTGTTATAAATTAATATATTTGTTGTAATTTTAATAAAAAAACCAATTTATTTTTAAATTTTTAACTCAAACCCTTCTAAAAATGAAACAAAAAATTACTCTGGCACTTTTGTGCTTGTTTTTTGTGGGTGCTACTTTTGCCCAGGAAAAAAGGAATTGTCATTCAATGGATAATCTTGAATACAGACAATCAAAAGATCCTTCACTAAAGCTAAGAATGCAAAAAATTGAAGAATTTACTCAGCAAAGAGTAAAAAAAATGAAAAACTATCAAGGAAAAATAGTTGGTAACATCATTCAAATTCCTGTAGTTGTTCACGTAATTTATAGTAACTCACAAGAAAACATTAGCGAAGCCCAAATTCAATCGCAAATAACAGTTTTAAATGAGGATTATAGAAGAACCAACGCAGATAAAACGAATAAGTGGTCACAGGCTGCAGATACTGAAATAGAGTTTTATTTAGCTAAAGTTGATCCAAACGGAAATCCGACTAACGGTATTACCAGAAAATCATCAACAAAAACATCATGGGGAACAAACGATGCGATGAAAAAATCGTCTCAAGGTGGTGTTGATCCATGGAATACTGCTGAATATTTAAATATGTGGGTATGTAATATCGGAGGAGGAATCTTAGGATATGCACAATTCCCGGGAGGTAGTGCTGCTACAGATGGTGTAGTAATGGGGCCTCAATATTTCGGAAGTTCAGATAAAGGTTCTGGATTTTATTTATCATCTCCTTTTGATAAAGGAAGAACAACAACACACGAGGTAGGACACTTTTTAAATTTACGTCACATTTGGGGTGACGGAGGTTGTGGTGTTGATGATTTTGTGTCTGATACACCGGAATCTGATGCAGCTAATTATGGTTGTGCATCTACACATTCTTCTTGTGGTTCATTAGATATGGTTGAAAACTATATGGATTATTCTGATGACACGTGTATGAACTTATTTACATTAGGTCAAAAAAACAGAATGCGTGCTGTTTTAGATACTGGTGGGGTAAGACGTAGTTTAGCATTATCTGATAAAACAGGAGGAGGAACTTCTTGTACAGCTACTGTTCCGACAGGAGTTTCAGTATCAGGAGTAACTTCATCAGGAGCTACTGTTTCATGGAGTTCAGTATCAGGAGCTACTTATGATGTTAGATATCGTCAAGTAGGAACCAGTACATGGACTACCAATGCTGTATCAGGAACAACAACATCATTAAGCGGTTTATCAGCATCAACTCAATATGAAGTACAAGTTCGTAGCAAGTGTTCAGGTGGAACTAACTCAGCATATAGTAGCTCAGTAAGTTTTACAACACCGGTAGTAACGATTACTTATTGTGCTTCAAAAGGAGACAGCGTAGCTGATGAGTACATTCAAAGAGTTCAGTTGGGTAGTATAGATAATGCTTCAGGAGCCGGAAACGGATATTCAGATCACACATCATTATCTGCCAATTTAGCTAAAGGAACTTCACATACAATTACCATTACACCAAAGTGGACAGGAACTGTTTATAACGAAGGTTATGGAGTGTTTATAGATTATAACCAAGACGGAGATTTTTCAGATTCAGGAGAGACTGTTTGGACTAAAGCAGCGTCAAAAGACACTCCGGTAAGTGGATCATTTACAGTTCCATCAGGAGCTTTAGAAGGGTCAACCAGAATGCGTGTAATTTTACGTTACAATACTATCCCAACATCATGTGGGTCTTATAACTATGGAGAGACAGAAGATTACACAGTAGTAATTGGCGGATCTCAATCGGATACTCAAGCTCCTACAGCGCCAAGTGGTTTAACCGCTTCTAATGTAGCACAAACAAGTTTAACGTTAAGTTGGACAGCATCTACAGACAATGTTGGAGTAACAGGTTATGATGTTTACCAAGGATCAACAAAAATAAGCACAGTAACAGGAACTACATCTAATGTAAGTGGTTTAACAGCGAATACTACATATAGTTTCTCAGTAAAGGCAAAAGATGCAGCCGGCAATGAGTCAGGCTCAAGTAATGTAGTAAGTGTAACCACGTTAAGCAATAGTGTAACATATTGTGCTTCAAAAGGAAA
>NZ_JBOCUK010000006.1:0-160596 GCF_050606265.1 Tenacibaculum sp. TC6 | reverse complement strand
AAACACATGTTTGTTGAGAGATTTTATATCTTTAATCATACTAAAAAACTGTAATGGTTTTTTAGGACGACACATCTTATAAACTGTAACCTTATTTAGCTACGTTTACAGCTCTGGTTTCACGGATTACCGTAACTTTTACTTGCCCCGGATACGTCATATCATTTTGAATTTTTTGCGAAATATTAAATGATAATTCTGCCGCTTTAGTATCACTTACTTTAGCACTTTCAACCATAACACGTAATTCACGACCTGCTTGAATTGCATAAGCCTTTTGTACACCTGTAAATCCAAAAGCAATATCTTCTAAGTCTTTTAATCGTTGAATATAACTATCTAAAACTTGACGTCTTGCTCCCGGACGTGCTCCTGAAATAGCATCACAAACCTGTACAATCGGAGCAATCATACTCTTCATTTCAACTTCATCGTGGTGAGCCCCTATAGCATTACATACATCTGGTTTTTCACCATATTTTTCTGCCCATTGCATTCCTAGTAAAGCGTGTGGTAATTCACTTTCAGTTTCCGGTACTTTTCCTATATCGTGTAATAAACCGGCTCTTTTAGCTGCTTTAGCATTTAAGCCCATTTCTGCAGCCATAATACCACATAAGTTAGCTACTTCACGTGAATGTTGTAATAAGTTTTGACCATAAGAAGAACGGTACTTCATTCTACCAACGGTTTTAATTAATTCAGGATGTAAACCATGAATACCTAAATCAATTACGGTACGCTTACCTACCTCAATAATTTCTTGATTGATTTGTTTTTCAGTCTTCTTTACAATTTCTTCAATTCTTGCCGGGTGAATTCTTCCGTCCGTAACTAATTTGTGCATAGATAATCTGGCAATTTCTCTACGAACCGGGTCAAAACAAGAAAGAATAATTGCCTCCGGAGTATCATCTACAATAATTTCAACACCTGTTGCTGCTTCTAAAGCCCTAATGTTTCGTCCTTCTCTACCTATAATTCTACCTTTTACGTCATCTGATTCAAGGTTAAATACAGATACACAGTTTTCAACTGCTTGTTCTACTCCTACTCTTTGAATGGTATTTAATACCACTTTACGAGCTTCTTGCTGAGCCGTCATTTTAGCTTCTTCAACTGTATCTTGAATAAAAGCCATTGCATCTGCCTTAGCCTCTTCTTTTAATGAAGCTACTAATTCAGTTTTAGCTTCATCTGCAGACAATCCTGAAATCTGCTCCAGCATATCTACATGGCGCTTATGTAACTTCTCTATTTCAGCTTCTTTCTTTTCTAAAAACTCAATTTTAAAATCGTAGTCGGCTTCTTTTTTCTCTAATTCTTTATTCAATTTTTTAGTTTTATCTAATTCCGAAGATACCTGACTTTCTTTGTCTCTAATTCTCTTCTCAACGTCAGAAACTTTTTTCTCTCTAGATAAAATTACCTTTTCGTGTTCTGATTTTAGCTCTATAAATTTTTCTTTCGCCTGTAATATTTTATCTTTCTTTATCGCTTCAGCTTCTACTTGGGCTTCTTTAACTATATTTTTAGCTTCCTTCTGAGTCTCTTCTATTAACTTATTAGCCTTCGTTTTCTCTAACATTTTAGCAATAAAAAAACCTATTGCTAAACCTATAATTCCTGCCAAAACAGGAAATAATACTCCTTCCATAATTTTAATTTGATTGTATAAAAAAAGCCCACATTAATAGTGTTCTATAAACTCCGTATAAACAGGTTTAGGACTAACTGATTGATCAAGAATCCAAAATAATTTGGCATACTTTACTAATCATGACTCATCCTTTTTAATTGAATAGTGTTGAGTTTATTAAACTATAGTATTAATGCAGGCAGTATATTAATATTTATCTGTTTTCTGTATTTAAAAGAACTTTTATTTTTATAAATGAGCATCTAACAAATCTGTTAATGCTTTTATTTTATTTAATGCTTCTTTCTCTTCTTTTTCTTTACTTATTGATGTTATTTCTAATTTAGAAGCAAATTGTAATGCACACATAGCTAAAACGTCTTGTTTATCGGCTACTGCATAACTTTCTTCAAATTTAGCAATTAATTCGTTAATATTTTTAGCTGCTTTACGCATTCCTTCTTCCTCATCCGTACTATTTACACTCAACGGATACGTTCTGCCGGCTATTATAACATTAACTTTTAACTTTGTCATGTAAAGAACTTTTTAAGTACTCAAGAGGGTGATACATTTATCAATCTCTCTTACCAAAGCATTTATTTTGAGTTTTGTTTCTCTTGTATTATTATCATTACTGCCCTCAATAGTTTTTGCAACTTTCAACAAGTCATATTCTTCTTGTTTTTCCTTCAATTGTTGCTCTTTCTCCTGTAATAAATGTTGTAACTTAGCGTTATTTTGAAATAAAATATTATTTTCTTCTTTCAAAAATTCATAATTAGAAAGTAACTTTTTCAGTTTATCTTCCAGTAAATGAATTGCTTCTTCAGTGTTACTCATTAATTTTTTAGAATAAAACTATTTTTACAAAGTTATTAATATAGATTAATTTAACAAATTTTTTACACCTTTTTAGTAACATCCTCTTTTTAAAGTACCTATCCATTTATAATTATTTTGCTAATTTTGTTGAAAAACCATTGCAATTTTGAAATTTTACCTTATCACTTTTTCAGTATTTATAAGCATGATTATCCATGCTCAAACACCCTATCCAAAAAATTATTTTAACTCCCCTTTAAAAATTCCTATCATACTTTCCGGTACTTTTGGTGAGCTACGTAGTAATCATTTTCATTCAGGTATCGACATTAAAACGCTTAACAAGGAAGGATTGCCAATTTATGCTCCGGCAGATGGTTATGTTTCAAGAATACGAGTTGCTCAATACGGCTATGGTAAAGCTTTATATATTAACCATCCTAATGGTTATACAACGGTATACGGGCACTTACAAAGATTTGCTCCTCCCATAGAAGAACATGTAAAAAAAACACAATACAAAAAAGAAACCTATTCTATTAACAACCTATTTCCAAAGCCTGAAGAATTTCCTATAAAAAAAGGGCAAATTATTGGTTACACCGGAGATACAGGAAGTTCCGGAGGTCCTCATTTACATTATGAAATCAGAGATTCAAATACTGAAAAGATTATCAATCCTCTTTTTTTCGGACTGGATGTGAGTGACAGTATTAAACCTTCTATTCAAAAATTAATGGTGTATCCGTTAAGTGAAGATGCCAGAGTAAATGATTTTGCCAACCAAACTATTTTAGACTTAAAAGAAGTGAAAGATGGTGAATATATTACTAATAGAATTACGGCTTGTGGTACTATTGGCTTTGGAATTGGTGTTTTTGATCGCCTTAATGGTGCTTCCAATAAAAATGGTATTTATAGCTTAGAAATGAAAGTAAACGGCTCTAGAGTATATTACCATGATGTTGAAACTTTTTCTTTTGCTGAAAGTAAGTTTATTAACCTTTTAATTGATTACCCTTATTATAAACAGTTTAAAAACAAAATTCAAAAAACACATAAAGTAGCAGCCAATAAACTAAGTATTTATAAAGACTTGGTAAACCAAGGAACCATTGCTATTGAAGAAAATGCTAATTATACAATTGAGATTATTAGTAGTGATTTTAACCAGAATACTACCCGTATAAAAGTGCCTGTAAAAGGTGTAAAAAGTAATTTAATATTTAAGAAGTTAGACACTACCAATTATAAAATTAAGGCATCCGAATTCAATCAATTTCAACTACAAAATGTTTCTGTTGCTTTTCCTAAAAACACTTTTTATGAAGATTGCTTTTTAGATTTTAAGCTTGAAAACGGTGTTGTTAAAGTTCATGACCCTATTTTACCGTTAGATAAGCGATACACGCTTACTTTTGGCATTTCTCATTTATCCGATCCTCAAAAGCAGCAAGTATACATAGCTAATGTGGATAATCCTAAATACCCAAGGTATGTTTCAACCAAGAAAAAGCTAGACAAAATATATACTTCAACAAAATCATTAGGAAGCTATACGTTGAATTTTGACACTCAAGCCCCTACTATTGAGCTTCTTAATTTTTATAATGGTCAGTGGATTTCTAAAAACAACACCTTAAAAGTTAGAATTAAAGATAAAGAAACCGGAATTCGTGATTATAGGGCTACCATAGACAATCAATGGGTGTTAATGGAGTACAATCATAAAAAAGGAATACTAACTTATGATTTTAATGATAAAAAGTTGGTAGGTAGCAAACATATTTTTAAAATTGTAGTTTCTGATAACGTGGGGAATACCAAAATGTTAAACGCTACGTTTTTTAGAAAGTAAATACAATACATTTTGAAACAACTGATCGTTATACTTTTATTTCCTGCTCTTATTTTTGCTCAGAAAAAAGCAACTGTTAAAGGAATAGTTACAGACAAATACAACAACCCTATTGAAAATGTTGCTATTTCATATTTACAGCAAGGAACTACCACTGATAAAAATGGTAGTTACCAATTTAACATTCCTATTCATAAAACGGTTACGGTAGTATTTAGCCATGTTTCTTTTAAATCATTTACTAAAAAATTTACAGCCAGAGGAGTTAAAACGTTTGTTTTTTCTCCTAAACTTGAGGCTACCAGTGAAAGCTTACAAGAAATCATTGTAAAAAACAATAAAAAAGAAGTAGAAGGTATTACCAGAATTAACACAAAAAAAGTACAGAATTTAGTAGGTGCTAATGCCGGTGTTGAAAATGTTTTAATGACTTTACCCGGTGTGAGTAATAACAATGAATTAAGTACTCAGTACAATGTTAGAGGAGGTAATTTTGATGAGAATTTAGTATATGTTAACGGAATAGAAATTTATCGTCCGTTTTTAATTCGTTCCGGGCAGCAAGAGGGATTGAGTTTTATTAATCCGCATATGATACAAAATATAGATTTCTCTGCCGGTGGATTTCAAGCTAAATATGGCGATAAACTTTCATCTGTTTTAGATATCACCTATCGAAAACCTGTTGACTTCGGAGCACAAGTTGATGTAAGTTTATTAGGTGGTAGCGCTACTATTGAAGATACATTTGCTAATCAGAAATTAAGTGCCATATTAGGCGTTCGTTATCGTGATAATAGCTTATTTGTTAACAGTAAACAAACAGAAGTAAACTTCAGACCTCAATTTACAGATATACAAACCTATCTTTCTTACGCCTCTTCTGAAAAGCTAACCTTAAACTTTTTAGGAAACTTTTCTTTAAACAATTACAACTATCAACCCTTAACCAGAAAAACTCGTTTTGGTACTATAGCAAACCCTCTTGAGCTTATTGTTTTTTATCAAGGTCAGGAACAAGATAAGTTTCAAACATTGTTCGGAGCTTTTTCTGCTGATTATACAGTTAATGAAAACCTTAATCTTACCGGTACGTTTTCTTCTTTTAATACACAAGAAGAAGAACATTTTGATATTGCTGCCGCTTATAGTTTAGGAGAAGTTGATAGCAACATAGGTTCTGAAAACTTTGGTGAAGTTGCTTTTTCGCAAGGCATTGGTTCGCAAATTAACCATGCTCGTAACGATTTAGATGCGTTAATTAATGCGGTACAAATAAGAGCAACTCTTAAGCAAGATAAAAATGAATGGAGAGCGGGTATAAAATACCAAACTGAAAATATTAAAGATCGAATTAATGAATGGGAAGTTATTGATTCTTTAGGCTTTTCTGTACGTCCACCTCATCATAGTATAAACAATCAACCTTATGAGCCTTATACCGGTCCTATTGAACCTTATCAAAACGTAAAAGCGCAAAATACAATAGACATTAATCGTATTTCCGGTTTTACACAATTAAGTAGAAAAACACATTGGGGAGAGCATCAAATATGGATAAACCTTGGTGTAAGAGCTCAATACTGGAAAGTTTCAACAGGAAATCAATCTTCAAAAGGTCATACCATTATTAGTCCCAGAGCACAATTTGCCATCAAACCTAATTGGAATAGTGATATGTTATTCAGAATTTCAGGCGGATGGTATTCTCAACCTCCTTTTTATAAAGAGCTACGTGATTATGACGGACAGATACATCCTGATGTAAAAGCACAAAAATCGGTTCACCTTGTTGCCGGAAATGATTATAGTTTTTCGATGTGGCAACGTCCTTTTAAATTAACCACTGAACTTTATTACAAAAACTTAAGTGATGTAAATGCCTATTCAGTAGATAATGTTCGTATACGCTATAGGGCAGATAATGTAACGGAAGCTTATGCTTACGGATTGGACGTTCGTTTAAACGGAGAGTTTGTTCCGGGGAATGATAGTTGGGTGAGTTTTGGTTATTTAAAAACAGAAGAAAACATTGATAACAGAGGTTATATTGCCCGCCCTACAGATCAACGTTTAAAGTTTGGGGTTCTTTTTCAAGATTATGTTCCTAATCTTCCGGATTTAAAAGCTTATCTAAATATTGTATATAATACCGGGCTTCCGGGAGGGGCTCCTGCTTATGCTGATGTGTATAAATTTCAAAGTAGGTTAAATGATTACAAACGTGCAGATTTGGGAGTTTCTTATGTGCTTACAGATGCTAACAAACCTATTTCTACTGGTTTCTTACGTCATTTTAAAGAGTTAACCATGGGGTTAGAACTCTTTAATATATTTGATATTCGTAATGCTATTACCAATACTTGGGTACGTGATGCTTACAGTAAACGTCAATATGGAATTCCTAATTACATGACAGGTAGAGTATTGAATTTTACTGTTAAAATGAAACTTTAACACTAAAAAATCAAGTACAATTTTCTATTGCTTTATTAATTATGCATCAACTTATAGAAAACATTAAAGCCTATACGCCTTTAACTAAACAGGAAATAGAGTTACTTACAACTTCTACAGTAAAAAGAACGTTTAAAAAAAATGAGCTTATTTTTTCTGAAGGTAAAGTAGCTAATGATATTTTTTATGTTTCAAAAGGATGTGTTCGTTTGTTTTACAATGCTAATGGTACAGATAAAACAGCTTTCTTTTACGTAGAAGGTCAGTTTATCTGCGCCGGTGAAAGTTATACCTTTAACATTCCTGCCATAGAAAACTACCAAGCTGTTGAAGAAACTGAATTATTTGTTTTTAATAAAGCTGCTATAGAACAACTCTTACTAAAGGCACCCAAGTTTGAACTTATTGCGCGTATTGCAGTAGAAAATGAATTGATAACGTGTCAAAAAGTAATTGCTTCATTTGTTACCAAATCTGCCGAAGAAAGATATATTGATTTGCTAACTACTCAAGGTGACTTATTTTTACGTGTTCCGCAACACTATATTGCTTCATTTTTAGGGGTATCACCAGAAACATTAAGCAGAATTAAAACTCGTGTACATAAAAAACTAACTTCTTGACGTTCGTCAAGAGTATTCCTTTTTTACTCGGCTAACTTTGCATAAAAAACAAATGACTTCACCAAAAGTATTAGTAGCCGGTGCTACCGGCTATTTAGGAAATTATATTGTACAAGAATTAAAAAGTCGTGGATATTGGGTACGTGTTTTAATAAGGAAAGAAAGTCAAAAACAACGATTTGAAAATGTTGATGATTTTTTTGTTGGTCAAATAACTGATTCTAAAAGTTTACAAGGAGTTACTAAACATATCGACTGGATTTTTTCTACGATCGGAATTACGCGTCAAAAAGATCACCTAACCTACATGCAGGTAGATTATCAAGGAAATTCAAATTTATTAAAAGAAGCTTTAAAAGAAAACGTAACTTCTTTTTTATACGTTTCAGCACTCAACGGAAATCAACTAAAACACCTGAAAATTTTTGAGGCTAAAGAAAAGTTTGTTGAAGAACTTACTAACTCTACTATTCATCATTGTATTATGCGCCCTAATGGTTTCTTTTCTGACATGAAAGATTTTCTATGGATGGCAAAAAAGGGACGAATGTATTTATTTGGAGAGGGAAATTATAAGTTAAACCCAATTCACGGAGCTGATTTAGCCAAAGTGTGTATTGATAGCCTACGTGAGGGTAAACAGGAAGTAACAGCGGGTGGAATGGATATTTTTACTCAAAATGAGTTAGCTACATTAGCACTTCAGGCTTGGAGTATGCCTATTAAAATTACACATTTACCGGACTGGACAAGAAAGCTTACCATTTTTTTGTTCAGAACGTTTACCTCCTCAAAAACATATGGTCCTATAGAGTTCTTTTTAACAGCAATGGCCAATAATAATATTGCTGATACCTACGGAACACACAAGCTAGCTGATTTTTTTAATGAGGAAGTTACAAAGCTAAAGCAAACCTTATAAGCACTTTTATACAATTTTTAATTACGAATTATCAAAAATCAATAAGCTATCCTCTTAAACTTGAATTATGCGAAACATATATAATCCGTATTATAACTTTAGTTTTTAAAAGTAAAAATCCGAGTACATGTACTCGGATTTTTTATTATGCTGTTTCTTGCTTTGTTTTTCTAAACATTAGCCATAAGCCTATTAAAACAAGTGGTACACTTAGTACTTGGCCAGTGTTGAGTGAGTTAAACACCCAATCTTCTCTACCTTCTACTTGTGGTTCTTTTAAGAATTCTATAAAGAAACGTAACGACCATAAGGCTACCATAAATACCCCAAATAAAAATCCTCTTTGATTCTTTTTATTGGTTTTCCAATAGAAGTACCATAACACAAAAAATAAAATTAAATAACTAAATGCTTCAAATAATTGTGTTGGATATCTTGGTTCAGTTTCTCCTGCTCTTGTAAAAATAACACCAAAACTACTTCCTGTTGGTTTTCCATAAATTTCAGAATTAAAAAAGTTTCCAAAACGGATAAAGAATCCTGCTAAGGCTACCATAATTCCTAAACGATCTAATATAAATAACCAAGAATTAGATCTGTCAATATGTTTTTTTGCATAAAAGTATAACGAAATAGGAATAGCAATGGCAGCACCATGACTTGCGAATCCTGTAAATCCTGTAAACTTCCACCCTTTTAACAGTCCAAATAAAGCTGTAGCTCCTTCGTGTTTTTTAATGGGTAGAATAATTTCTAATAAATGGTTTTGATAGTAATCCCAGCTATAGAAAAAAACGTCTCCTAAACGCATCCCTATTAACATTGAAACAAAAACGTACATAAATAAAGGATCTAGTTTCTGAACAGGAATTTTATCTTCTATAAATATTTTTTTCATTAAGTGTAGGCCTAGTACAAAAGCTATTACAAACATTAAACTATACCATCTAATACCAAAACTACCTATTTTAATAATCTCAGGGTTCCAGTCCCAAACTATAGATAAAAAACTCATTTATTATTTATTTTAAGTGTCGTTATTCCTTGTATTACAAACTCTTTTATAACAACGTTATTATATTATTTTTTCTCTTTTTTCTCCGGTACAGGGTCATAACCGCTTCCTCCCCACGGATGGCAACTGAATATTCTTTTTACCGCTAACCAACCTCCATAAAAAAGTCCGTGCTTTTGCAGTGCTTCAATTGTGTAATGTGAACACGTTGGTGTGTATCTGCAAGTTGCCGGTGTAAAAGGCGATATAGCCGTTTGATAAAAACGAACTAAAAGGATAAACGGAAATGTTAGTATTTTTTTTAACATAAATCCCAATCTTCTTTTAAAAGTTCATAACGTTTGTCTGTACAGCTATCTTTTGAATTATAAAACTCTTTTACCGGAGTAAAAAACTTTTTTAACACTCTTTCTGAAGCTTTATTTTCTACCCAAACATCAGCTGTAATTTTAGGGATTTGTAATAAAGAAAAAGAATAGGCAATCATGCCTTGGGTTATTTCAGTTGCATACCCTTTACCCCAATAATTTTTTCTGAACCTATACCCTATTTCTTTATCTTGCTCATCATTGGTTAAAAAAGTAACCAAGCTGATCATTTCATCATCATCATGTAAAAAAACACCTAAAAGACTTCGGTTGTTATTGAGAATGTTTCCGTTAAAATTAACAGCTTCTTCAAACTTTTTATAAACTTCTTCTGTTGATGGTTTTTCCTGAGGGATTGCCGTAATAATCTCATTGGCACACAACAATTCTATAAACTCATTTTTATGAGTTGGTTGTATGGGGTTTACGGTTAATCGCTCAGTTTGAAAAATCATGATTGATTAATTTACGGTAAATGTAGTTCCTTCTCTACCATCTTTTAACTGAATACCCAATGCAAGCAATTCATCACGTATTTGATCTGACAATGCCCAATCTTTATTGTCTCTTGCTTCTTTACGTAGCTTAATTAACAGTTCAACAGTACCTTCTAATTTATCTGTGCTTTGTTGTTGGTCTTCATTCAATAATCCTAAAATGTCAAATACAAATACATGTAATGTTGTTTTTAAGACCACTAAATCTTCAGATGAAACGCTTACCTTATTGTCTCTTAACAGGTTTATGAATTTAACCGCTTCAAATAAATTAGCAATCATAATTGGCGTGTTAAAATCATCATTCATAGCATCATAACATTTCTGTCTCCATGCCTGTACATCAAAATCGGTTGTTGTTTTTCCTGCTTCTACTGTACTTAGCATTTTAACCGCTTCCATTAGTTTATTGTAGCCTTTTTCAGCAGCTAATAGTGCATCACCTGAAAAGTCAAGAATACTGCGGTAATGTGCTTGCATATTAAAGAAACGTACCACCCCTGCGCTAAATGCTTTCGGTAAAATATCATTGTTACCTGTTAGTATTTCATCAGGTAAAATATAATTTCCTGTTGATTTGGCCATTTTTTGGCTATTCAACAACAACATATTAGCATGCATCCAGTAATTAACCGGTTGCACACCTGAGCAAGTATGTGATTGTGCTATTTCACATTCATGGTGTGGAAATTTTAAATCCATTCCTCCACCATGAATATCAAACTGTTCTCCTAAATATTTTGAGCTCATTACAGAACATTCTAAATGCCATCCTGGAAAACCATCACTCCAAGGTGAAGGCCAACGCATGATATGACGATCATCTGCTTTTTTCCATAGGGCAAAATCTTGCGGATTTCTTTTATCTGACTGTCCGTCTAATGTTCTGGTATTATGAATAGCATCTTCAATAGTACGCCCGGATAAAATCCCGTAATGATGATTTTCATTGTATTTTAGTACATCAAAATATACAGATCCGTTTACTTCATAGGCAAATCCTTTATCCATGATTTCTTTAATCATTTCTATTTGCTCTACAATATGTCCGGTTGCTGTTGGCTCAATACTTGGTGGTAAAAAGTTATATTTTGCGGCTACTGTATGAAAATCTACCGTATAACGTTGCACTACTTCCATAGGCTCTATTTCTTCCAAGCGTGCTTTTTTAGCAATTCTGTCTTCTCCTTCATCAGCATCATTTTCTAAATGTCCGGCATCGGTAATATTACGTACGTATCTAACTTTATAGCCTAAATGTAATAAGTAACGAAACACCATATCAAATGACATAAAGGTTCTGATGTTTCCTAAGTGTACGTTACTGTAAACTGTAGGCCCACACACGTACATTCCTACTCTTCCTTCAGTTACAGGTTTAAAAAGCTCTTTGCTTTTAGATAATGAGTTATATATTTTAAGTTGGTTTTCTTTGTATAATTCCATAGAAAAAATGACTATTAACAGACGCTAAAGATAGGCACTTTATAAAGAATAATGAAATGGAATTAGAAGTAAGTTTTGCTATTATACTTACAGGAGTTTTCACGGTTGTTAATTGTACCGTAACTTTTTATTTTAGCCTTAAGATTTAATAATTATCCCTCTTTATTGCTTTATTATTTTTTGTGTTCGTTTTTTATTTCCTTGTTCTACTACTAAAAAATAAAGTCCGCTTTTAAGCTTGTCTGTAACTATTGATTCATAGGTTGAATGGTTCTTTTTTTCTATAATTTTCTTTCCTAACACATCTACCAATGTTACTTTTACTTGGGCGCCGGATGTTGTACTTATGTATAACTTATTAGCACAGGGTATGGGATACACTTTAATTTTGTCTTTGAATATTTCGTTATCAGAAAGCACATCAGCATCGTATTCAAAGGCTCCCATATCTTTTTGACTTTCTTTAGGGCGTGGCGTATTGTTAGCATCAAAAAAAACAGGTACTATATTTTCTCCCAGGTTTATTCCCGGGCTAGTGGCTGTTATATTATAATTACTAATAGTGTTTATATGGCTATCAGCCTCTTGTAGTTCTTCTGTATAATTAGGGGTATCAGTTACTAAATTATGATCTTCTGTAATATTGGTATTTCCTGAGCCTTGTGCTAAGATGGTTCCTAAATTGGTATTAGAAACGGATACTAAATTGTTTTTTACTGTTACATTGAATGAGTTTTGTACCAATGCTAAATTTCCTGAGGTAGTAGCTAATTCCGGCAAAGGTCGCCAATTAAAAGTGTTGTGATAAATGCTAACATTGCCTGAAAGCACTCCATTTCCATCATTATGAATGCGCACGGCGTTGGTGTGCCCGTCTATCACATTGTTTCTGATAGCTACTTCGGTGGCTTCAATATTTATGGCACTAAAGGCATTTTCATATTGCTGCCCTGTGTAATTGGTACTGTGCCCTATATAATTACCCTCTATAGTTACTTGGGAAATTGCAGCTACTGTGGCTGAATTTTGCGGGTTAACCTCTAATATTCTGTCGAGTTTATTACGATAAATCATTACATGACGCTGTCCATCACCTCGAATCGTAATAGCCGTTTTTGTATCGTTCAGTCTTGATAATGTATTATAGGCTATGTATTGTTTTTCTCCTCCTTGAATTCTTATTCCATGTTCCGGTTGTTGTGTACCTATTACATCATCTAGGGTATTGTTTACAAATGAAAATTGGTTACTGTCTCCTGAATAGACTCCTAACACCCCGGTATGGTGAATGATGCTGTTAAAAATTCCCATGAGTGAAGATTCATCCTGATAAATAGTTCTGTTTGTTGCGCCTTCCAGTTCTAATCGTAATCCTACAATATTGCTTGATCCATTTTCAACGGCAAAACAGGTTGTTGCCATAGTTGTAGTAACCACCAAATGAACATCCATTACACAAATTCCGTGAGAGTTATTAATATACACTACTCTATTATTTGTTGCTTGCAATACAGGAGTCTGTCCTTCTCCATAAGCACCGATTATCATGTTTCCTCCTACTTTATTATTTAGGCTTTGGGTTATACCTGCAAAGGTTTCTCCTCTTTTAAACAAAATTCTGGAGTTTGCCTGTAATTGTTGAAAGGCATGGTTTGCTGTTTGCCATGGGGTGGCTTCCGAAAGTCCGTTATTTGTATCTGCTCCTGTTTGAGAAATATAATATGTAGTACCTGTAAAAGGCAACACCGTAATAGTTATGGTGTTACTATCTGTATTTCCATTAGCATCTGTAGCGGTGCAGGTAACGGTGTACTCTCCGGGAGTTTCAAACACATATCCGGCAACCATTCCTTTGGTCGTAGTATATTCCGTTGCTTCAGTAATATGAGTAGTATCAAAATTCCATGAAAAATCGGTATCAACTAATGCCATAGTTTCTTCTAAACCGGTACTACCCGTAGCATCAAAAAAGACATATAAAGGTGCTGTTCCGGAAAGGGAACTTGCTTCTATAACTAGCTTTACTTGCCCCATAATACCTGTGCTTAGTAACAGAAAAAATAAGCTGCTTATATACCTCTTTTTAATCATGTTTTTTTAGATTGAGATTAAACGATGTAATTCCGTTTTGATAGTTGTTATTTAACTGTATATACCACCTGAATTGTACTTATGTATTCTCCTACAGGTCTATCATAATAAATATAATTTTCTACTGTTCCGGTATTTATAGTAGCCTCTGTTACTTCTACTACTTTATCTATTTTTTTACCTAGGGCTACTGCCATCAGAGAGGCTTTAGTATAGGCATCTTCCAAGGCTTGTACGTATAAATCTTCGGTTACTTTTTTAGTAATATTAAGTATAGCCACTGCTTTTAAGTTATCTACGCCATTGGCTTTCACTTTAAGAAAGGTTCTCATTTTTTCAATTGACGTAGTATTGAATTCATAAATAATTCCTTCTTTGCCATAATTGAATGATTCATAACCAAATTCGTACGGTTTCTTCGTAAACATGGTCCATGAAATACCTTTTTCTTTTAGTTGTGATTTGTAATGTTCTTCTATCTTAGAAAGGTCCGTAATTTCATCAGGGTAATAGGCATTTAGGTTTTTACTTATTGAAATAATTGCCTTAAAAGTTGGTTTTGTATCTTCATAAGTAGCTTTGCCGTTTACTTTTATTAACGTTGAATTGGCTTCCTGAGAAAATGCTGTTGTTAGCCATATACATGGTAGTAAAAATAGGTATATTGATTTCATACGAATAAACTTAAGTTAAACATTTAGCTTTTAACACCTTATAACACTTGATAAAAAAGCCTCTAAATCGACGATATGACGAGGTATTCTTTTCCTTTTGTTAAGGTGATTGGCTTATTTTACTATTTTGAAAGAGCAAACAGCTCTAAGTATTAGCTTTAGAGCTGTTTTTTAATAGGGTTATTGAATGTTAAACAGTTGAGTAATTTCTTCATAAGTCATTTTTGTATAGTCAATTGTTGACTGTACTCCTCCTTTTGAACTTGATTTTCCTGAAGCAGCCACGCCTCCCGGAATGATTACATACCTGTATTCATCAAAAAATGTAAACAAATTACTACCTCCATCTGTCGTAGTAACTCTTAGTTGCAAACCAATTCCTCCTGTTACCTCTGCCAAAACATAGTAATAATACTCATTTTGTGAATGCAGGGTAAAAGGTAATGTATAAACTCCTGCATTGGCTCCTGAATTCCTTCTTCCATATACCAATGCTACATCGGTATCTATATTAAACTCTGAGCTATTAAAAACATCAAGTCCCATTAAATTGGTTTGTTGTGCTCCTCCAACTAAAAAGTTTACCGGCATCCATGCTGAATAAATTACGTTTGCCGTTCCGGGTTCTCCCTGCTCTCCTTGGGTTCCTTGATCACCTTGCACCCCTTGTTCTCCTTGTGGCCCTTGTGGTCCGATTTCTCCATCATCTCCACTACATGAAATCATTCCAAACACCATCAGTGCTACTGTTAAAATTTTTGCTATTTTTTTCATTTTGTTATTGTTTTTTAAATCATATACACAAAACTACCTATCAACGCAATCTTCAATATCCAGTTTATTTTAGTTTCAATAAATCAGGATATTTTTTTCCTACAACACTAACATTTAGTGCTATTAAGTTTGATATGTATAATGGAAAAGGCTTTTGGTACCTAATGAAAATGGTATTTCGTGCCTACTGGAAAAGACATTTGGTGTCTAATGGTAAAAGTATTCTGATTAAACCAACTTGTAAATTCACCCTCTACAAGCATTTAAAACCTATACCCTGTCTCATAAAAAAGAGTTTATTTGAAAAAACAGTTTTGTATCGTTTTTGTGATGTATTTAAACAACTATATAAAAAAACCTGCAACGCTACGTTGCAGGCCTGGAAAAACTAAAGTGGTTGGTTCGGGTTTTACATCACTTTAATTATCTATAATCCAACTTATCTATTTATTTTCCTTTTAACTTCAATACCCAAAAATCATCATCTCCGGTTTCGCTTTCACCTTCTCCTGTAATATGAGTGTACCAACTACCACTTACCCAGTAATTACCATATGCATCTTGTTGTACTGAATAGGCATAATCATTTCCGGTACCCCCATATTGTTTGTGCCACTCTATGGTACCCGCTGCATTTAACTTAACCACCCAAAAATCGGTACCCCCATGGTTTTCAGAAAAATCGGCATTGGATGATCTTGAGCCCCCCACGGCTATACACCCGTTATCAGACGTTGGGCACACTTCATTGATAAAGTCTGAATCGGTGCCTCCAAAAGTTTTAGTCCATATTATATTTCCTGAGGCATTTAATTTGATAAACCAAGCATCTGAACTACCATTATTATCTGTAACCTCTCCGTCACTTGAATCACTAGAGCCTCCTATTAAGTATTCACCTGAGGCTGTTTTTTGTATTGAATTTCCCCATTCGTTTTTAGAGCCTCCAAAAGTTTTACTCCACAGTACATTGCCATCTTCATTTAATTTTACGACAAGTATATCACGCGTACCATTTGCCGTTTCTGTGGCTCCAACGGCCATATACCCTCCATCATCTGTTTCTGTAATTGCATAAGCAAGGTCTCTTTTTGCCTCGCCAAAATGTGTATGCCATTCTACATTACCGTCTGTATCAAGTTTTACTACCCATGCGTCTGACTGTCCGTTAACTCCTATTTCATCTGAGCTCGAAAATCCGGCTACTACACAACCGCCATCAGAAGTTGCTGTAATGCCTTCAACAATATCATCTTTATTTCCTCCAACGGTGGTTTTCCATTGTATATCTCCCGCTTCGTTTAGTTTTACAATCCAATAATCTCGCATTCCATTGTTAGCTTCTACCTGATTGTCAAATGATGATGAAAAGGCACCTACGATATAGCCTCCATTGTTTGCTTGGCATATGCTGTGTATTACATCTTGTTTGGTGCCTCCATAGCTTTTTTGCCATTGTATGGTTCCTTCTTTGTTTAATTTTACCAGCCAACAATCTTGCCCTCCTCTATTAAGGGTAATATCTCCGTCTGTTGATTTTGTTGATCCTGCTACCAAACATCCTTCATCATTGGTTAATAACACACTGTAAGAAATATCACTTAAACTTCCTCCTAATGATTTTTCCCATAGCAGGCTTCCTTCTTCTTGATTTATGGCAGGGGTTAAGAAAGAAAATGTGGCTGTTGTGGTTCCGCCATTTTGGTTTGTAGCTACTACTTTTCCATTGTAAGTAGTTTCCGGTTGTAAATTGGTAATATTGTATGTGGTTTCGGAAAGGTTAGCTACAACAGAGGTTTCATTGAGATAGATGGTATAGCTAATTTTATCTGTAGTTACTGCTTTATTCCATTGTATGGAAGCTGATTGAGCTGTTATAGTTACTACTTTTACTTCAAATGGTTCCGGGTTTTTGTTTTCAATTACCTCTTCTTTAGAACAGGCTACCATGCATAGAATTATGCATAACGTTAGGTATTTTTTATATAGAACACTCATAATTCAACGGTTTTTCTTCAAATATACCCGCATCTTTTACCGTAAGTATCCTGTAAGTTTTAGTTTCAATAAATCAGGACTTTTTATTCTTCACAGTAGGGCTTATTTTTTTCTTTGTATTGTTTTGGCGACATTCCTGTGTGTTTTTTAAAAGCGTTGTAAAAGGCTGATTTAGAATTGAAGCCCGCTTCTAGTGCCATAGATACTATGGTGTAATTAGAAAAATGTTTGTCGTTCATCTTTTTTTTAACATCGTTTACACGGTGGGTATTTATATAGTCTGAAAAGTTACAGCCTTGTATTTTATTAATGATTTGCGACAGGTAATTGCTACTAATATTCAATTGCTCAGCTACCGCATCTAAGCTTAAAGTATTGTTTCTGTATACTTTTGAGTGTTCTAATAGTTGTTTTAGTTCTTGAAAATAGATATTATCATCTTTTATATTGATTCCTTTTTGGTATATCTGTTGTAGTTTTTTTTCTAATAAATCAGCAACTAATTGAAATAGAAAAAGGTGGTTTTTTTTAAAGAAATTAGGTTGGGCGTTTTCAGAGTCTAACACTCCAATAACTTTTTTGTTAACCTTTATAGGTACTGCTAATTCTGATCTTCTTATTTTATCATCTACAATGTATCGGCTATCTTTATTGGTGTCTTTTATAAGTTCATATTTTCCTGTTTGAGCAACCGTACCCACAATGCCTTCTCCCATGGCAATGGTAATAGGACTCAAAATTTTTTGTGCTGCTTCGTTTCCTTTATTTCCATAGGCTGCTTTTTGTATTAGTTTATTGTTTTCTACATAATATAATACGCAGTCTTCTAACCCCAGTTGTGAAATACAATTTTTTACAATATCCCAAAACACGGTTTCAATACTGTTTTTAGTAAATAATGATGTGGCAAAATAAGAAAGAATGGTTAGAGTTTCCGGTAATGTTTTTTTTACGTATTTCTGTTGCTCTTCAGAAACTAAATCGTTAACTATATGAGAGTGTTTTTCAAAATAAGACTGATACTTTGTGTTATGTATTTGCTCTTTTTTAAGTACTTTACCGGCAATGCAAAGTTTGCTGATTTTTCTGTTAACCGCTATTTTATGATTGTTTAAAAGCACACTGCTTAAAATAAGTGTACTAGCAAAGTATATGTAACCTTGTATTTCCATGACCCTTTTTTTAGTTGTTCCAGTTTTTGATTTACGTTTTGTAAACCTTGTTATAAAGGTATTTACTTGGTAATTTACCTATTGGTAACTGGGTTACATCTTTAGGTATTTTGGTTACTTTACAGGGCTTTTATGCAGTTTATGCACGCATACTTTACAATTTCTAATTAAAAATAGTGCTATATGGTTTCTCTGTATGTTGACGGTGCTTTTCCGTATTCTTCTATAAATACTTTTGTAAAATAGGAAGGATCTTTAAATCCGGTTTTGTAGGCTATTTCTGCAATAGTAAGTTCTTTTTCTTTTAATAGATGTTTGGCTTGATCCAGCTTTACTTTTCTTATGTATTTTGACGGGGATACACCTGTTAAATTTTTCATTTTTCGATATAAGTGTACCCTACTTAAGTTCATAGACGTTGCCAATTGCGGAACGCCAAAGTTTTCATCATGCATATGTGTTTTTACACACTGTAATGCTTTTTCCATAAAACCTTGAATAGCCACATTATCTACTTTGGTTTCTATATTTTGTTGATAGCTTTGTTGTATTTTTTGACGTGAGTCAATAAGGTTTTTAACTCTAAGTAATAATTCTTCTTTATGAAATGGTTTAATGATGTAAGCGTCTGCTCCTATTTTAAATCCTGTTAACTGATCTTCTTTTGATGATTTTGCCGTTAATAATAACAGGGGAATATGATTGGTTTCGGTAGTTTCTTTTAGTTTTCTTCCTAATTGTATCCCGTCCCATTCAGGCATCATAATGTCAGACACTACCAAATCGGGCACATGTTTTTCACATAGTTCCCATGCTTCTTTTCCGTTATGAGCAACTATAACGGTGTAATAGGGTTGTAAACACGTTATTAAATAGCTACGTATTTCTTCATGATCTTCTGCAATTAACAGTAAAGGAATTTCATCATTCATTGATATAGGAAAAAGATGCTGTTCTTTATGTAAAGAAGCCTCAACTTTTGGGGTATGTTGCTGTATGATAAACTGTGTTCCTATCTCTTTTATACTTTCAACACGAATAGTTCCTCCTAAGAGTTCTACTAATTCTTTGGTTAATGTTAACCCTAACCCTACTCCTTTTGTGTTATTTTTATGTTCTTTTGAAAATGGCTCAAATAATTTCCTTAGAAAATCCGGTCCCATTCCTATTCCGGAATCTTGTACAATAACGGTTAATTCTTCTAAGGAATCTTTATAAGTAACCACAACCTTTATGTTCCCTTTTTCTTTAGTGTATTTTATAGCGTTTGAAATAAGGTTCATCAAAATTTTGTTCCACTTATCATGATCAAATTGTAGTACTAATGTATCGTGCGAGCAATGACAGCTTAGTGTTAGTTGCTTACTTTCTGCCACAGAAGAAAATGAAGCTACATTATTTTTTACAAAAGCCACAAAGTCATCTGCAATCTCTTCTATTTTTAGCTGGTTGTCTTGTAACCGTGCTATTTCCAGTATTTGTTCTATTTGTTTATCTAAGTAATCTGCTTGATGTTGAATTTGGGAAATATGTATTTTTTGATGTGCCTTTTTTTCTTGTAATTGTTCTAATGCATTAAAAATAACGGTTAACGGAGTTCTAAACTCATGCGCTATTTGATTGAACCAATTATTTTTAGATACCGCTAATGCTTGTACTAACTCTTTTTCTTTGTGAGCTACTTTTTTCTGCAATTGTAGTTTGTACAAAACAGTTGCTAAAAGCAACATAAGAATTGCATAAGCTACATAGGCCGTATTAGATTGATACCAAATAGGAATAACCTTTATAGAAATTGTAGGCAAGTGTATTTGCCAACCTTTGTTTAAGGTGTAGGCTTTTACGTGAAGTTGGTAATTTCCTTTGGGAAGATTTGACAATGTAATGCTACCTTCTTCTTTTGGAGGTAACCAATTGTTATGGTAGCCTTTTATATAAAATTGAAAACGAATGTCTTCATTCTTTTCAAAAGTAGGTATTTCAAAAATAAAGGTTACGTTTTGATCTTCTGGATGTATTTGAAACACTTGTTGGTTATTTTTTAGCGGATATTTAACTTCAATAACGGTATCTTTTCTATGTATTTTATAGGAAGTTACCAATAATTTAGGGGCTTGTTTATCTGTGGACTTTAATTCTTTAGGGTTAAAATAATGCAGCCCTCTTTCTGCTCCCATCCAAATAGTTCCTTGCTCATTTTTGTAAACAGCTCCTAATAGCATACTATTACCATACAAACCATCTTTTTGTGTAAAATTGGTAAACTCATCATTGTTAGGGTTAAATGCTATAATACCGCTACTTGCTGTACTTAACCATAATTGCCCAGAAGTATCATTAGTTATTCCGTAAATTTTATCGTTTACCATACCGTCTTTTCTAAGGTATCTGGTAAATTTATCGGTAGACACATTTAAACTATTAAGTCCTCCATCTGTTCCCAACCAAAGTAGTCCGTCTTTATTTTGATGGATCGCTTGTACTATGTTAGAGCTTATACTACTAACGTTATTAGGGTTGTATTCATAATTCTTTATCTTATGTTTTGTAGCTGTAACCGTACCAGATGCTGTTACTTTAAAAAGGCCTGCCCCTGTGGTGCCTATCCAAATAGTATCATCCTGATCTCTATACATGGCTACAATACCTATATTGCTTTTTGTAAGTATTGGTATTTCAAAAAACTCGTTTGTTTTTAAGTTGTATATCTGTACCCTGTTCCATTGAGAAATCCACAATCGGTGATTCCCGTCTTCAATAATATCCCAATCAAAATTAGGATTCAATCCTTCATTAGTAATAAACTCAACAGTTTCTTTTTTTGGTTCTATTTTTACAATAGCCGATATTCCTTTAGGCGTTTTTCCAATAGCGTACAAATAACCATCAGAAGCGTAACAAATAGATTTAAAGTGCTGTTGACTAATTAACTTTTTCTCTTTTTGTTCCGTATTCCAAACATACAATCCTTCTGAAGTTGTAAACCATATTTTGGAGGGGGTTTCAATCACTTCCCTTACAGCTTCATTATGCCCCAACACCGGGTGCCTGAAAGGTTTATGGGGTATTAATTGATATAACCCCAAATTGGTTCCGAACCAATAATTGTGTTCTTTGTCTTGAAACATACTTACAACCTGTACTATTTCAGAATGTGCTATTCCTAATAACTCTTTTGCGTTGAAAAGTTTACCGGTTTTTATGTTTGAAGAAAATCTGTAAATAGTATCGCCTGCATTTACCCATATATTTTTATAAATATCTCTATACATAAAGGGTTTGCTTTCTAAAACACTTTGGTAATTGGTGGTAAACTTAAGCGTTTCTCTTTTCCAAGTAGTTTCTTTTTTATGAACAAGAAGCAGCTTTGTTTTTAAATACACCAGCATACTATCAGCACTTATTTGAAAAAAATTAAGCACCTCTTCATTAAATTCATGCTCTCTTTCTATTTTTTTCCCATCTAATTCAAAAATTACATTTTGTGTGGCTACTTGTAATTTTTCTTTATATGGGTGAATGTTTGCCACTCTTTTAGTGTAGAGTGATTGTAACTGTTGTGTTGTAGTAGTATAAGAATAGATTCCGCTAGATGATGAGATAAGTAGGTTAGCATCCTCCGGAAGTACATCATGAATAATTAACGGAGAATTTTCTTTAGAATTATTGGTTGGTAATAATGTAAATGTTTCCTGATACGGTGCTAACTTAGTTACACCGCCTCCAAAAGTTCCGACATATAAATCTGGTCCTACTTGAGTAATTGATTTTACCCAATTTGCTTTTAGTGCTGTACTATCTCCCGGAACGTAGGTAAATATTGTAAATTTTTTTCCGTCAAATCTGTTAAGCCCATACTGTGTACCTAACCAAATATATCCGTCTTCATCCTGAAAAATATCCGATATCCAGTCGTTAGACAATCCATCATTAACATCGTAATGTTTTACATTGAATGATACCTCTTTTTGAGCCATTAATGTGCCTCTGAAAAAGAGTAGTAAGATACCCGAAAGTAAAAAGTATTTAAAATAACATCTCACTAAATGTATTCTAAGTTTTTAGTTTGCATTCATTTAAGCTTATAAACTTAACAAAACTAACAACGATAACCGAATTTGTTTATTTGATTATTTTTTACAAAAAGTGGTGAAACCTTATTAATTGATTGTCTTTTTAATAGAAATAAGGCTGATGCTTATTATTTTTAGGCAAATAATAGCTTATCAGCAAATTATATAAAACGTAGTTTTTTCTTATCCTCTTCTAGTTTTTAATTTTTAGTTGACTGTACTTTCCTTCAATCTTTATTTTTTTATCTTTTGAAGTCAACACAAAATTTCCGTTATATTCAACACCCCCTTCTTTCAAGTTGTTAACTCTGTCACTTTCTATGTTAAATGCTTGCCCTAAACCTGCTAAGTTGATACTTGCATCTGAGTAATGTAAAAGTACTTTTAGGTTATTATAATTGGAGTTTACCGTATTTATTTTTAACTCTCCGAATTTATTATCCACCTCTACATTCTTATATACATTACTTAATACAACTCCTGAAGAATTGGTATTCAGTTTGGTATTAGTAACCGATGCTAATTGAGCATCGGTTACATTATTCAAGAACAACGTACAAGCGTTTAATGAATTTATATTTACAGGTGAATACGAAATGATTAATTCTCCCCCATCAAGTGCATCAGCTTTAAATGCCCCATAGCTAACCTTTCCTGAAGCTTTGGTTTTGGGTAAGCTAACTTTACTGTAGCGTGTATTTAAATCAAAGGTTGCTGATTTAGGAACTTTAACCGTAATTTTTTTAGTAATCTTTACCTTTTTCCCGTTTACCATTAAATCATTTCTACCTGAAGAAAAAGAGTAATGCACACGGCCTTTATTCATCTTTTCTCTAGCCTTATGCATTTCTTCTCTGGCTTTATGCATTTCTTTTCTAGTTCTTTCTAATTCTCTTTGAATTTCTTCTCTGTTAATTTTTCTAACTTCTGCTCTTGCTTTTGCCAGTTCTCTCCTTAATTCCTTTTGATTGATTCTTTCCTTTTTTACTCTTTCCAATTCTTCTTTAATTTCTTTTTTTCTTTCCTCCTGATGCTTTTTAAACTCTTTGTATTTATCACTTTTCTTAAACTCTTCCCATTCTTTTTTTGATTTAATGGTAATATCGTTTACGCCGTCTTTCCACTGAAAAAAGTAATTCCCTCCGTCTTTAGCATACTTATCAAAATCAAATTCGATGTTTTCTAAACCTGTTACGATTTCATTAAAATTAATCTCCGGGATTACTATTTCCGGAATCTCAGGTACTTCAGGCATCTCTGGTATTTCGGGCATTTCAGGCATTTCCGGAACTACTGTTATATTATCTTCATCGCCTAATTGATAAACCTTCGGAAAATTATTTTCTGACGAATTAAAAAACACAATATTATTTCCTAATGAGCGGAAACTACTTTTATTGGCATTAATTTGTACTTTACTTTTGCTTCCTAAAGCTTCAAACTTCCAGTTATTTAGGTACTCTTCAGCTTCTTTTTCATTTAAGCCTTCTATTTCAATAACCGCTTCTACAGAAACTTCGTTTTTATTCCAGGTAGTTACATCAATCTCAGCATTAGAGGCATTGATATTTACAACTACATCTTTATTGGTATTAAAATTTTCGCTAAACTTTTTATTGTACTTCTGAGCAGATACTGCTCCGGTTACTAACAGTAAAAAAATACTGATGTTAAATGGTTTGAATGTCATTTTGATTTGGATTTTTAAATTCATGTAATTGCTTTTGCATACGTTTTAACAGCTGTAAACGTAATTGCAGGTTTCCAATCAATGCATTGATAGTATCATCGTTAACTCCTTTTATATTGAGCTCATTGGTTAACGACTTATATTCATTTGTTAAACCTTCCAGTTGAGTTAAATACCCATCAAATAATTCTTTATTATCTTTTGTTAACTCCAGTTGGCTTAATTCGTAATTAATTGTATTAATATAATAGGTTTCTATTGTTTTTAATTCCGGTGAAATGCTTCCCAAACTAATTTGATTTGTTTGAATTTTAGTTTCATCTCCATTAGAAGTATCTATTGTTTTTATTGAATAAAAGTTAACTCCTAAACTAACCAACATTACAATAGATGCCGCAATGTATAACCAACGATATGTTTTTTTACGAGGTTTTTTTTCTTCGTGCAATTCTTCCATTAATTTTTGTTGAAAACGTGCACGATGGTTGGTTGATAACTCTACTTTATGTTCTGTATTATTTTTTAATATCTCTCTAATATCTTTATGCATAATACGAGGTTTTTAATTGTTCTTGTACTTGCTTTTTACCCCTCATTAAATGAGTTCTGGATGTTGCTTCTGAAATACCTAAAATCTGTCCTATTTCAGTATGATCATACCCTTCTAATAAATACAGGGTTAATACTATTCTATATTTTTCACTTAACTTTTCAATACATCCTACGATGTTTTCATAAGTAATTCCTGATGCTACTTCCCAATCACTTTCTTCTGTTATCGAAGTAATTTCTTCATTCATTGAAATCACTGTTAGTTTTTTCTTTTTTAACCAATCTATACTTTGATTAATTACTATTTTTTTTAACCAGGCACCAAAAGCAACTTCTTCTTTATACGTTTCTATTTTTTTAAATGCTTTTATAAAAGCATCCTGCATTACATCTTCTGCTTCATACGTATCTTTCACATAACGTAAAGCTATAGTAAACATAGCCTGACTGTACAGGTCATACAATTGCATTTGTGCTTTTGCATCATTCCGCTTACAAGCTTCTATAATAGGTTGATGTAACTGTTTAGTTGCTCTCATTGTTGATTTCTTGCCTTAATAGACGAGTCTTTTTTACGGGCGTTTCATTTTTGCCTAAAATTTTATTTCTAAATTTACATTAATATTTTGTTTATTACTTAAATGGTACCAAAAGACAAGTCGGCATTATCAGAAAAAGATGGGGTTTCACAGCCTGAAACCACCAGTGAACAAGCTGCTCAAAAAATAAAATTAAACAGAAGAAAACAAACCTCTGTAAGTGAGTTTGTTGAAAAAATTATAGCCGGTGATATTACTTATTTAAGTAGAGCCATTACTTTAATTGAAAGCACACAACCTAAACACCAAGAGAAAGCGAATGAAATTTTAAATGCTTGTTTGCCCTATGCTAATAGTTCTGTAAGAATTGGTATTACCGGAGTGCCCGGTGTAGGTAAAAGTACTTTTATTGAATCTTTTGGTAAACATTTAACTTCTCTTGGAAAAAAAGTAGCTGTATTAGCCGTAGATCCTAGTAGCTCTATTAATAAAGGAAGTATTTTAGGAGACAAAACCCGTATGGAACAGCTAGTTACCGATGTAAATGCGTACATACGCCCTTCTCCTTCTGGTTCTTCATTAGGCGGGGTAGCGCAAAAAACCAGAGAAAGTATTATTTTGTGTGAAGCTGCCGGTTTTAATCATATTATTATTGAAACTGTTGGTGTAGGGCAATCTGAAACTGCTGTTCATTCTATGGTTGATTTTTTCTTGCTCTTAAAATTAGCCGGTGCCGGTGATGAACTTCAAGGTATTAAACGAGGTATTATTGAAATGGCAGATGCTATCGTAATTAATAAAGCAGATGGTGATAATGCTAAAAATGCCAAAATAGCCAAGGTAGAATTTAACAGAGCTTTACATTTATACCCTCCTAAAGAAAACGGATGGATTCCAAAAGTATTGGTAGCCAGTGCGCTTCATCATCAAGGAATTGATACTATCTATACTATGATAGATGAGTACATAACCCATAGTAAAGAACAAGCTTTTTTTAATAGTAATCGAAATGCTCAAAATAAATATTGGCTATTAGAAACGATTAACCAACAGCTAAAAGATAATTTTTACAACAACCCGGAAATTAAAAAACTATTGACTACTGAGATTTCAAATTTAGAAAACGGTAAAACAACTCCTTTCAGTGCCGCAAAACGTTTATTAAATAAATAATAGCATATTAAAAAAGGCTTAAACCCGCACGTTTAAACCTTTTTATTTGTTTGGTACATTTTTCCTTACCATCTAAAAAATAACTTTTAATCTAACTAATAGTTTCTTTTTTTAGCTTTGATGTAGTAAATATCAACAATACTTTTGCTTAACATTTTCTAACATCCATAAGTGATATAAATAAAGTTATAAGTGTTCGTACACAAGTATAAAAGCGTTGTTTTATATGTTATAAAATAAAAGTATTTTTAGTCAAAATTTTTATTGTAATGACTGAAACTGACAACAACCTGATTTCTTGGAATGATTTTGCCAAAGTAGAAATGCGTATTGGTACCATTATAACTGCTGAAATTTTTGAAGAAGTAAGAAATCCTGCCTACAAAATGCAAATAGATTTTGGAGAGTTAGGTATTAAAAAAACCTCAGCTCAAATAACTAAACTATATTCTCCGGAAGAATTAATAGGTAAACAAGTAGTTGCTGTGGTTAATTTTCCTAAAAAACAAATTGCCAATATTATGAGTGAATGTTTAGTTTTAGGAGGTTTAGGAGATGATAAAGAAGTTACTTTATTAACGCCTGAGCGCTCTATAAAAAACGGAACAAAAATAGCGTAACCTTATTCTAATGAAAATAAACCCTAAAACTTTATTTATTATTGACGGTACAGGAGCTTTATGTTCTGTCTTTTTTTTAGGGTTTGTTCTGGTTAAGTTCAATACACTAGTAGGCATTTCTGTTTCTTCTTTATATGTTCTTGCGGGAATACCTTGCTTTTATGCTGTATTAGATTTTTATTTTTACGTTAATAAAAATAATCTTACCGGATTTTTTTTAAAGCTCATTGGTAATCTGAATATTACCTACTGTATTTTCTCTTTATCAATAGCTTTTATGCATATAAAAACGCTGACAATGTTAGGCTGGATGTATATTCTTATAGAAATATGTATTATTTCTGTATTAGTTTATTTTGAATTAAAAACGTCAAGCCAATTACACACTTAGTAAGGTTAAATTCTAATTACGACTTTACAACTACTACACAATTAAAATATAAAAAACTATGTGGTTTGTTAAAAAACTAAAAAACAATACATCGGTTTCTGCCGGGTATTTAAATATTGTTTATGTACTAGCCGGTGATATTTCTATACACATTAAAAATAAGGACCATCAAATACCTAAAAAAAGTTTCTTTTATTACGATACCGATTTTAAAGTTACCAGTACATCTCCTTATTATGACGGATTTATTATATCTCTAGATCAAAGTACTGTAGAAGTTTTACCTAATAAAAATGAATTACTGCCTGATCAAAGCCATTATTTTAAAGCCTTTAAATTACACGAAGCTGATTTTATAAAATCACTCCTTTCTTCATTAGTTAAAGAAAACAAAAATCAATCCGACCTTATTAATAGTTACCTTACAATTTTATTGCTAAAAACGCATCAACAACAAAAAAGTACTTCTTCTACGCATTCTACAATCTATTCACAATTTATAGATTTAATTCAGGAAAACATTGAAAAGAATTATTGTGCCGGCACCTATGCCAATATGCTTAATATTCCTTTAAAAGAGCTTATTGAAGAAGTCAAACTACATACCCACCAAACTCCTTGCAACGTAATTACCCATCAAGTAATTGAAAAAGCTAAAAAACTTTTAACCACTACTAAAGATTCCAGTAAAATGATTGCTTATCAATTAGGGTTTCAAGAACCTTATTATTTTATAAAATACTTTAAGAAAAAAGTTGGAGTAACCCCTACTCAATTTAGAAAAGAACACTAAAGAATTTAGTACATCTTTTTGTTTTTTATTCCATTTTCTACTCTTTGACAGTTATTGATATTTGTACCCTACAAATAATACAATATATAATGAATTTAGTTGAAGAATTAAAAAATAAAAAAGAAGCTGCTTCTAAAAACATTCCTAAAGATATATGGGATGTTATGGTACGAAGTACTCAAGATTTAATTGCTAAAAACCTTTCTGACAATGCGTTAAAAGTTGGCGATACCATGTTAGATTTTGAACTGCCCAACGCTGTAGGAAATACTATATCATTATCAGATAAATTAGCAAAAGGTAAAGTGATTATTTCTTTTTACCGAGGTGGTTGGTGTCCTTACTGTAATTTAGAATTAAGAGCACTTCAAAGTTTATTACCTGAATTTGAAAAAGCCGGAGCATCATTACTAGCTATTTCACCGGAAACACCTGACAACTCCTTAAACACTTCAGAAAAAAATCAATTAACTTTTGAAGTTTTAAGTGATGTAGGAAATGTTATAGCTAAAAAACTAGGATTGGTATTTCAATTACCGGAAGATTTAAGAGCTATTTATCACTCTTTTAACTTAGATGTTCCTAAGCATAACGGAGATACTCATTATCAATTACCTATGCCTGCTACTTACGTTGTTGAGCAAAACGGAAAAATTACCTATGCTTTTGTTCCTGAAGATTATACTGAAAGAGCTAATCCGCAAGAAATAATAAAAGCTATTCAATAACTCTTTTTTCCCCCTAAGTTTTGAAAAAGTAATGATATTATTGTCATTGCTTTTTCTTTTTTAAAACTACTTTCACACACAATGGCTATCATTTTTTAGTACTTTTACTCACTAAGTGAGATTAAAAAGCTCCGACACTTGTGTCGAAACTTTTAAATAATTTCCTTTGAATGCCTCGTAGGCTTACCTAAGGCAGTTAATTTTGTTCAATTTTAAAACCAGATTATTCCTCATGACACATACAGATATCATAGGGTTTATAGGAGTATTTCTAATATTAATAGCCTATTTTCTTAACCTGAATAACAAACTTACCACTAAGAGTATTAGCTACATTCTTTTAAATTTAATAGGTGCCGCTTTAGCTTGCTTGGCGTCTGTATTAATGAAATATCTTCCTTTTATTTTGCTTGAAGGAACTTGGACATTTGTTTCACTTATTGCTTTAATAAAACATATAAAAAATGGCTAACAATATTGGAATTACAAATCTGCAAGAACTTATTGCTAATATGGAACCGGTACTTAATGAAGGTGTTTATGTATTTTGTACGGTAACTGATATTGCTTCGATTCCCAGAGAAGTTACTATTGGAGAGTTTAAGGAAAAAGAAGGTACTACCTTAATCATGTCAAAAGAACATGCTGAAGAATTTGGTTTATCTTATGAATATACAGCTGCATGGATTACGTTAAACATACATTCGTCATTAGAAGCTGTTGGGCTTACGGCTGCTTTTTCTTCAGAATTAGGAAAAAATAACATCAGTTGTAACGTAATTGCAGGATATTATCACGACCATATTTTTGTAGACCAAAAAGATAAAAGTAAAGCTTTGCAGGTATTACAAGCTATGAGTAAAAATAATTCCTAATTATTTTTTGCTACATAGTTTTCTACAGCTTGCTCTCCCCACTCTGCGATTTCTTTTAACAACGGAATAAGTGTTTTTCCAAACTCCGTAAGAGAATATTCAACTTTTAACGGTGGTTTACCTGTATACACTCTTCTGGAGATTATGCCATCTTCTTGTAACTGCGACAACTGTAAACTTAAAGTTCGTTCCGTAACATCTTTCATCTTTTTACGCAGTTCATTATATCGTAAACTTCCGTCCATTAAATGATATAAGATAACCGTTTTCCACTTTCCCCCTATAATTCCCATAGTTACACTTGTACAACAAGGGTATTTTTTTCCGTTAATGATATACATATTCTTAATAACTTCCTAAAAATTAAACTATCCTTTTTGACCGTTATTGCAAAGTTACAAAACTATATTTACTTTTGTAACTATAGTTTTTATAGTATAAAATAATTTATAATGAGTTTTATAGAATCAATGCAAAAAAGATATACCACTAAGGTATATAACAATTCAAAAAAAATAGATCCGAAACAAATAGAAGAGTTAAAAGAAATTTTACGATTAAGCCCTTCTTCTATTAACAGTCAGCCATGGAAATTTACCTTTGTTTCTGATCCTGAAATTAAAACTAAATTAGGTGCTGCTTCTTTTTTTAATAACGATCGTATTGTAAACTGTGATACTTTAGTTGTTTTTAGTAGTATTAATAATCTTAATTTGTTCGAAGAGCAAATCAACAAAGAGCTTCCCGAAGGTTCTGTAGGGTACTACAATCAATTTATAAAACCACTTCCGGAAGCTACCGTAAAAGGATGGTTTGACAGACAAACGTATTTAGCCTTAGGCGTATTTTTAAGTGCTTGTGCAGAAATGGGAATAGATGCTACGCCAATGGAAGGTATTGAGCCTGAAAAATACGACGCTATTTTAACACAAACTGATTATACTACGTTAGTTGCTGTAGCTATTGGTTATAGAGATGAAGACGACTTTAACCAACCTAGTAAAAAACCAAAATCAAGAAGATTATTAAAAGAAGTTATTACATCTGTATAACGATTTTTCTTTCAATTTATATTGAATGAGTTTAGGGGATAATTGCAAAATGGTTTGAATGTACAATTCAGATCATTTTGTTTTTAATAGTATATTGCATTAAACTTTGTTTCAAGAAAAAAGTCTAATACAAAAGTAACCCCAAACATATGATAAAGCAGACTTTCTTCCTTTTATTGATGCTTCTTTGCTCACTCACAATAAAAGCACAACTATACTTTCCTCCTAACAATGCTACTACTTGGGAGAGCATTCCAATAACTGATCTTAATTGGTGTCAGGATAAAATTGATGACCTGTATAACTTCCTAGAAACCAACAACACCAAAGCATTTATTGTATTAAAAGATGGTAAACTTGTATTGGAACATTACTTTAATGATCATACGGCTACTTCTAATTGGTATTGGGCTTCTGCCGGTAAAACATTAACAGCTTTTATGGTTGGTATAGCTCAACAAGAAAATTATTTGGATATTTCAGAGGTAACAGCTAACTATTTAGGAAATGGTTGGACAAGTTGTACTTCTGCACAAGAAAATGCTATTACGATTCAACATCAACTTACAATGACTTCCGGATTAAATGATGAGGTTACTGATCCGTACTGTACGACTGCGGATTGTTTACATTACTTAGCTGATGCCGGAACACGTTGGGCATATCATAATGCTCCTTACACTCTTTTAGATCAAGTACTGGAAAATGCCACCGGACAATCATTAAATAATTACACAACTCAAAAGTTAAAAAATATAACCGGTATGGATGGAGCCTACTTTCAACAAGGATATAATACTGTTTTTTTCAGTACCGCCAGAAGTATGGCTCGATTTGGTTTGCTTATTTTAAATAAAGGAAACTGGAACGGAACACCAATTTTAACCGATACTAATTATTATAATGAAATGGTTAGTACGTCACAAAACTTAAATGAATCTTATGGTTATTTATGGTGGCTTAACGGTAAAAACAGCTACATGATTCCTCAAAGTCAAATGATTTTTTCTGGTAGTATGACTCCGGATGCTCCGAATGATATGATAGCAGCTTTAGGAAAAAACGGGCAATTTATTAATGTAATACCCTCTCAACAATTAGTTTGGATTCGAATGGGAGAAGCTCCTGACAATTCATTGGTTTCTTTTACTTTAAATAATGAAATATGGAAATATATTAATCAACTTGATTGTGGTTCATTAAGTACTGAAAATTTTCAAGCAAATACTCTTAACTATACCATATCACCTAATCCATCAACAGATACAATGTTGGTTTCTTCAAATAAAAGTACCAATACAGTTTATACAATAACAAATCTGTTAGGTCAAACAATTCAAGAAGGTACATTCTCCGGTAAAACTCATCTTATCAATATTGAGCAGTTTCCTCAAGGAATTTATTATGTAACGCTTCAAAATGAAGGGTATAAACAGTCATTAAAAATTATAAAGGAATAACCTTTTTATGCTATGAAAGGAAAATCTGAAACCAGACTTATTAATTATATTCAGAATGATAGTTGGATGCTGGAAATATTAGCAATCGTTAAAAATTTACAGCTAAATGATTGCTGGATTGGTACCGGTTTCGTACGAAATAAAGTTTGGGATGTTTTACATACTATAGAAAGAACAAAACTGAATGATATTGATGTTATTTATTTTAATGCTGATACTACAGAAAAAGAAAAAGATTTACACATTGAACACTTTTTAAAAATGATGTATCCGGACTTAAATTGGTCTGTTAAAAATCAAGCCAGAATGCATCTTCGAAATAATCATCAACCCTACCTTAATAGCCATCATGCCATTTCTTTTTGGCCTGAAACGGCAACTGCTGTGGCCGTACGATTAAATAATGAAAACTACATAGAATACCTTGCTCCTTATGGTTTGGATGATTTATTTAACCTTATTGTCACTCCAACTCCACAATTTGATATAACAGTGTATAACCAACGTGTTCAGGCAAAAGCGTGGGCAAAAAAATGGAACTTACTCACCTTTAAAAAATTAACTTCTTAATACTTGCTGTTTTTTTCTAAAAAAACATAATACTACGGATATCCGTAATTTTTTTTCAAAAAAAGTTGCTAATTTTGCTACGTAAAGTAGTGAAGTAAAGCTACATAACAAAACCTTTATGTAGTCCCCCGGAAGCAAGTAAATCACCTTTTAACTAAGTATTTACTTGCTTTTTACGTTTCCAATCCTTTATTACTAATCGTTTATGATTATTTATTCCACAACCTGACAACTTATTAGTAAACAGGTTATTTATTTTTTTATCTTTAAATACTTTCAATAAAGTTTTTAGAAAATGAAAGAAAATGAAACTAAATCAGCTTGGTCTTCTAAAGATCAAAAATCTCTTACCGAAGATTATATTAATCATGTTTATCACAAATATTATTTAAGCTATAGAAAAGAATCGGAATACTACGAGAAAATTAACAATCACTTATTTATCACGATTACCATCATTGGTTTTGTTGTTACTATTATTCTTGGTTTAAAGGGCTTTATTCCTGAAGATTATTCAACGTTAAATTTGGCCATTTCAATCACCGCTTTTATTCTTCCTTCTGTTTCTTCGGTACTTATTTTATATATCAATCAAAAAGGATTTAAGCAAAAAGAGGAGCTAAGAGAAATGGCAAGAATTGAATGTAAACACTTAGTTAATAAAGCAAAAATTATCTTCTCAAGAGTTAAAGATAATCCGGATGAACTGGAAAAATTATATTTATGGCTAAGTGAACAGGTAAAGCAATTACAGATGAGTCAAGCCAGAGGTTATTTTTCTGTTCATAATATAACAGACCAAACAACTGAAATAAAATATCCTACAGAAGTTTAAATACCCTATTACCACGCCCAACAAACAATACGAGTAACCTTATTACCCTGATGCATTGGAATAATTTTAAACTTTTTAACACCCAATTTTTTAGCTGAGGCTTCTAAGCTTTTACAATTTTCTTTTTTAGATACCAAACTAGTAAACCAAGTACTTGCTTTTGGAGTTAGCGAACTTTCATACAAGTACGTATGTAAAAATGCTTTTTCTCCTCCCTTATACCATAATTCATTAGCATTCCCGGCAAAATTTCTAACAGCTGTATTTCCTAAATTCCTTGATTTTCTATTATTTGCTCCCTTAGCTTCTTCCTCTGAAGCATAAAACGGAGGATTACACATGGTTACGGTAAAAGCATCTTCTTTTTTCAATATACCTTGTAGTATATGCTCTTTATTGGTTTGTTTTCTAAAGTGTATTTGCTTTTCTAATGAATTTTCATTTACAATTTTCTGAGCCGAAGCAATCGACTTTGAGTCGATATCAGTTCCAACAAACGTCCAGTTATAAACCGCATTTCCTAATATAGGATAAACACATGTAGCTCCTGTACCAATATCTAATACATGTGCCTGAACTGTATTACCAATAAGATCTGCTATATGATGAATATAATCTACCCTTCCCGGTATTGGCGGACATAAATTTGTACCCGGAAACTCCCAATAATGAATTCCGTAATATGCCGTCAATAACGATTTGTTCAGAGTTTTTACTGCTTCCGGATTCGAAAAATCAATTGTTTTTTTACCATAACTCTCTAAAATATATTTCTGTAAATCAGGACATTTTTGCTGAAGTAATTCAAAATCATATTCATGATTATGGATGTTTCTGGGATGCAGTGATTTCATTTACTTTTATCAGTTATAGTTATCAGTTAAAATAATTACTCTACTAATCAAGGTGATATATTTCCATAATATTTACTAATATTTTTGAAAAATCTATATTAAGATCTATAAGTTTTCCTGAGTGAATATCAAAAACCCATCCGTGAACTGACAAGCCTCTTTCTCTATATGCTCTTTGAACTTCTGCTGTTTTAATCACATTGATACATTGCTCTTGTACATTCAATTCTACCAGTCTTTTATATCGTAAATCTTCATCTTCAATAGCATTAAGCTCATCTTTATGCATTCTATACACATCTCTGATATTTCGCAACCAAGGATTTAATATTCCCAAGTCTTGTGATTGCATAGCCGCCTTAACACCTCCACAGTAATAATGTCCGCAAACTACAATATGGTTAACTTTTAAATGTGCAACGGCATAATCAATTACAGACATGGCACTTAAATCGGTATTCGGAATCATATTAGCAATATTTCTATGTACAAATACTTCACCCGGTGACACCCCCATTAGTTCTTCTGCGGTTACTCTACTATCTGAACAACCTATATATAAAATATCAGGATTTTGACCTTCAGACAAATTATTAAAATAGTTAGCATCAATACTTAATCGCTCCTCTACCCATTTTTGATTGTTCTTAAATATTTTTTCTATGTTCATTACTTCCTGTTTTTTTATATGATAAAATTAGTTTTTTCTAACTGAAACATTATACATTTTTAAAGAAGTTGTTTATCTTTTTACTTCTTATTAATAAAGCTTTCAAAAGAAACAACTTCTAAACTACCTTGGGTAGGAATCATGTTTTGCCAAATCCAATTATAATGTTCAATTATTTTTTCTGCTGATAAGTGAGGGCGATTTCCTGTGGTATGTCCATCAGAAATAACGGTAATATCTAAATCTTTCACTAAAGCAGACTGAATTGTAGAAGCAACACAAAAATCTGTTGCACATCCGGTAATTACTATGTTAGATATTTCTAAATCTGTTAGCTTTTTTAGTAAATCAGAATTATAAAATGCGTCATTGGCTCGTTTATCAATTATAGAATCAGACGTATCAACTTTTAAAGTATCTAACAATTCCCATTCTTCTGTATTCTTTTCAAACTCTCCGGTTCCGTCATGTTGTATAAAAATTACCGGAAAGTTCAATGCTCTGAAATATGACGATAGTGTATTGATACGCTTTATTACTCCGTCTGCATCATGCCTTGGCGTTTGTTCTGTAAACAACCCTTTTTGCATATCGATTACTAAAAGTGCCTTTTTGTTTTTCATATAGCAACATTATTTTGTTTTATTGATTCTTAACTACATTACCAATACTGTAAATGTTAGTTCTAACGGATGTAAACTCTCTTTTAATGCTTTTATAAAATCGACTCCGTACTCTAAATAATACTCAGAAAAATTACGTTGGCGCTCTTCTAGAGCCTGATTAGGTAAAATTTCATTTTGTAACATAGTAATTCGATTTACCAAATCATGCTGTTTGCGTTTTTCTGCTCGTAACAACCTTTTTTCTAAGGTATCTAACCCTTTTAACTGTTTTTTTTCTTGCGCAATTACGGCTCCTATAAACGATACATCTGTATAAGCTGCTATCTCTCTAAGTTTATTAAACTGCTTTTGTAAAAATTGTTTTTGCTGAGAAAAATCTACCGTTACTTCAGAGTTTTCAGTTACTTTTAGTGCCAACAAATCGTTTTGCTTTTTAAACAACTCTTCTAAACTTATATGCAGTTTTTCTAATTTTTTATATTGTTTTTCTGAAAGTACTTGCACTGAGTTTCGTAATAAAAGAATAGGAAAAGGTACTGAAACGGCTTCAAAATAATTCTTAAGCTGCATCCAATAAGCTAGCTCTCCTCCTCCACCTATATAGCATAAATTAGGCAATAGTACCTCTTGATATAACGGTCGCATAATTACATTTGGTGAAAAACATTCCGGATGCGCTTGCATATGCTGCTCCAACTCATTCCACGTCCAAGAAATAGTCGTATTATTTACTTTATACACGCCGTTTTCAAACAAAATTCTTTCACGAATTTCATTAGTTAGGTAAAATAAATTAATTTCTCTAGGGTTAACCTGAATTTTGTAATGCTTACCTAATTGTTCTGTGGTTTGCATTACTTGTTTATACGATAGTTGCTCTGTAAAGTCGCTTGTTACATACGGTAGTAATTGACGCTTTAAATCAGCATCATCACCATCAATAATTACCAATCCGTAGGTTCCAAACAACTCATTAGCAATATAACGCGTTGCAGCTGCTAAATTCGTATGTTCTACATACGCTTTTTTAAATAAGGCTTTAAGATACTCCGCATTTTTAGATGTTCCTAAATGTTCTGAAAACACGGCTAAAACCTCCTCTAAGCCTTCTGTTGAAAAACGTCCAACAGCTCCGGTTTGCGACGTATTCCATTGTACTTTTTTTCCTTTAAAATTAAAATAATTTATTTCTTCAAAGTCATGATCTTCTGTAGCCATCCAATACACGGGTACAAATTGCTCTTCCGGAAAAGTAGCCGCCAACTCTTCACATAAATTAATAGCTGATACTATTTTATACAAAAAATATAACGGTCCTGTAAATAAATTTAACTGATGCCCTGTAGTGATGGTAAATGTATTGTTATTGGCTAAAGCATTTATATTGTGTAGTGTTGCTTCTGATGTTATTACATTTTCATATTGCTTTTGTAATACAGCAACTAGTGTTTTTCTTGTTTCTTGGCTTACTGCTTTCTTTTTTTCTTCCAGTTGTTTTTTAAAGCCTTCTATATCTGAAAAATTATGATAAAATGGTTGTATTTGAGGTTGTTGCTCTAAATAATCGAGCATGGTTTTTGAGAAAAAACCAGTACTTTTAAAAGGAATTTGTATTGCGCTCATGTATTAGTTTTTTCTTTGAAACAAGGTGTATATGTATGGTCTTTCTCCTCCGTACGGATTGGTAAATGTATGTTTAAAACTGTCTTTTAGTATAAACTCATCTCCTAATCTTTCTTGTAACATAGCTACATTGTATCGTTGTAAAGGCAATCCACAACATTTCTCAGCTCCGTCTAAAGCAAAAACGGCAATAATCACAAATCCGTTAGTAGCCACCACTTGCTTTAGCAAATTGAAATAAGTATCCTGCTCTTGTTTTGTTAAAAAGAAATGTAACACAGCTCTATCATTCCAAACTGCTACTTTTGGTAACGTAGTTAATACAGTTGGGTGCGTTAAATCATCTAAAACAAACTGAACTTTTGAAGCATTATTGCCTAAACGCTGTTGAAGATCGTGTAATGCTTTTTCAGAAAAATCATTTGCGATTAAATTTGTATACCCTTCTTCTAACAGTTCATCAATTATTACAGAAGAGCCCACTCCTACGTTTAAAATAGAAGCATTTTTAGCTACACCTGATTTTTTGAGTAAGTCAATACTTTCTTTAGCGCTGGTTTCATACCAGCCTAACTGCTCAGTTTCATTTTTTGTATAAGCAGCATTCCAGTGATTTTTAAGGTTTAATTCTTCCGGAATTTTACAGTCACTTTCTTTTGTAGTCATACTTCAAAAATAGTAAATTTTAATCGTTGGTCGAAAATCAGTCTTTGTTCTAACATATTTTTAACTTGTTTGTTTTTTAACAATGATTTTGACTATTTTTACTCGCTAAGTAAGTCTTAAGAGAACTCCTACTGGTATAGGAATACAAGAAATTTTATCTAAAATTGTCAATTGGTTTTCTTTAAGATTGTTTGCTTTAGTTATAAAAATATGCAGTTTAAATATCCTGAAATTCTATACTTTCTAGCGCTATTGGTTATTCCTATTTTAGTGCATTTATTTCAATTACAGCGTTTTGTAAAAGTACCTTTTACGAATGTAGCTTTTTTACAAAAACTAGCTTTACAAACACGTAAGAGTTCACGCATAAAAAAATGGTTGATTTTAGCCACACGTTTACTTTTACTTACTTTTTTAATTTTGGCTTTTGCCCAACCGTATTTTAGTACGCATAAAGCTGATGAACAACAACATTATTTTATTTATTTAGACAATTCATTAAGTACTAAAACGCAAGGTAATAAAGGTGATTTACTACAAGTTGCAGCTCAGGAACTTGCAGAGAATTTATCTGACAAAGCTTCTTATTCTTTACAAACAAATACAAATTTTTATCGCAATAAAACGGCCTCAGAATTAAAAGAAGTCCTGCTTCAAATAGAAAACACTGCAGAACAAAAAAGTTTAAAAGATATTATACTGAAAGCCGCAGCAGAAAATACCGGAGAAGCTTCTATTGAAAAAAATATTATTATTTCTGATTTCCAAAATGTTTCTGCCAAAGATATAGAAGGTTTTAGTAAAGAAACTTCCTTTGTGCAATTAACGCCTCAAGTGAAAGAAAATATGTCTATTGACAGTGTTTCTGTAAATGATAAAGGTTCCGGTAACTTAGAAATTCATATTCAGGTAAAAAACCAAGGAACAGCAAAAACTAATGTACCTATTGCTATTTATAACGATCAAAAGTTAATTAACAAACAAACGTTTGATATTGCAGAAAACAGTACTCAAGAAGTTGTTTTTTCGGTTCAGCGTGTTCCTGTATTTTTAGGCAGATTAGTTCTTACGGTTAATGATGCTTTTTCTTTTGACAATTCATTTTTCTTTACAGTAACCACCAATGAAAAAATAAATATCCTCGCTATTGGTAAACCGGCTCCGTTTTTGACAAAAATTTATACTAATGATGAATTTTCTTTGTCACAATCTAGTGCACAAAACATAAACTATAACAGTATTCCTAAACAACAATTAATCATATTAAACGAGTTAGAAACACTACCCCAAACGTTAATTACCGCTCTAACCGATTTTACGGCCAAAGGAGGTAATATTTTGATTATTCCTGCTGTGAATAGTACTGTTACTTCTTATAACTTGTTGTTTAAAAATTTAAACACGGGACCCCTTTCTTCGCAAAAAACAGACAGTTTAAAAGTAACCGGTATTAATTTTAAACATCCCATTTTTGAACAGGTTTTTGAGAAAAATGTAAGTAATTTTCAATATCCAAGTGTTGCTTCTTCCTATACTTCAGCATTTAAAAATGCCAGTACCATACTTAGTTTTGAAAACAAAAAAGATTTTATTTCTGAAATTCAACTCCCAAATGCTAAAGTGTTTTGGGTAGCGGGTGCTTTAAATAAACAAAACAGTAATTTTACCAATTCACCTTTAATTGTTCCTGTTTTTTACAATATCGGAAAGCAAAGTTTACAGCTTCCTCAACTATATTATACGGTTAACAACACCAATACTATTGATATTCATAAAGAGCTAGGTAAAGAAGCTGTACTTACTATTAGTAATGCTTTTACTTCTTTTATTCCTTTACAACAGGTATATCAAAATAAAGTTAGAATTACAACTACTCAGCAACCCGAAAAGGCCGGTTTTAATTATATTTTACAACAAAAAGACACCCTTAAACAAGTTGCTTTTAACTACCACAAAAGCGAAAGCATGTTGCAATATCTTTCATGGCAAGAAACTGTAAACCAGCAAGAAAAAGGCACTATTTCAACATCAGTAAAAGCTACTTTAGAAGGCATTCGTAAAAAAAATGAAGTTCAATGGCTTTGGAAATGGTTTTTAGCACTTTCCATTGTATCTTTGCTTCTTGAAATTTTGATACTAAAATTCTTCAAACCATGACAACGCTGCTAAAATCGGCTACAATTATTGACACTTCAAGTCCGTTTCACAATCAAGTTAAAGATATTTTAATTACTGACGGAATTATTACTAAAATTGATACAAATATTCCTAATAAAGAGGAATATCAAATTGTTGAGTTAGACAATTTACATGTGTCTACCGGTTGGTTTGACACCAGTGTTTCACTAGGGGAACCGGGATATGAAGAAAGAGAAACCATTAAGCATGGTTTACAAGTTGCTGCTAAAAGCGGATTTACAGCGGTTGCTATCAATCCTAACACACAGCCTATAGCTGAAAATAAAGCTGCTATTGAGTTTTTAATTAATAAAGCTAATGGTTTTGCTACCAATGTGTATCCAATAGGAGCTTTAACTCAAGAAAGTAAGGGTATTGAAATGGCTGAGTTGTATGACATGCAACAATCAGGCGCTGTTGCTTTTGGTGATTATACTAAACCGGTAACCAATGATAACTTGTTAAAAATAGCCTTATTATATGCTCAAAATTTTAATGGTTTAGTTTTAAGTTTCCCTAAAAATAAGTCAATTGCCGGAGACGGAGTGGCTCATGAGGGAGTTAACAGCACCTTATTAGGTTTAAAAGGTATTCCTGCATTAGCGGAAGAAATTCAAATTGCCCGAGATATTTTCTTACTGGAATACGCCGGTGGTAAATTACACATTCCAACTATTTCTACTGAAAAATCAGTACGTTTGGTTAAAGAAGCTAAGAAAAAAGGGTTAGATATTACTTGTAGTGTATCTGTACATCACTTATTTTTAACAGATGATGAGTTACATGGCTTTGACGGAAATAAAAAAGTAACGCCACCATTACGAACAAAAAAAGATACAAAAGCTTTATTAAAAGGAATTACTGAGGGAGTCATAGATATGATTACGACCGATCATAATCCTATTGATATTGAACATAAAAAAGTGGAGTTTTCTACAGCTAAAGATGGCACCATTGGTTTTGAAAGTGCTTTTGGAGCTTTGAATACGTTGCTAGACGCTGACACTATTAGTCGTTGCTTATCAGTTAATCCAAGAAATCGTTTTGGAATAGCATTGAACAGTATCAACGAAAACGAGAAGGCTGATTTATCATTATTTACTCCTGAAGGGGACTATACTTTTACAGAAAAAGACATTATGTCCACCTCAAAAAACAGTGCTTTTTTAGATAAAAAATTACAGGGTAAAGCCTATGGTATTTTTAATAATAACCAATTAATTCTTAAGTAATCATGAGTAATTTAACTACCGTAGAAGAAGGAAAAACAAACGCAATTATTAGTCACCTAACTATTATAGGTACGCTTATTGCCTTTTTTTTAAATAACAATACTAAAAACCCATTTGCCAGTTTTTATATAAGACAAATGATAGGACTTTACTTACTGTCTGCAATTAACGGATGGGTAGTATACAGATTTCTTGGCAATGCAGCCGGATGGGCTATAAATGTCATTTTATTTGTTTTTTGGATTATCAGCTTTGTAGGAGCAATAAAAGGAGAAAAAAAATTAATTCCGGTTTTAGGAGAAAATTTTCAAGATTGGTTTAAATCATTATAATAAATGAGTTTACATTATTTAGTAAGACCTCCTAAAGGCGAGATTAAAAATCCGCCTTTATTAATTTTATTACACGGATACGGAAGCAATGAAGAAGATTTATTTTCTTTTGCTGAAGAGTTACCCGATAATTTATTAATTGTAAGTGCTCAAGCTCCGCATAATATGGGGTATGGCGGTTATGCTTGGTATGCTATTAACTTTGATGCTGTAAACGGTAAATTTTCTGACATTTCTCAAGCCAAAGAATCTGCTAATAAAATAGCCGATTTTATTGATGAAATAAAAGAAAAATACCAAACCAATCCTGATAAAACTTTTTTATTAGGGTTTAGTCAAGGTGCTATTTTAAGTTACGCTGTAAGTTTAAATTACCCTAATAAAGTACAGCATGTTATTGCCTTAAGTGGTTATATTAACGATGAATTATTACCGGAATCTGTGTCTACACAAATTACTACCGATTATTACATTTCTCACGGAACTGTAGATCAGGTATTACCGGTTGAATGGGCAAGAAAAGCTCCGGTTTTCTTACAAAAACACTATTTGCAAAACGAATACTCTGAATATCCGGTAGGGCACGGTGTAGCTCCGCAAAACTTTTATAGTTTTAACAACTGGATTCAGAAAAGACTATAATAATATTATTACCAAAACATGATATTTATCAGTTTTTGGAATTATAAATAAAATACTTTTGTATAAATTTTTCTAAAGCTATGTTTGATATTTTAAATCAAGATACCCTATACTATTGGAGTGCTCCGTTTTTTCTATTAGTAATTTTTGTTGAAATGTACTTCAGCTATAAAGCTAAAGCAAAAAATTACCAATTTAAAGATACGGCTACCAATGTATATTTTGCCTTGGCAAATTTTGGGTTAGATTTATTAATGAAAGGATTTTCTTTTCTTGTAATGGGATTTTGTTATCAATACCGTTTCATTACTTGGGATAATCAAATTGTTTATTGGTTAGTAGCCTTTATTGGTCAAGACTTTTTGTATTACATTCATCATTATGTAGATCATCATTCCCGTTTTTTCTGGGCTGTGCACGTTACCCATCATAATTCGGAATATTACAATATTTCAACAGGATTCAGATCTCCTGTATTACAACCTTTATTTCGCTACATGTTCTTTTTACCATTAGCATTTGCCGGAATTCACCCTTTACATATTATGTTTGCCTATGCCATGAACCAAAACTATGGTACCTTATGTCATACAAACTTTATTAAAAGTAAATTAGGATGGTGGGGTTATATTTTTGTAACGCCTTCTCATCACAGAGTACATCATGCCTCTAATACTAAATACTTAGATAAAAATATGGGAATGGTGTTAATTATTTGGGATCGTATTTTTGGTACCTTCCAAGCTGAAGAAGATGAAACTGAGTATGAAAAATTAAAATTCGGGTTAACTAAAGATTTAGAAGACAGAGGACCTATTAATGTTATTTTTCATGAATGGAAAGAAATTTTTAAAGATTTCTTTGTTCGTAAAAAAGACTTATCCATCGGAACTCGTTTAAAATACGTTTTTATGCCCCCGGGATGGAGTCATGACGGAAGTTCTAAAACCAGTAAAGAACTTCAAAGAGAATTACAGTCAACTGACCTGAGTAAACCTCAAGAAAAAATTCAACAAGAATTACAAGAAGCATAATTAAAAAGGGAGCGTTTTGAACGCTCCCTTTTTAATTACTTTTATTTTGATGTATTAGTGAAATACCAATCCAATTATGCCAATATCTATAATTAGTATCCCAAATTTCCGGTGAACGTAATTTATGATATATTGAAAATGTGGTTCTATTGAATGTAACCCCTACTCCTAAACTTGTATCTAGAGTTACAAATCCTGTCTTTGCATAAGGTATTCGATATCGCGTATCTCTAAATTGACCATGTAATGATGAGTTATACACGTTTAAATTCGTATTTAAATTTGCATAAACATAAATTTCTCTAGACTTTTTCTGAGTCATTTTATTAAATCTACTAGTAACACTTCCTATAAATCCGGACATATCGGTTAACCAAGACTCTTTATTAAAAAGACCACATCTGGCCCCCAGATTATAAGAAGCTCCTGTTACATAAAACAAATTGTAAGTATACCCATGATTTAATTGAAATTTTTGTTGATCAACAAGTAAACTCATCTTTTTCTGGGTGTATAAAATTGTTGGTTCACCTCCGTCTGATATTTGATTTCGCCATCCTTTAGGCTCCGGTGAATTCATAACTTTATGAATTGCTCCTTGAAAATATTCTGCCAGTCTGGTTCCTAAAACACCTACATATAATGTTTTAGCAAAATACGTATCTCCATCTTTATTTAATCCGTGCCTTTTTAAAGATAAAAACAATACGTTTGAGTACGGCCTGTCATTGTACTGAATTTCTTCTGCTTTTATATTATTAGGAGTAAACGCAACTACATCAAATGATGCTTCAGCTGGTAATAAATTATCTTCAAACTCTCTTAATGCTAACGTCTTTTTTAAAAATGAGTTATACTTGGTATTAAAAATAGAAAAATGAAATCCTAATGTATAATTTCTATCATCATTCAACCCAAAAGGCTTCATAAAATAATCTTCATCTAAGGCTAAACCAAAACCTGAGGTCTGAGTTTGTGCATGTGCTACCTCACTACAAATAACAGTATAGAATAATATTTTTATTACTATAAGTAGATATATTGAAGTTCTTTTCAATTGGTTTTTCATGGTTCTTAATTTTATTTTTTAAGATACTTCTTTTTTCATACTCTTCGTATTAATTTTTAACATTCTTAATAGTTATAATCAATACTATTTATTCCCCATTCAGCAATCGATTTACGATTTTCTCCGTTATTAATTCTAAACATAACCGGAGAAATCTTTTGAGTAAAAGGCGTTAAATCATACTTACCAATTGCTGTTCCTTTTAACAATAGTTGCAACTGAGGATCTTTTACCATTCCTAATATTGCTGCAACGCCACCTGCTGTACCTCCGGCTAACAAAATGTTGTATAATTGAGGACATTTTGCTGCTAACTCAGGATCTAAAAGTAATTTATGCAGCGGACTTATATCTGCCTCTGCCTTATAACCTATACCGGAAACTTTTCCTGTAAGGATAATATTTTCTCCTATTTTTTCCGGTGTAAAGTTAATTTTAGTTAACTGAGTAAAAATGGTTCCTTTTATTTTTGTTTCAATACTTTTTTTATAATCTATACTACACATTAACAAATGCCCTACTGCTTGCGGATACAATCCCAAAGAAGATTGTAATGTTATATTCACGTTGCCTTTTGTTGTTAAATTCATAGTCAGCAAATCGTTTGTAACAGCTATATTTTGTACTGTTAATATTGCTTTTCCATAACCCTTACCGGAAGTTTTTAATCTTCCTAAATTTACCATTTTACTTCCTTCAACAGCCACTTTACAGGCCGCTACTTTACCTTCATTATACACCTGATGCGCTATTCTGGCACTTTCTCTTGAGGTTTGCCAAGCTATTCTTGCTGTTTCTCTTGCTGTTTTACAGGCTGCTCTACCTGTGGCACAAAACGGATCTTCAATACGTTTTGTAATTTTTATAGGACCAATTCTTACTTTTATCGTTTTCATACAGCTATAGTCGCATGATTTTCCATAGGAAAAATCAGGAAAACTAAAGTGTTCTCTTACTGAATTACAATCTAATTTTACCTTATCTATTCCTAGCCTGTCATTTCCTTTACTTTCTTTTATCTCTATTTTATGTGCTATGTTAAAAGTAGCGGTAGACAAAGCTTCATTAAAAATAGTAGCAAACGTAGTTTTGGTTATTCCTAATGATAATTTTGTAGTGTCTTGATATGCTTGAAAGTTTGACACCCATAATTCTGAAAACTTTTTCTGATATGCCTCATAATAGACATTCAGTTTTGTTTTATCTCCCTTTGTATTTGTTTCTTTATTTTCAGTATTTAAAACCGGGCCTCTTTGATCTTTATCAATTTCTAGTATTACAGACACTCCTTTTTTATCAATAAAAAGAGCCGTGTTTTGAATAAACCTACTCATGTTAATAGTAGCTCCTTCTACCGTGGTTTCACTATTAGTAAATAAAGCATTGGGACTTACATTTACGACACCTCCCCATCCTACATAAATTGAAGGTGTTTTCTTAATAAAATGACCGTTCAAATTTTCTAAAAAATGTTTTGTTACCGGTTTAATAAGTAATGCAATAGCTCTATTAGATAGTTTGGGCTTTTCTTCTGTAAATTCTATATTTTGAACTTTTAACGTTTTTAGTGCCGGTCTAAAAAGCAAACTATCTTTATTTGAAGATATTGCCAGGTAACCTTCTAGCTTTCCTTCTATACTGGTTTGTATTTCCTTCAGTGCAATATTAAAATCTGCTTCAATAATTATTGCTTGTTTTGTTAAACGTAGTTTAGGTTTAAATTTAGTAACTATAAAATTAGAATCTTGTATTTCTTTAACCTCCTTTTCTATTTCTTTAGGTAAGAATTCTTGAAGCATTAAAGCTCCGACACGAACACCAATGTTGGGGGTTACAGAATCTATAGTTTGTAAATTTTCTTCTAAAGACCTAATTTGTTGATCTGTAACTGAAAGCGGTTCATATGTTTGGTTAATAAAATACTTAACTGACTTACAACTACTTAAAAAAAGTATTGCAAAAATCATTATAAAGTATCTCAAGTTTTTCTTTAACGTTTTCATTGTTTTTTCTATTTAGATATTTTTTTTAAGTATTCTATTGTTTCTTTTTTAGTTAAGGTATCTTTTACTTTATCATACATTTCTTTAAGTAAGTCTAACCTTATTTTATCAACTTCATTTACTTTAATCATTGCATCTGATTCTGCCTCTTTTATGGCTATTTCTTTAGCATTGTTAACTATAGTAGTAAATAACGCTACTAATTCATCCATAGAAATCTCTTTTATCGATTGTATTGCTGTATCTTCAGTTACCATGAATTTGTTCAAGAAATCATTATTCTTATTTTCAATAGCTTTTTTAATAATTTCTCTATTTTCATCACGCGCTTCTTTTGTAGCATAATACATTTCATTTAAGCGATATAAGGCATCTCTTAACATATTTACTGCTGCAGTTCTTTTACCCAATTCTGCAATAGATTTTGACGCACTTAACGCTAATTCAGCATCAACTTTATCATTAATTTTGGTTTTTGCCGTTATGTTAGTTATTGATTGTATTGCTGCATCCGGTGGATTTTCAGCTAATACTCTTATATTTCCTTTTTTATCCAGATACATTAATGAACCTCTTTTAGTAGCATCATAATGAGACCACATAAACGTTTCTTGTGTTTTTCCATTTTTATCTAAATAGGTTGGTACCTTAATAATACCTGCGCTCCCATTTGCTTTATTGGTTGGAAATGATGATTTAAAAACACCACAACTTGTAAATATTGTAGCGATAAAAAGTGCGAGTAGCTGTTTAATTTTTATACATTTTGTTCCCATTTTTTTTAGTTTTAAGTTATAGCCATAAAACTACTTAGGAGTTCAAATAAAAATATCATACTTTAGTATGGTAATTAATAATGAAATGATTAAAAGATTTTTTCTTCTTTTTACATCACTTTTTCTGCTACTGTCATGTTCTTTACCTAAAGATGAAAATCATTTATATGAAAAGATTTCCGTTATTTCTTCTGACACTTCTTTAACGATAAAAGAAGCCATAGAAAAATTTAATTCGTCTTCTGTTCCTAAAAAGAAACTAAATCATATTTATAAAAAATTAGGAGACAAACAATGGTGGTTTCATATTCCTGTTGAAGCTTCTGATGATGAACAATTATTTACCCTCTCTTTTCCTTATTTAGCATATGGTAAAGTGTACATTCACTCAGCTGGTACCATACAGCCTCTTCATCAAACATCCTATTATAAAGATTTTCCGTTTACCTTTCTTTTTTACAGGCATCCTACCTGGGAAATTCCGGCAGATTTATTTAATAATCGAGAAGTATATTTAGAAATTAAAAACGGAGGAAGCAGAACGCGATTAGAATTTCATTTAGAGACTAAAAATCAGTTTTTAAAAAGAATACAACTCGAGTATATACAATACGGTCTTTTTTTAGCTTTTTTATGTTCACTTATCATTATACTACTATACTTTGCTTTGCTAAAAAAAGAGTACAGTGTTATTTTTTATGCTGTATATATTTTTTGTATGGTTATTGAGTTTTTGGCCGGTAAAGGTTTAGGAATTCAGTTTTTATGGTCTGACTATCCTTTTATTATTCAAAACATACGAAGTTTTATACAAACCGTAGCTGTTTTTGCTGTTGGTCATTTTTATATGTCCTTTTACTCTTTTTCTTCCAAAGAAATTGTATCTAAAAACCTCTTTAAGTGGGGAACTTATTTAACCCTCCCAATTATGTTACTATATTTATATAAATATATCTATGGCGGATTGTCTAGCTTATATTTATATGTTTGGATTGTTCTTAAAATAATTATCCTTGTATGGTTTATTAACCATTTATACCTTGCCAGAAAAAAAAGAATTCCCGGATATCTTGTATTGGCTTTTGCCTTACCTATTCTGAGTATTATTATTTCTCAAAGTATTAACCCTAATAATTCAGATAGTTATTTATGGAAATACGGTACTGCTAATATTTTTTATATTGCATTACTTATTGAAATTTTACTGTTTACCCGATATATTTTCAGCTCAGTAATTTTATCTCAAAAGAAATATGTAGAACTCAAAAAAATCAGCGATGAATTAAGGTATAATTTCCAAAATAAAACTCTAGAAATTCAACAAGATGAACGTAATAAACTATTAAGTAATGTACATGATAGTTTTGGCGGCTACTTAGAAGCTTTAAAATTACGATTGTTAGCTACTTCATCAGATTCATCAGAAAAGATTCAGGAAATTTTAGATTCTTTTTACAAAGAATACAGGTACTTACTAAACACACTTTACTCTCCAAAAATCAATTCTGAAAATCTCACCGATAACCTGATTAACTATTGTGAAAAAATTAATCAAATAACAGAAAGCACTATTTCTTACCATATAGCTTTGGGTAATTCTTTAGTATATCCTGCCAAATGCATGCATTTATATCGAATTTTATCTGAACTAATAACCAATGCTATAAAACATGCAAAGGCAACAGAAATTAGTATTCATATTTTAGAAGAAGACAAAGAGTACATTATTGTAAAAGTTATTGATAACGGTATTGGATTTTCTACTTCTACTATTTCTTTAAACTCTTATGGCTTAAAAAATGTTAAGGAAAGAGTTGCTGAAATTAATGGTGAGTTTACTATTGAATCTAAAAAAAACTCAGGAACTTCTGTAATTATTAAATTTCCGAAAGATGTCTAAAATTAATATTGTTATAGCTGATGATAACCGCTTTTTCTGCGAAGCATTAAAAGATCATATTAATAATCATGAAGAATTTAACGTAAGAACTGTTTTTTTCGATCTTGACACTCTAATCAACTACACACAAAACAACACCCTTGACTTACTTATTTTAGATGTTAACTTCAATGGCGTAAGTTCTATTGATTATATAGATAAAATTCGCCCTAATCCAAATGATTTTAAAATTATTCTGTTAACAACACTAAACAACAACCTTATACAACAAGAAGCTAAAGAAAAAGGTGTTAATCAATTTGTTGGAAAAGATTCAGATTTACAAAACTTTAAATCGATTATAATAGACACTATAAATTCTGAATTACCTCAGGATGCTATAAAAAAAGGCTCTAAAATTTTGGTAAATAATATATTGTTTACCAAACGTAAAATAGAAATATTACGGGCACTTTATATACACACTGATAAATCTGAAAAAGAAATTTCAAAAAAATTGTTTATTTCAGAAAGTGCTTTAAAAACACATAAAAGAGAATTGTTTGAGTTAACAAATACAAACAATACCAATGAGCTTATTAAATATGGAATTCAAAATGGGCTTATTATCCCTTAAAAAGCGCTATTGCTATCTTCAAACTCAATTTTCCATCGCTGCCAGTCTTCATTAAAGTAATTTAAAATAATAGGTCGGTCTAATCGGTTAATTTTAGTCGTCTGAATTTGAATATCTTTAGGTAAGGTTAATGCATAATTCAGCTCTTTTTCATCCAAAAATTTTAAATCATCTACAGGAAGTTGCTGAGTATTAATAGCAGGAAAATGAGTATCCGAAGCCATCACAAATCCCCAGTTACCAAATGACGGTATGTAAACCTGATATGTTTTTTGCTGCTCAAAAACCGCATCCATTGTATTGTAAATACATGAAAATGTTTGGTTAGAAAAGTAAATTTCACCTGCCTGAGTTACGGTTATTCCATTAGGCGCTAAACATCGTTTTATTAATAAGTAAAACTCTTTTGAATACAATCTGGCAATACTTTCATTTGCCGGATCCGGTAAATCAGCAATAATTAAATCATATTTTTTATCGGTTTGATATAAATAATTAAATGCATCATTTGCTATCAGGTGTACTTTTTTATCATTAGCAGCTCCTTTATTTATACGAACAATATCTTGATTGGTTTTTGCCAGGTTAAATATTTCCGGATCAATATCAACAACATCAATACTTTCAACCTGAGTATGTTTTAACACCTCTCTACTGGCTAAATTTTCACCTCCGCCTAAAATCAGAACTTTTTTAATATTCGGATGGTAACACATAGGAACATGTACTAATAATTCATGATACCTATATTCATCTAAAGACGAAAATTGAATAGCTCTGTTTAAATACAAGCGCACATCTTTGTATTTATTTTTTGTAACCACCATTTTTTGATATATGGTTTGTTTTTGAAATGAAACCGGATGCTTATATATTTTGTTTTCCCAAATATGTAATAAACTTCCTGCATATAAAACCACCACTAATAGGACTGCACATGAAGCAACTCCCAACCAAACAAATTTCTTTTCTAACTTTAAAACAAAAACAGCTACAATAAGGCCTAATAAAATATTAATAATTCCGAAGAGTAATGAAGAATAAAACAAGCCTACAAACGGAAGTAAGATAAAAGGAAATAATAAGGTAGCTAACAGCCCTCCTATATAATCTAGCGAAAGTATTAATGATAATTTTTCTTTAACCTGAGTATTTTCAAAAGCAAAAGTTAACAGCGGAACCTCTGCCCCGGTAAGCAACCCGATTAGAAAAATTATAAACATGCTGTAAAACTGAAAAGAAGCAGGAGCTACTTTTACAAATAAAAAGTACAAAACAGGAACAGACAACCCACCTATTAATCCTAAAATATATTCAAGATATATAAAAGTTTTTAATGAATTATGTGTAAAAAACTTAGAGCCATACGCTCCTATTCCCATTGAAAATAAGTACACACCTATTAAAATAGAAAACTGTTTTACACCATCTCCTAAAAAATAAGAAGCTGTAGCACTTACCAATAATTCATACACTATAGAGCATAACCCCGCAATTATTACGGTTAAAATCAAGTAGTTTTTAATTTTCATACCAGTTTATTTTTAACAAAAAAATCATATATTGCGTGCAAGTTTAACGAATTTCAAAAAACTATGAAAAAAACTACTTCGATATTTGCTATCGCAATTTTACCTTTATTAGTTTCTTGTGGCGGAGATGGAAGTCCCAGAATTAAAGATGCAACTGAAGTTACTATCTATGAACCTACCAAAGGTACAGTTACCGAAGTGAAAGAGGTTGAGCCCGGCAACGAGTACAAAATTTTAGATGAACGATTAATAGATAAAAAAGATAGCTCTTATGCCATTGTACACAATTTAAATGGTACAACTGATACTTTAAGTTTAAGAACTATTGAAAAAGATCATTCTAACGGAACAAGAACCTATAGCCCGTTAAGAAGTCTTTTATTTTACTCATTAGCTTCTTCTTATTTTAACAATAGAGTTCCTAGTGGTGGTAGTGGTGCAAGTTATTATGCTAATAATGATGCTTTTCAAAAATCACAAGGATTACAGAATGAGATGAAATCATCCGCTACAACCAGAAGAGTAAAATCTCCGGGATTACGCTCAAGAGGGTATGGTTCAGGTAAATCATTCCGTTCTTATGGAGGATAGTAGGTTTACGGAAATTAAACGAATTAAGAAAAAAGACGCTCCGCATCCCCTACACTGGTTTATTAAAGAAGATATTTTTTCTGAAGAACTTTTCGGCTTTTTTAGTGCCGAAGTTAACAGCTATAAATCTATAGCTACTCAAGCGTATTCTTTATTTGAAAAAGCTACCTCATTGTTTCTTAAACAAGGCAATGGGAAATCTTTAGACATTCCTCAAGACATGTACGACCTAATAGCGTTTACATGGAATGCCAGAGAGAAACACCCTTTTTTAATTGGAAGGTTTGATATTAATGGCGGACTTGACAATTTAATTACAAAAGTTATTGAGTTTAATGCCGATACTTGCTCTACCTTTCCGGAAACAGCTCTTTGGCAAAATCTTCAAATGCAGCAATTAAAAGGTAAAACTCAATTTAATGATTTAGAAAATGGTTTGGTTGAAAAACTAAAAGAAATCAAATCAAAAATACCTTATAACAACCCTGTCTTTTTAGCTTCATCTCTAGGCTATGAAGAAGATCGTTTAAATTGTAACATTGTATTAGATGCTGCGCAAAAAGCCGGTTTTACACCAAGGTATGCAGATTTACCAAATGTTATTTTTAGTGAAGAGGGTATTTTTCTTGAGTTTGGTGATGAATATGAACCTGTAGATGTCTTTTTTAAAATGTTTCCTTGGGATTGGATTTGTTATGAAGAACCAGAGCTTTTAAAAGATTTAAAACATCTTATACTCAATGAAAAAGTAGTAGCTCTTAATCCGCCTTACACTATGTTGTGGCAAAACAAAAGGTTTTTAGCTTACATTACACAATACTTCCCTAATGAAGTTATTGCTAAAACTTTTGAAGAAAATCCAACAACAGAATCTTGGGTTGAAAAACCTATTTTTGGTAGAATTGGAGAAAATATTACCATAAAACACAAAACAAACTCATTTCAGAGTAAAGGAGATTACGGTAAGCAACCTACTGTTTATCAAGAATATTTACCTTTACCAAAAGATTTAGAAAACTATTATTACCAAATTGGTATCTTCTTTTCTGATAAACCTTTGGCTATTAATTTAAGATGCCAAGAACAGCCAATAATAACAGAAGATGCCGAGTTTATGTCTCATTATATACTATAAACTAATTATGAAAAAGTCTTTTATTATTTTAATAGCAATTTTAGGTATAACTGCTTGTACTTCTAAAGTAGATTTAGCAATAGACAATCCTTCTAAAAATCCAATTATTGTATCTATTGATACCTTAACTGTTGAAATTCCACCTAAAGAAGTAGTATGGGTTGAGATGGGTAAAGGTCCTAGAAAAATTACGTTACCAAATGACAGTATTGTAAATTTTGATTTTCAACAATCTGTATATATGCTAAACCCAACATTTTCTCAATATTTAAAATACGGAGAAGTGTACGGTGTGAACCCTTTAGCAGAGTTCAACATACGAAAAAAAGATACTGCTGAGTTTTACGGATTTCAATTTGTTGGAGATTATAAGGTGATTAAAAATTTAGTAAATGTTGTAAATTGGGATTACGGTCCGCGTGAATCATTACCTTCAATGGTTGAAGTTGAAGAAGGAGATTCTTTTACAACAGTGTATAAATTAATGGATGTTAATGAATTTGTAGAAGAACTTCAGAAAAGATCTGAAGCACCTGAAACAACTAAAGAAGAAAATTAAACAAAAAAATACGGCTTGAAAAGATTAGGTTATCATGGATTGTGGGAAATTAAAGATTGCCCAGCTGAACTCTTAAAGTTTGAAAACTCAATAAGTACCTTTATGGATGCTGTTGCTGAAGGAGTAAACTTAACCGTATTATCAAAAAGCTTTAAGCAATTTGAACCCTACGGTGTAACAGGTGTCTTTTTATTATCTGAAAGTCACTTAAGTATACATACATGGCCAGAGCATGGATATGCTGCTTTGGATCTATTTTCCTGTAAAAACTTTGATGCTTCAGTTATAAAAGATATTATACACGAGCATTTACACACTCAAAATATAACTTTTACCCCTATTGAAAGAGGGATTTTAAATAAACTCGAAATACAATAAAACCTGACATCACTGTCAGGTTTTTTTATTATATACACAAATATTTTACTTCCTAACTCTTTTACAGTTATTTTAATATTTGGCTAGTGTGTTCTTTTGTTTTCACTTTGGTAATTACTTCTTCAATAATTCCTTTTTCATCTATTACAAAAGTAGTTCTATGAATTCCGTCATATTCTTTACCCATAAATTTCTTAGGGCCCCATACACCAAAAGCATTAATAACTTCTTTTTCTTCATCGGCTAATAAATGAAAAGGTAATTCATGTTTATCAATCCAATTTTGTTGACGTTTAGCACTATCAGCACTTACACCTAACACCTCAAAACCTTTCGCTAAAAACGATTGGTAGTTATCTCGTAAATCACACGCTTCTGCCGTGCATCCCGGAGTGCTTGCTTTCGGATAGAAAAATAATACAAGTTTTTTACCGGCATAATCAGAAAGCTGTCTTACCGTTCCTTTTTCATCTTGTGCTTTAAAATTTGGGGCCTTATCTCCTGCTTTTAATATAGTCATATTCTCTTTTTTGAAATAATTTATAGATATCAAAGTTACAAATTAGCAAATAAAAGATAAAGAGAAGCAATGTAACTTTGTAAATTAGCAACCATAAACTTTGAATTTATTTACAATGACCAAAGCAGAGAAAGTACAGTTTGTTATCAATACTCTTGAAAAATTATATCCTGAAACACCGATTCCTCTAGATCATAAAGATCCTTATACCTTATTAATAGCCGTATTATTATCTGCACAAAGTACTGATGCCAGAGTCAACACCATTACTCCTCTCCTTTTTGAAAAAGCAGATAATCCTTATGACATGGTAAAACTCACTGTTGATGAAATTAGAGAAATTATTAAACCTGTAGGGCTTTCTCCAATGAAATCAAAAGGTATTCATGGATTATCAGAAATTTTAATTGAGAAACATAACGGACAAGTTCCCGTCAATTTTGAAGCTCTGGAAGCTTTACCTGCTGTTGGGCATAAAACGGCCAGTGTTGTAATGTCTCAAGCATTTAACATACCAGCCTTTCCTGTAGATACTCATATTCATCGTTTAATGTACCGTTGGAACTTATCTAACGGTAAAAGTGTTACCCAAACCGAAAAAGATGCTAAAAGATTATTTCCAGAAGATTTATGGAATAAACTTCATCTACAAATTATTTATTACGGTAGAGAATATTCGCCGGCTCGCGGTTGGAATATAGATAAAGACATCATTACCAAAACCATAGGCAGAAAGTCGGTTTTAAAGTAACCACACTTTTAAATTTTAGTTAACAAAAATTTAACTTTTTTACAGAGTTAGTTTCATTTTAAACAACCCACTCAAAAACAAGTAGTTAAATTTATTTATTTCATTTTTTTTTTAGAGTTTTATTGCACAATTAACAAAAACCCTATCTAAATGAAACGAATTTATTTAAAAACAGCCTGTATTTTTATTGCTTTAGCAACACTAAACTCTTGTAATAATGATACAGAAAATGTGAACCCGGCAGATAATAACGATGAAATTTCTGCGGAAGTAATTCAAAAAATGAAAGAAGTTAACTTCAATACAGATTACATTAAAAAAGTTTCTTTTAAAAATCTTAATGGAGTTATCGAAAACGTTTACGAAATTGAAGGTGATGTAACTATTTCTCATGAAGAGTTAATGAACACCGGTACTCAAGAAGAAACTTCTCAAAAAGGAACAAACAAAGCAAGCAGACAGTACAGAACTTACAATTTAGTAAGTGCCCCAAGAACCATTAGAGTTGTAGGTTACACCGGAGGTGCCAATGCTTTAAGCGCAACAGCCAGAACAGGTTTAAGCTATGCTGTAAACAATTACAATGCTTTAAACTTAACCATTAAAATGGAATTAGTTTTCGGAACCCAATTCAATGACAGCGATATTGTTGTATATCGTACTACTGATACTAATGATGTACCTGCCGATGGTATTAGAGGTAGAGCTGAATTCCCTAGAAGCAATGGATTACCTGGTCATTGGGTTAGAATCAATGCCGGAGCAAATAATTCTAGTGATGATCAAATTATAGAAGGTTTAATGACCCATGAAATCGGACATGCCTTTGGACTAAGACACACTGACTGGAATACCAGACAATCGTGTGGACAAAGTGGTGAAGCAGCTGACCCAGTTGGAGCTGTTTTTATACCGGGAACTGCCGGAGCCAGTAATGACCCTTCTTCTATCATGAATGCTTGTTTTCCGGGATGGGTACAAGGTGAGCTAAGTAATTATGATAAAATAGCTTTACAGTATATTTACTAACATAAACTACACTACATAATTGTAAAAGGAGATTATGCTAAGCATAAATCTCCTTTTTTATTTTTGTTCATCTACGGTAAAAGTCATTTCATCGATGCAATTTCTTTACTTTATCTAAAATAAACCATTTTTAAGCGTATCTATTGATACTTTTACCATGTAAAGAAAAAAGAAAACAAGTAAACGAAATTAATTTTCCCCTTAATTATCCCTTTTTTATAATTCCAGAGTTCTAGGTATAGAGCTCTTTTTTTCATTATAAAATATCAATAAAAAAGGAGCTAAACAGCTCCTTTTATTCTACTTATCTCTATAAAAAAAGCCTCAATAATCATTGAAGCTTTTTCCACTCTTAATTCAAATTCAATTCAATGAGATAGTTTGATTTAGCGTTGACTATTTTCAAAGATTTCGAATAGTCTAATAAAAATTGAATTGTTTCTTTTTTGGGGTTCATTTTTGAGTCCGAAGACTTCTTACTAGAGTAAAGTTGCGTCATGTATTTTTCTTTTATAATTTGTTTTCAAATACTTAACGCTAACTTTTTATCATTATTGTTTTAATTTACTAAAATTACGTTATTTTTTTCAACTATCTTTCTTAGGTTAATTAAAGCGTATCTCATTCTTCCTAAAGCTGTATTGATACTAACCCCAGTATTTTCTGATATTTCATTAAAACTTAAATCGTTATAAATTCTCATAATTAAAACTTCTCTTTGCTCTTCCGGAAGTTCATCTATTAACTTTTTAACATCATCAAGTATTTGATCTTTTATTATTTTTCCTTCAGCATTAAGTGAACCATCACTTATTATAGAAAAAATATCAAAATCATCAGAATTATTAAACATTGGCATTCTGTTATTTTTCCTAAAATGATCAATTATTAAATTATGAGCTATACGCATAACCCAAGGTAAAAACTTACCTTCTTCATTATAATGTCCTCTTTTTAAGGTTCTGATTACTTTAATAAAAGTATCTTGAAAAATATCTTCAGTAGAATCTCTGTCTTGAATTTTACTATATATAAAACTATATAGTTTTTGTTGGTGGCGTTTTATCAATACTTCAATAGCAGCTTCATTTCCATTTATATAATCTCTTACTAAAAGACTATCATTTACTACGTTTCTGTCCATATAATTACTTTTACAAAAGAAAGGTTGAGCTTTCTTTTAGGTTAAGGGGTAAACTTAATTTTTAAAAGTAATTATATTCTATAGGCGTTTAAATATTGATTTGTAAACAGTTACAAATATTATGTTTTTTAGGTACAAAAACAAATATTATTGTAAGTTTTTATATAAAAAATTATTCCTTTCACTAAAATATTCTGTTAAAGGGTTATATAATGTAAAATGAGTTTTGAGTATAAATATCTTAAAAAATAAGGTATAAGTATTTTTTACTTTTTATATTTATATTCATTTGAAACATACAATAATCATAATCTATAATCCTCCTAACTATGACTAACCCAAACTCTACTGAACTTATCATTATACCTCCCGGTGAGTTAATTTTAACTAGCCCCTGGGTAAAAATAACTCCCGCAGGAGAGGTTCATTTTGAAAATAGCTTCAATCGACCGCTTCCTTCTTTAGTAGAAGCTAAGTGGAATTCTGAAAAGAACTGTATTGATATTCGAACACTAATTTTTGTTGATTCCGGCGCTCCTCTTTCTTCTGTAAAAGTTAATCAACTTTTTTCTGTTAGTAATTTTGGTTATTCCAAACTACAGCTTTTTATTTATTGTAGTAAAGAAGAAATTGAAAAGCTAACAAAATATGGCACTAAAAATAAATACAAAGCGTATACTCTTGAGTTTTCAACCAATAACTCAACGAATTTTCCCGAAGGAATTAGGTTAAACGATATAAAAATTGTGCAAACCTTTTTATGGAATATAGATCCTGAAACATCCAGAGGTACAGAAACTACTGTCCAAACAACAGGTTAATTGCAGTTATAAAACTAAAAACTATTTTAAAATACCCATGCTAAAAACGTTTTTACTAATAACGTTGCTGTATTCGTGCACACTTTTTTCTCAAAACAAAACTGAACGTGTTGATTTTCTATTCAAAAAAGTGAACACGAAAGAGCCTGACTTTTTAAAAACTAAACATTTTTTTTTATCTAAAAACTGGGATTCTGTTTTAATATATTCATCTAAAGCTTTATTAATAAAGCCTGATACCAGTTTATTACCCTACTATCATTATATGAGAGGGTATAGTTTTATGAAAAAAAAGCTTTTTAGTGAAACACAAAAAGAATATCAGCATATTTCACCTAATGCTCCTTTCTATTATAAGGTGATTTTAAATTTAGGTGGTATAGCCTTAGAACAACGTCAATTTAAAAAAGCAATTTCTTATTTTAACGAAATAAACAGCTTACCGGATTCTTTGGCTTTATATTACGATAAAAGCACTGTTATTCACGACATGGGAATTGCTTATTTTCATCTTTCTGATTTTGAAAAAGCTAAAAACTTTTTAATGCAGAGCACGAAGCTTCAGCAAGAAAAAAAAGATACCATTCGATTAATTGGTTCTTATATGGATTTAGCAAATGTTTATTATGAGCAATATCAAGATAATTTAGCCATTCCTTATTTTGAAAAAGCGTATCAACTGGCACAAAAAGTTTCAGATTTTGAAGTTAAAAGAAAAGCCGCTTTAAACATGTCTGTAGTAGAAGAAAACAGAAAAAATACCGTTAAAGCTTTAGCCTACCGAAAAGAATATGAAAAGTGGAAAGACTCTCTTTTTAATCAACAAAAAATTTGGTCAGTTGCTCAAATTGAAAAAAAATTAGCCGTTACTCAAAAGCAGAAGCAAATAGATCTTTTGGCTGCTGAAAATAAGTTAAAGGCTAATCAACGAAACAATTTATTACTTTCTTCTTCTCTACTGCTTCTACTCTTACTTACCAGTACTTATTTTTATTTTCAAAAAAGTAAAAACCATCAAATTATTACCAAACAAAAAGAAGAACTTGACTTACTTAATCAAACAAAAGACAAGCTGTTTTCTGTTGTAAGTCATGATTTACGCTCATCAGTTGATTTGATGAAAAAAAACCATGTAAAAACGTTACAGGAAGCCGAAGCTTATAATAATATACGTTTAAATAAGGTTATACATACCAATATTGCTGTGGCCACCAGTACCTATAATTTATTAGAAAACTTATTAAACTGGGCTACTTTACAAACCGAGCAATTGTATTTTTATATGGAATCTGTAGATTTATATTCCATTATGCAACAAATAGAGTTTAATTACACTCCTTTATTTCAGAGTAAGAATATAACTTTTTGTAACACTGTGCCTCGTGCAACTTTTATTTTTGCCGATATCGATTCTCTGAAAATAATTATCAGAAATTTACTTGACAATGCCATAAAGTTTACAAATGAAAAAGGAAAAATTTCTGTTTACACCGAATTAAAAGAGGGATTTGTAACGCTTATGATTGAAGATAACGGAATAGGAATGAACGAAAAAATCATTGGCGAATTATTAAAAGAAACACCTTTACTTACTAAAAAAAGAAATCAACAAGAAATTGGTACGGGGTTAGGGTTTCAACTTTGTAAATCTTTAGTTGAAAAAAACAAGGCTACTTTGTCTATTAAAAGCTCGGAAGGTTACGGAACAACAATCTTACTCAAATTTCTAACATCTAGTTAAAAAATGGATACTATCAATATTTTAATTATAGAAGACCAACATCAATCTGCTTTTGAATTGAAATCGGTTTTAGAAAAAAATGGTTACAACGTGGTGGGTACTGCCCCTTCTTACAAAGAAGCTTTAACCTTATTTTACAATACTCCTGTAGATGTTGTTATTATTGATATTTACTTAGGAGAAAATCCTGAAGGAATTATGTTTGCCGAAACCATTTCTACTGTTCCTAACTCGTTAAAACCATTTATTTTCTTAACAGCTTCAAAAGACAGGCATATTTTTGAGCGTGCCAAATTAACTAAACCTTTTCGGTTTTTATTAAAACCATTTAATGAGTTAGAGCTTTTGTATGCCATTGAAATGGCTATTGAAAAGTTTTACGACCAACCTAATGTGTTTGCCGGAAATCAAGAAGACACCGTAATAAGCAATGATTTTTTATTTATAAAAAAGAATAATTTGCTAAAAAAAGTAAACCTATCAGACATACTATATATTGAAGTTGAAAATAGGTATTGTAGCATTTTTACAGAGCGTGAAAAATTTGTTATTCAAATTTCATTAAGTAAAATAAATGAATACCTAAACAATCAACTTTTTAAACAAGTACACAGAAAGTTTATTGTGAATTTACAAATGATTGAAGGGTTTTCTCTTACTAATTATTCTATTACTCTTAAAAAGAATCATACCATATCTTTTAGTGAAAAATATAAAGACGTTATTAAAAACTTTTCTGTTTTAAAATAAAAAAAGTTGTACACCTTTTTTTAAAAAAAATATTTAGGGTGTACACTACCTGTACACCGTTTAATTATTTTTCTTTTTTGGGTGTACAAATAGTTAACCTCTGTCTTTGTACTCCTTTTTCAAAAAAATTAATTTTTCGTGTACAGTTTTTAATGCTAGTAATTTTAAAAAATATAAAAAATCCGTTTCGTATCATCCAACTCAGAAAACAACTCTTATTTTATAATTCGTTTACTAAATCTTAGACATAAAAAAACACCTTAATTAAGGTGCTTTGTGGTAAGTATATTTATTAGTCCTTTTGTATGTATCTTTTATCCTTTAATAATTTATGAACTAAAAGCTTCTATTCAATCAAGGTCGTCATGTAGGCTTGTCAATTTTTAATAAATCAAACGCTTCTCGATTATAAAGATAACCAATGTCAGCACCTTGTACATACTTAATTAGAATTCTCATTTTTAATGTCTCCTTTTTTTTTGTTTTTAATGTTTGGCAACGGCCTTGGCTATGATTTTTTTGCGGGAAAAGGACACGAGTCATTCTCCGTTAATGTGGGAAGATAATTAATAAGATTGAATTTCCTCAATGGAAATTCAATCTTATTAATTATACCCCTTGTTGTAGTGTCGTTTTACTATTTTAAGTTATCAAGTTCGTATTTAAAAAATGTTTCAAATTCTTCCTTAATAGTCAGTCTGTGTTGCTTGATTAAATCAAAAATTAAGTCTTTAATTGTTAATACTCTAGTATCGATTTTTGGTTTTTCATTTAGCTGAAACAAAGAAGATAAGCTTAATTTATTTCTTTCACTAACGAGCATAGGTAGCTGATTTTTTATTACATTATAAATTTTAAGTCTATCCGTTTGGTTAAATTTCTTGTCCAAAAATGACTCACTGAATAATTCGCTTTCAAATAGATTATGCGTTTTCAGTGAATTTAAGATTCTGGATTTTAAAAATACGTATGCAATATCGTTACGTAAAATGACATTATTTTGAATAAGCTCTAATTTTGTTTTATCTAAAGGAAAACTAAAACTGTGTTTTTTTTCAAGTTCTTTAGTATTTTTTGGATAAGTTCTCATCTATAATAATCTTCTTAGCATCTTGTTTTAAATGCACTACAACGGTTTGTATATGGAAAGTTGCGATTTTGTATGTGAGGACTTTCCGAGAGGAAAGTCAGAAGCAATAAACTATAGCCATTGTTGTAAGGCGTTTTTTATTGTTCTAATTTCAAATCTTTAAAAATTTCCTCGAACATTTCTCCTGGAGATATGTCAATCGCCAAAGCAATCAAATACAATTCATCCGCACGCAATTTAGTCGACTTGTTTGAAGTCAGTTGAGATAGTCTTGCTTGACTAATTCCTGTCCTCCTAGAAACCATTGCTCTATTCACTGATTTTTTTGTCAAATAAAGTCCTAAAGAAGTCATAAATCTTTCGAGTTTGTTGAGATAAATTTAACTCTTGAAAAGAAAATTATAGAATTTCTAAACTTTTATTTTGAATTTCGATAGATTTTAAATAGATTTGTTTAGAAATTCTAAAGAATACTTTTCAATACTTACAGATTATGAGCAAAAGATATACCAAAGCTGATTTAGAAGAGATTGTTTACAAGCAATTAGAAAACCTAAACGCAATGCACGATTTATTGGGAATTATGAAATTCCAAAATGATTTAATTCACAATATCAATCAGACGTTAAGAGAAGAAATCGGTCAATTCAAAGAGAAGCAAGTTATGTATCCAACACAAAGAAGGTCAAAATCATAATTCAAATGCAGTTAGGTTCTCCGCAATGGCATACAACGGTATAGGCTATGAGTAGTTGCGTGGGTTAGCAACGAATTTAGTAAATACAAACCAAATAGAAAATCCTAGCGGATTTTCGTAAGTAGGCGAGAACAAGCAATTACTTATAGCCATTGTTGGCAACTGGCTTTTATTCATTAACAATCTTTTTTATTAATTCGTTTGGTTTGTCCTTGTCCAAATAAATCCCTTTACTTTCTAAATCCTCAATAACTGAACTTTTGAACTCAAGTTTATTGATTAAATGTTTATGTCTAATATCAAACACTTTGAATAAATCATCCCAAGTCATTGCATAAATTTCGTAATTCCGTACAGACTCGATTAAGAATCGTTTTCCTTTTCCTTTGTTGGATTCGTATTTGTCTTTAATCCAATCATCCACTTTTTTCCCAACTAAAATTAATTTCCAAGTCCTTAATTCACTGATGAATTTGGGTTCATTAATAATAAATCTAATGTATTCTTCAATTTGGTCAAATTGTTCTTTCCCAATTACTACACTTGGTCTTTTTAGTTCTACAATAATATTTTCTTCAATTGTGTATTGGTCACTATTTGGGTCAGGCATTTCAGCTTGTCTTGCTATAAATATGTCTGGTCTTTTTAGTTTATCTTTTGATTTTAATTTTTCTTTATTTTTCTTTCCTGTTTCTATGAAATCTAAATAATTATTGAGAGAAACTTCGAAATTTTTGTCAGCAGAAACTAAATGATATTGCTCTCCAAATAACCAATAATTATTTTCCACTACTTTTTGGATATGGTCTCTTTCGTTTGTGAATTTCTCTAACTCAAAAACCATTTGTTTAATAACGTTAACAACATTAAAACGGTTTTCTAACAAATTGACTAATTCAACAATACTTGAAATCTTTGTTTTTTTAAGTGTGTTTGCAAGTTCTTTTCTTTCTTCATCGCTTAAATCCGTGATGTTCTCTAAAATTTCAAGGATGTTTTCTCTTTGTTCCGTATCTAAAAGTAGATTTAAAAAGCCAACTAAAGTTTTACTTTGAGTTTGTCTTAAACCTTGGAATATTTTGGGCTGAATACAGTAAATTTCTTTTACAACATTCTCTAAATCTTTTTTTCTTATTTGGTCGTAAGAATTGTTTTTAAATTCAGGGAATATTTTTTTTGAATTATAATCATCAATTAATTTTTCTGCCTTTTTATCCCTAATAAATAGTTTTTCTTCTTGAGCAATAAAGTCATTAAGTAATCCAATAAGATGTTTAAATGTTATATCACTTTGATTAGGACCATTTAAGCCGAGTGTTGGTTGGTCAGATTTTGTGAATTGAAAGTTATCAAAGTATTCTGATAGAATATATACGGAATGATGAAAGTCAACTGCTTTATTATTAAACGAAGTGTGTTTTCTTTCCACTTCTTTTTGTTCGTGATTTAAGAAATAGTAATAATACTTATCTCCAATATTCTTATTCCACCTTATATAGCTAATATGAAATGTTTTACCATTTATAGTTTCCTCAAATTCTCTGAAATCGCCAATGATGTTCCAATAGTCAATTTCTTGACCATTAATTTTGATTTTGTAATCGCTTTCTTTGTTTAAAAACAAAAACCATCCAAATTCACTCGCTAAATAATTTTGAAACTCTTCACTTTCTAATAAGTCTCCCGTTAAAGAGTGAAATGATTCAAAGTGTACTATTGTTCCAGTCTTTTTACTGATTGAAACTATTTTATCAGAAGTTTGAAAATCCTGTAATTTTTCCTTTGAAATCGTTATGTTATACTTTAAAAAGTCTGATTTGTCACTTTCAAAAGTTGTTTCCCAAATTGCTTTATTACAAAAGTTTGTAAATGAAAAGCGACCTTTTCCAGCTTTACCTTTAACAAATCCGTTTTGGTCAAAAGTTTTTGTTTTTTGTGAATCCATAAACTGACCAAATGTATCTTCTATTCTGCCAAGATTAATTCCGGAACCATTGTCCGAAATAGAAAACGAATTAATATAACCAACAGCATTTGCATCAAAGTTCAATTCTATAGTTGAAGCATTTGCATCAAATCCATTCCAAATATATTCTGCAATAGCTTTTTTGAAATCAGATGGTAAACCACTTTGTTCAATACTCTTCGATGTAATTTTTGCTGTATGTTTTTTCATTAGCGGTTTGTTTGTTTAGCTTGTTGCCAACTAGTTATATCCCTACAAATATAACAGTTATCTCGTATATATTTCCGGATAACCGAACAAACAGTTGCGTTTATCCGTAAAATATTTCTTACCGCAATTATATCAAAGAACTTTTCCAATTTTAAGGTATCGGAGAACCTACTGATTTAAGAATAGTTTACATCAGAAAATAATAATAGCGCTATCAAAAGTTTTCAAACAGTAGAGTAAACAAACTATTGTAAAACGAAATTAAAATTTGAAAAATAAAATTATGTCGTCAAAAATTGTAGTTAACTTATATAACAATACCTCACAAACATTAACAACTCAAACCAACGGTAATGAGCATATTGAAAATAATGCTGACGCTTTAAACGGACTTACTTTAGCTCCTATACCCGAAGGAAATACCGATGATTATGTAGCTGCTACAATTACCGTAACCACCAGTGATTACGATGGTTCTATTACTTTAAATTTTCTAGATACAGATTCAGATAACTTACAAATTGACAGTCTTTGTTGTACAGATTTTAAAAACCCCGAAAATCAAGGCGTATTAATCCCGACTTGTAATAAGGACTATCAATTAAACTCTATAGGTTATAGAAGTGTAAATAACGCTCGATTAATCGAAGTATACTTACTTGAAACATCATCTACAAAGAGTTAAACTTATTTTTACCTGAATAACAAGATAACTATATAAGAGAGATTGTATCAAAATTTTTTTTTACAATCTCTTTTTAAATAGATAATTCTCTCTTATACTTCATTTATCCCTTTACACATTTAAAAATTAACCGCTTAAAGAATACTTCTTAAAACATACTTAACTAGTCACTATTTTTAATCTTTAACTTAAAATTATTTATTATGATAACCCCCTCTATTCAAGATGACATTAACAAGTTACTTAAAGACAGTATTGACAACTTTTTAAAAGAGCTGAATAATTCCTCTATTTCTAAAGAACAAATTTCCACCAACTGGGGAAGCCTGGACAATGTGTATCAACATTACCAAAACAGTCAAATTTTTAACAGAAGATTACAGTTTAACCCTTTTGTAATTGTGTATTGCAAAAGCTTATCTGATGTATATGATACTTTTAATGCTGCTAAAAATAATAAACTCCCTTTCAGAGTAAGAGCCGGAGGGCACGATCATGAAGGCGAATGTACCGGTACTAATGTAGTATTGATAGATGTTTCGAAAATGAACAAGGTTGAAGTAATTGATACAATTGCTCATATACAACCCGGTATCCGATTTAAAGATTTAACTTCTCAACTAGCCGATAAAGATGTAATGATACCCCATGGTACCTGCGCTACTGTTGGTATTGCCGGATTCACCATGGGTGGTGGCTGGGGACCTTGGACACGTAAATACGGGATGTGTTGTGAAAGGCTTGTTGGTGCTACAATAATCTTAGGAAACGGAACTATACAAAAGATAATACAAAAAGACTCTGTCCATCTGATATACGAACTAAACAAAAATGGCGACGTAATCAAATTAATTTCTGAAAGTTCAGGAATACATGATTTACTATGGGCTTTAAGAGGTGGTGGCGGAATGAGTTATGGTATTGTAACTGAGCTTCAAATTGCTACATTTGAGCTACCTAAAATATTGCATCGTTTTAACATTGTTTGGAACCCTTATAGCCATATAAACCCGGATGAAGTTGTAGGAAATGTTCCGGCTCTTGACGTTTTAAAAAAATGGGAAGAGATTATTCAACCTATTAACGCTCCACAGCTTATAGGAACCAACCTTAAAATGAGCGCAAGATCTTGGAATGAAGATACACCGGTTCCGTATAAAACCATTAACCTGAATTGCCAATTTAACGGTTATTGGGAAGGCAATGAAGACAGTTTAAGAACATTTGTTAAAGAAAGCTTTAAAGGTGTGCTTAGCGTTACAGATGAAATGTTAACCATTGAACCTGCAACGGGGGCTGACTTTAAAAATAAAAGTAGCTATGGTGAAAACTTAATGAGTTCATGGGATAGAGAATCCTTTAATGAAATTAAAACGGCCTTGTTAGGTGACCATTTATTAATGGGAACACCTTTACAACCGGACCAAGACCTTCCTGCACCTCATAAAATAACATCAAGACTGGTTGATAACATTGGTTTAGGAGAAGAAGGTCATCAAAAGCTAATTGAAAGTTTATGCTCTCCTCTATTGAATGAGCATAATAGAAAAAATACCATTACAACTTATATTACTTTGGGAGCTATTACAGGAGATTTTTATAAAAACCATCCTGAAACAGATAGTGCCTTTCCATATAACGACAAGCAATATACTATTCAATACCAATGTTGGTGGGAAGCTTTAGATGCGAATATGGATCCTGACATCAAAAAGTATATTGAAGATAAAATAAAGAATTTTCAAGACAATACGTTGTATGATTACACCAATAGAGCCTTAGATTGGATTGAAGTTTGCAGAGATTTTGATATTCCTAATACTTCAGGTGCTTTTATCAGTTTTAAAGACAGCTCTATTCCTACAAAAACATATTTTGCTCAAAATTATGAAGAGCTTATCAAGGTTAAAGAAAAATACTCTAAAGATCCTTTTAATCATTTTAGAACCAGAAAAACGATTATTTAACAAACTTCTCCCCTTCTTACGAAGGGGATTTTTATTTCCTTTCTATTTATTCTTAACAACTTATCTTCCTTTAAAACCAAAAAAGTTGTACACCTTTTTTTAAAAAAAATATTTTGGGTGTACACTACCTGTACACCATTTAATTATTTTTCTTTTTTGGGTGTACAAATAGTTAACCTCTGTCTTTGTACACCTTTTCCAACACAATTAATTTTTCGTGTACAGTTTTTATTGCTAGCAATTTTAAAAAACATCAAAAATCCGTTTTCACAACATAAATCTTCCTATTCACAACATCTCCCCCTTTTCAAGTCCATCTAACAAGTAATTTTATATCAGATAACCTTTATAGCGCTATTAAAATTATCTAAAATCAAATTAATCAATTTTAAACCTTAAAAAAAATGGAAAATTTACTTTATGAATCTGCTATTACCAGTAAAACAGATGTTATTTCAGGAACCTTAAAATGTTCAACAGCAACTGTATTTTCAAGAACATTCGATGATGCTTTAGTATTAGGATTAGCTAATCCAAGTAGTACAGAAAAGGTTGAATATACATTGTATGACCAATATACTGGACATAAATTAAGCTCAGGAAGTTTATCTCCCGGAAATAGTAAACAAATAACGATTCCTGCAACCAGTGAAATGAGTTCTTATAGATTGCAAAATCAATCTAATTGCGGCATTACCCATACAACACCTTTACTAATGTATTCAGTTGTAGTTGCTGATTAATCTTAACCTCCTCAAAGTATAATACTTTGAGGAGGCTTTTTTATCTCAAAAATTATCCCATAAAAACTAAAAAACAACAACCATGTGTACCAGAATATTTAATAACTTCAACTCTAAAAATGAACATTTAACTACCGCTCGAAATATGGATTGGGCTACACAAATGGCGACTACTATTTTTGCCTTTAGAGTAGATCCTGATGATCCGATGGTAAAATCGGGTACTCCTTTAGAAAGCGACCACTCGTTAATATGGACTGCCAGATATAGTAGTATTGTTACCATGGCCGGAACTGAAGCTCCTTTTGGTGCTTCTGACGGAATTAACTCTGAAGGATTAGTGGCTAACTTATTATATGATAGTAACGCTACTTATGAAAGAAAAGACGGAAGCTCTTGTAAAAATTTAGATATTTTACGATGGGTACAATTTGTACTTGATACTTGTTGTTCAGTTGATGAAGTAGTTAAAACTTTTAGTAAAGATGCTCCGGTTCAAATTCAAATACTTGGAGGAAAAGTTCCGGGAACTGAAAAGGCTGCCTCTTTACATCTTGCTGTTTCTGATAAATTTGGTGACTCTGCCATTATAGAAGTTAAAAACGGAAACTTTATTATTTATCATAATTCTGAATTTAGAGTTATGACAAATGAACCCTCATATAGTAAACAAATAGAATTAAATCAATATTGGCGTTGGCAATGGAATAGTAAGAATAATTTTCCTAGCAATACTTTACCGGGCGGACCTTTTCCTTCTGATAGATTTGCCAGAGCTTCCTATTATTTAAATCATTTATACGAAACTACTAGCAATGCTGATTCTTTAGCACAATCAAAATCTGTAGTTATGAACGCTTCGGTTCCTGTAAACTTTCAATCAGATAATCCTAATTTTCCTAACATTGCTCAAACTTTATGGACTAGTGTAGCTTGTCATAACAATTTAACATATTACTTCTGTAATTCAAGATGCTTAGGTGATATATGGATGGATTTAAGTAAGGCTGATGAATTTCCAAGTGCTGTTTCTAAACTTGTTGTAGTTTCAGAAAACACTAATAAAGAATATATTAACCATGAATTATATGGCTACCAAAACACTAACTTTAAAGAAACGGTAGATCCGTTTGCTGCTGTTGCTTTAACTGTATAATAGCTTGTTTAGTTTAGTATAAAAATTACCTAACCTCAAAGAAAAATACTTTGAGGTTATTTTTATTGTATCTGTTTATAATATCTAACTTCGCTTCTTTTCTTAGTAAGAAAACCTTATTTTTACTGCTTATTTTTTGAATAAATGAAAAGAGATATTTCTACCGTTAACCCAAAGGAAAATATTATTATAAAAGGAGCTAAACTCCACAATTTAAAAGATATTGATGTTGTAATTCCAAGAAATAAATTAGTGGTTATTACAGGGCTTTCCGGTTCCGGAAAATCGTCATTAGCCTTTGATACCTTATATGCCGAAGGGCAACGACGTTATGTAGAAAGTCTTTCTTCATATGCACGTCAATTTTTGGGTAAATTACATAAACCAAAAGTAGATTATATTAAAGGAATTGCTCCGGCCATTGCCATTGAACAAAAAGTAAACTCTACCAACCCAAGATCTACAGTAGGTACCTCAACAGAGATTTATGATTATATTAAACTACTGTTTGCTCGTATTGGAAAAACCTTCTCTCCTGTTTCTGGTTTAGAGGTGAAAAAACATACTGTTACTGATGTTATCAATTTTGTAAAAGATTTTGAAGAAGGTAGTAAACTGTTACTTTTAGCACCTATTGTTATTGATAAAAACAGAAAGCTAGAAACCGTTTTACAAGTATTAACTCAACAAGGGTACGCACGTCTTAAGTATAAAGATACAGTATATAGAATTGATGATTTTCCTGTAAAAGAATTTAAAGGAAATGAGTTTTTTTTAGTGGTTGATAGAATTGTGGTAAAACATGAAGAAGATTTTTACAATCGTTTGGCAGATGCTGTACAAACTGCCTTTTTTGAAGGTAAAGGTATTTGCTCAATTAACGATTTAACAACAGAAGTAACTACTGAGTTCAGTAACAAATTTGAACTAGACGGCATTACTTTTTTAGAACCTAACACTCATTTTTTTAGCTTTAACAACCCCTATGGCGCTTGTGCTACCTGTGAGGGTTACGGAAATGTGATTGGTATTGATGAAGACTTGGTAATTCCTAATACAGGACTGTCTATTTTTGAAGATGCTATTTTTCCTTTTAAAACAGATAGTTATAAAAAATATAAAAATAACCTGATTCTTCATGCTGCTGATTTTGACATTCCAATTCACAAACCTTGGTTTGAACTTACAGAAGAGCAAAAAGAGTTGGTTTGGAATGGTACCAAAAAGTTTAAAGGAATACACCATTTATTTAAAACTCTGGAAGAAAAAAGCTATAAAATTCAAAACAGAGTTATGTTATCTCGTTACAGAGGTAAAACCACCTGTTCTGAATGTAATGGTAAACGTTTAAGAAAAGAAGCTAACTATGTTCAGATATATGGAAAAACTATTTCTGAATTAGTGTCTCTTCCTTTAGATGAACTTGCAGATTTTTTCAGCACTATTCAGCTAACTAAGTATGAAGAAAAAATAGGAAAACGCTTACTTACTGAAATTAATAACAGACTACAATTTTTACAAGATGTAGGCTTAAGTTACCTTACTTTAAACCGTACCTCAAATACTTTATCAGGAGGAGAAAGTCAACGTATTAACCTGGCAACCTCTTTAGGGAGTAGCTTAGTGGGGTCAATGTATATTTTAGATGAGCCAAGTATCGGGCTTCATCCTAAAGATACAGAACGTTTAATAAAAGTATTAAAAAACCTACGTGATTTAGGAAATACGGTTATTGTGGTAGAACATGATGAAGACATCATGAAAGAGGCTGACTATATTATTGATATTGGTCCGGAAGCAGGAACCTACGGAGGAACGGTTGTAGCAGAAGGCACTTTTGAAGGCCTTATGAAATCTGACTCTTTAACAGCTCAATATTTATCAGAAAGGCTTACTATTGAAGTCCCAAAAAAACGTAGAAATACTAAAGATGCCATTCAAATTATTGGAGCAAGAGAAAACAACTTAAAAAACATTGATGTTACCTTTCCGTTACATAATTTAACGGTAATTACCGGAGTTTCGGGAAGTGGAAAAAGTACATTAGTCAAAAAAATTCTATATCCTGCCATGCAAAAACAGCTAATAGGATATGGTGAAAAACTAGGGCAACATACTGCAATAAAAGGAAGCTACGATTTTTTAAAGCATGTTGAGTTTATAGACCAAAATCCTATAGGACGATCTTCCAGATCTAACCCTGTAACCTATATTAAGGCCTATGATGATATTCGTAAATTACTTACGAACCAAAAATTAGCTAAAATTAGAAACTATCAGCCTAAACATTTCTCATTTAACGTAGAAGGTGGTCGTTGTGAAGTATGTAAAGGTGAAGGTGAAGTAACTATTGAAATGCAATTTATGGCCGATGTGCATTTACAATGTGAAACATGTAATGGAAAACGATTTAAAAAAGAAATTTTAGATATTAATTTTGAAGGAAAAAATATCGATGATATTCTTAATTTAACAATTGATGATGCCATTGATTTTTTTAAACAATACAATGAAACCAAAATAGCCCGAAAATTAAAACCTTTACAAGATGTTGGTTTAGGCTATGTACAATTAGGGCAATCTTCATCAACCTTATCAGGTGGTGAAGCACAACGTATTAAATTGGCTTCCTTTTTAGTGAAAGGAAATACTAAAGATAAAGCATTATTTATTTTTGATGAGCCCACTACCGGACTTCATTTTCATGATATTAAAAAACTTTTAAACTCATTTAATGCTTTAATAGAAAAAGGACATTCTATTATTGTTATAGAACACAACATTGAACTGATTAAGTGTGCAGATTATATTATTGATTTAGGTTTAGAAGGAGGTAAAAAAGGCGGGCATTTAATTTTTGCCGGTACTCCTGAAGAACTGGTAAAAAATACAACGTCATACACTGCCAAATATCTTATTGATAAATTATAATAAAAAAGCCGGAAATTTTCCGGCTTTTCTTTTCTTCCCTTTTTAACATATAAATAATCCCCCACAACCGTCACTAGTTACTGTATAAGTTACAATTCCCGTAAAAGGTCCTGCATCTATTTTAACAGTATATACTTCACACGGATTTAATACCCAATTAGTATTTCCATTATGAGTTACGTTACCGGAATCTACTAATACACCCGATGCATTATAAATTTCATACGGCTTGGTAACTCCTATTGCCATGCCTCCGGTTCCTAAATAATAAAATTGAACTTTAAATCCATACCCGCAAGGTGTTACTGAATAGACTCCTATTGTAGGATATTTCACATAACTTTTCGAATGTAACACAGGTACTTTATTAAGTTCTTCTTTTTTAACGGTTACAGGCGTTAGGTCTTCTTCTTGTGTGCATGACACCATCATTCCAAGTAAACATACCCACACAATTACAGTTTTTAATACTACTTTTTTCTTAATTTTTATAAGCTTTGGCATATTCAATTCTTTATGTTAGTTATGTAATAGTATCCTAAACTTTAAAAAATTACCCATTAAATTATTTTTTTTTACCATTAAAAAAAGAATAGCCCAATTAGTAACAAACTGGGCTATTCTACGTAACAAAAACTAACAAAATTCAATAAATATGCTTACTGAAGATTTTTATCACCCTTATTAGGCTTATACACATAAGTAAAAGTGTAATATTGTGATGTTGTTGGGGTAACTTGTAAATCTTTATAATAACTTACTATTTCCATTTTTGCATAATGCCCGTTATGAGTTTTTATAACTAATACCTTTCCTGCTGTTGGGAGAATACTATGATCTGTAGGATTATAGGTATACCAACCTAATCCACTCCCTGTTAATAAGGCTAACTTTTCTTTTGAGTCTTGCTTAAACTCATTTAATTCCGGAGCTTCTTTTACACTTGTAAAAGTTCCTTCTTTTAACGCTAAAGCTGCATTGTAAGTTCTGTTTATATCTTCTAAAACAGCTCCTTTTTCTCCTCCGTTTATAATAATTTCAGTAGCCCTAAAAGCTATATCCCAATTATCATCAGTTACTTGTTTCCCTTTTGAAAAACTGAATTTAGTAAAAGGTCCGGTGTAATTACCTCTTCCCTCACCGGGAGCATGTAAATTTTTAATACTTTTACTTTCAGTTGGTTGTTGTATTATTTCTTCTTTTGTTGTATCACTACACGAAATGATTACTACGGTTAGCAATAAGGTGGATAAAAGTGTTTTTAAGTTTCTCATGATATAATCTTGTTTTTAAAAATTAAATTGTAGTTTTCCATAATAAGTTCTTCCTAATTGTAAATAGGCTTCATTAGGAATTATATTTCCATTAGTATCTGTATAATTAAATAGCGCTTTATTTTTTGTACCTGTCTCATTCAGTACATTATCAACTCCTAACTGTACATTTATACCGTTGAAAATAGTTTTGGTGAATGCTGCATTCAGTTGAATATTCGATTTAACAAAATGATCAAATTCATCTATTACCGAATTATTATTAGTATCAAAAGGAACATATTTACTTCTGTAAACACCTCTTAAACTCAACGAAAACTGATGGATTTGATTTTCATAAAACAGTCTGGCATTTATCATATGCTTTGAACGATTAGCTAACCCTACGTACGATTGACTGTCTAACTCTTGAGATACACCATTGGTATCTTTATAATAAACTCCGTTTTTAATTTGTGCTATTTCTTCTTTATTCCCGGAATCTAACCATTGATATCCTGTTAGAAGATGAAAGTTTTTATTGATTTTATAATCAATATCTACTTCTATTCCTTGGGTAAAAACATTATTAATATTTCGATAAGAAAAAATACGAGTACCTTGTGGCAACCCTAAAACCTGAGACTCCAAACGAGTATCATATGTATCTATTAAATCTTTAATATCATTTCTAAATCCATTCACATTAATTTTTACTCCCTTCACTAGCTTCCATTGAAAACCAATATTATAACCAATAGACGTTTCCGGTTTTAATTGTTTTTGTACCGTAGATACATCAGTAATTGTTTCATATCTATTATGAATTGTGTGAGTACCCAACACTATATAACCATTCGTTACATTATTAAAATCGAAAAATAACTGTCTGAAATCCGGTATTTTAAACCCATACCCTACAGATCCTTTTAACATTAGCTTTGGACTTATTTTATAACTTGAAGAAATTTTAGGACTAAAAGCTGATGCATAACTATTACTATTTTCATAACGCGCTCCTAGTACCAGGTTTAACTTTGTAACTGGGGTAAAATCATACTGAACATAGGAATACCATGCTTTAAACTGTTTTGCACCGTTAATTGACGTTCTATCTAACGCATCAAAATTTATACCTATACCACCTATAAACGTATCACCGCTTTCCAGCTTTAACTGAGTTCTTATTTCTGGTCTAAATAGACTTCTGTTAAACTGAGATGTTGAATTATGAAGAGTACTTATCGTTGTATACCTTGTTCCGTAAAAAGTGTAATCAATACCCCATTTATCAGATAACTGCTGTTGAATCTGAGTATTTAAATTCCAATCAGTTTCCGAATTCGTATAGGTTTCTACGTATTGCTTTTGTTGATAATAACGAGAAGAAATAGTTACTTTTACCTGTTTAGAAAAATCATATCCCAGTTGCGAATGTATTGTATAGTTAGTATGCGGATACGTTGTTTTTAAAGGTGTTTTCGGAGTTAAATCAAAACCTCCGCTAGTATTCAAATTAACTCCTCCTGTAATTCCAAACCTATCCTTTTTATAGCTTACAGTACCATTAATATCTAATTCTTCTTTTGCGCCACCTCTTGTAAAAACATGATACTGCCCTTTCTTTTCATTTTTCAAAGGTTGCTCTGTAATAATATTAATTACTCCTCCCATAGCTTCAGAACCATACAATGCTGAGGAAGGACCTTTTACAACTTCTATTTGCCGAATATTATTTACCGTAATTCTGTTTAAATCAATATTTCCTGAAGTTCTGCCAACTACCGGAACGCCATCAATCAATATTAAAGTGTAATCAGCTGCAATACCCTGTAATTGAACTCCTTCAGAATTACCTACATCTTTAATTAAAGTAACTCCAGTTTGCTCTGCTAAAATGTCTCGTAATCTAACAGAACCGGATTGTTGTATTTGCTGTTTAGGTATTAAGGTAACCGGCATGGGAACAGATGATAATTGTCGCACTGTTTTTGTTGCTGTTACAATAACTTCTTCTAAAGTATGTGTAGGTAAATCATCTTTCAACTCTTTCTCTTCTTTTTGAGAGAAAACTGAAAAACCAATAAAAAGACAACAAAACCACAACTTATTTAGAAACATTCTTAATAATTTTAATACAAATATATATGTTATTTTTAATCAATCTAAATTAATTTTATATTTTTGACGAAACTTTTTAATCAAAATAAAAACGAAATGAGAAAACTATTTTTGTTATCACTTGTCTTACTGATACCTAGCATAAGTAATGCTCAGAGTAAAAAAAACAAAGACAGAGCTGCTATAAAAAACATGTGTGGTTGTTTTGAAGTTACCTTCAATTTTGCTGAAACGTTTAATTACAGTAACGATTCTCTTTACAAACCCTCAAAAACAAAAACAGACAAAGCTTTGGAATGGGCAGCGATTATTACCGATGAAAAAAATGAAATTTCAATTCAACATTTACTGCAAGTAGGTAATTCATCATCTCCTCATATAATTAAACATTGGAGACAAGATTGGATATATCAAAATCAAGATTTTTACAGCTACAACGCCAACAATACATGGATCTATAAGAAGAAGCCTAAAGCTGAAGTTCAAAAGCAATGGACCCAAAAAGTATATCAAGTAGATGATAGTCCTCGTTATGAAGGATCAGGAAGCTGGGTTCATATAGATGGAAAAAGTTATTGGGAAAGTACAGCTGATGCTCCACTTCCAAGACGAGAGTACACAAAACGAAATGATTACAATGTTACTATAAGAGGTAACAGGCATGAAATTACAGATTACGGATGGCTACATGATCAAAATAATAAAAAGGTAATTAGAAATTCCGGTAATGATGATCTTGTATTAGCTCACGAAAAAGGATACAATACATATGTAAAAGTGCCGGATAGTCGATGTAAAACCGCTCAAGATTGGTGGAAAAAAAACGAAGCAAAATGGAAAACAGTAAGACTAAAATGGGAAAATGTTTACAATAAACATAAAACATTAAGTCTAAAAAATAAGGTAGATGATCAACCTTTATATAAGTATCTATTTTCTGATGAAACTAATAGTGAAGAAAAAATCAATCAGGTTATTGAATCATTTATCAAGTAAATAAAAACTTCAACTTAAAACTCAAAGACTGGTTTCATCCTTTAAAATCTAGCAAATAAATCCCCCTGTAATTGCCTTTTTTATCCCTCATTTACAATCTACAAATGAGGGATTTTTATTTATCCTCACGAATTCTAATTTAGTAGCAACGAATTCTAATTACTCCTAAATTAAGCTTTTCTTCTCTACTACTTTTGAAATATAAAAACGAAGAAATTATGAAGTTAGAAAACCATTACACCGCCATTATAGAAATGTATTTACAAAAATACTCCCAATTAAAATTATATATAGATGCTAACGGGAAAATTGCCAAAACAGAAAAAGAACAAGATGGTATTTGGCAATTAGACCGAAACCTACGGAAAATTTTAAATCAACTGCCTATAAACTTTGAAACTACAAAAAACTTAGTAATAACCTTAAAACAATAAATTATGAAAAGAACAATCAAAACAGTAGGAATGACAATGGGATTGTTATTACTAATCGGAAACTTTACAAGTTGTAAAAATGGTAAAAAAGTTGATAACACTTTACAACAAGAAGGTAAAATAACAGCCGAAAATACAGAAAAGTCCGCTGAAAAAATGACTTTTAGAAAACCGGTTGTTTTTATAACAGGATACGATGCCAATGAGACTAATTTTTATTCCGGAGCTATCACTTATTTTGCTAATAAAGATTTTCAAATTGTAGAAGGAACTTATTCTTTAGAAGAAATTATTCAATGGTTAAACACCAATGCCTCTAAAAATCCATACGGAGAAATTCATATAGTGAATAATAACACTCCGCAGTTGGGTATGAATTTAGAAACGGTTGTTAATGGCGAAAAAATCAATGCTTTTTCATTACAGGAAAGTATAAATAAAGGGGAATTACCTGCTCTTAAAAATGTAATTACCCATGATACTAAAATTATTTTCCATGCTAATGAATTAGCAGAAAAAACAGAGCTTATCAATACACTTAAGGGCGCTTTTATTACTGATAAAACACCTCAGGTTATAGCGTCTCCATATTACAATGTATTTGGAGGTGAGTTTGCAGATCATTATTTAGCAAAACCATACTATATTTTTTATCCTACAGCACATTCACCCGGGAAAGTAGATCTATCAAAAGAAATTTCCAAAAAGTATCCTGAAGAAAAAGAAATAGACTGGTTTTCTGCACTAACAAATGAAAGAGAGCGCTATGTAGGTGAACCTTATACAATTCAGTATAATGTTCCTGTTAAATTTGAATTTGATTATCATAATTCAGACGATGAAATTCCTTCTTTTACCATTGAAGAGGAAGTTATGGATTGGATAGCAAATGATGAAGATCTTGTTAAAGAAATAGAAAAACTTGCTATTCCTATTGAAAAGTTCAGATGGAGTTGGCACGTAAAAAATAGTAAATTAACAATAAAAGGACTATCTACTGTTTTATGTGTTTTAAAACCAATAACTAAACCATACGGTGATTTAGAACATGTAAAACCAGATACCACTAATAAACGTTTATACGCTATGAAATAATCTAAACTAAATTGCTTTATTATCCTCTTTTAAATGTTCTTGCAGAGGAGTAGTTGTTTCCGCTATTATTAAAAAAACTTAATAATAGCGGTCTTTTTTCTCCTTATTTAATAAATAATCTGAATTGGTATAATTTTAAGTAAGTTTGCTATATGAAGTTTTTAAACCCTAAAATTTATTTACTTTTTTTCTTTAAGGCTGCATTAATGTTAGCTCAAGACATGAATTATAGTAATATAACACAGTCTGATACTCTAATACAAAATCATCATTTAAATTCGTATAAAAATTATACTGTTAGCAACGGATTACTTAGCAATACCATTACCGGAATAACGCAAGATCAACTAGGATATCTTTGGTTTTCTTCTAACAAAGGAATAACTCGTTTTGACGGAAACGATTTTAAAAATTTTTCAAGAAAAGATGGTTTAGAAACAAATTTTGTAACTACCGTTTTTAGTCATAAAGATAGTTTACTTATTGGAGCCCCAAACGCTCTGCTAATTAAAAGAAATCAAAACTTTCTATCGTATGAATGTAAAAAAGTAAATTGTATATCGGTAATTAAGCGTGTTATTTTTATAGGAACAGACAAAGGAATGTATAGAGTTGGTGATGGCTTTTTAGCTCCACTTCGCACCAACTATCAAATTGACTTAAATACTGTAAACGATATACAATTTGACGGAACTTCTTATTGGGTGGCTACGGAAAAAGCACTATGGAAAATAGATAATTTGTTAAATGCAAAGTCTATTGAACGTATTGATACATTACACTATACATCAATACTTATTGATAAAAACCAAGTAATTGCCAGCACACTAAACAACGGTATTAAAATTATACAGGGTAAAAAAATCACTACCATTCCGCTGACAACTTCAAATATAAAAGGAATCAGAAAAGTACGTGATCAATACTGGGTATTCTCAACAAATGAAGGTATAGAAATAGTAAATCAAAACTTTTCATTTAATCGTAAAATGAATAAATACAATTCTTTAAAAACAAATGCTATTTCTGATGTTTTTGAAGACAAACAGCAAAACATTTGGATTGCCACTGTAAATAATGGTGTTTATAAATTTGAAAATAACACAAAACAAACGTTAGCAACGCCTCGCATTTCCTTTGAAAATATTGAAGTATTATACAAAACTATTGATAGCATTAATTTTAACAGTTATAAAGGTATCTTAAAACTACCCTCAAATAAAAATCATTTGGCTTTCTCCTTTAAATCTGTTGATATTAACAACCCTAAAAAGATTTTATATCGTTATAAGTTAAACGGAGATTACAGTCCCTGGTCTAATAAAAGTTCTGTAAACTTAGCAAACTTACAAGCTGGTGAGTATACGTTCTCTGTACAGTCAAAAATTGCCAATGAAAACGAAAGTAAACCTATACAATTTCAATTTTATATTGATAAACCGCTATATAAAAAAGCTTGGTTTCAGTGGACTTCTTTAGGTTTTCTGATTGCTCTTATTAGCCTTTGGGTATTTTTCTATATTAAAAAACTCCGAGCTAAAAACGAATCCAGAATTAAACAATTACAGTTAGAAAATTATTTGCTTTCACTAGAACAAAAGGCGTTACAATTACAAATGAACCCTCATTTTATTTTTAACGTACTTAATGGTATAAAAGCACTCGGTAACTCCGGAAAACTAGATGATTTAAACACAACTATCAATAAATTTTCAAGTTTATTACGTTCTATATTAAATACCTCAAGAAAGGAAGAAGTTAGTTTGTCTGAAGAAATAACTACTCTTGAAAATTATATTTCTTTAGAGCAACAAATGAGTAGTTTTCCTTTTACCTATTCTATTATTTCAAAACTTACTTTAGATACAGAAGAAATTTTAATTCCTCCAATGCTCATTCAGCCATTTATAGAAAACAGTATTAAGCACGGTATAAAAAATAAAGAAAACGGAGAAATATCTATTATTTTCTACAACATACATAACTTTTTACATTGTGAAATAATTGATAATGGTATAGGTATTAACCAATCTAAAAAAGAAAAAAAGGTAAAAACTCATGCTTCATTAGCTATTGAAGTTACCAAAGATCGTATAATGAGCTTAGCTCCGGAAGCTTCTATTAATTTTACCGAGATTAAAGAAAACAATATGGTTAAGGGAACCAAAGTTTGGTTTAAAATACCATTAAAAACCGACTTTTAATTATGAATAAACTAACAGCTATTCTTGTTGATGATTTTTCTCCAGCTTTAGAAATGCTTCAAAATGATTTAACAAGTAAACATCCTGAAATTGAAATTATAGGAACTGCTCAAAGCGTGGTGGAAGCTTCAAAATTACTCAGACAGCACCAACCAGAAATATTGTTTTTAGATATAATGCTGGGAGATGGTACCGGTTTTGATATACTTGAAATCCATCCTAATTTATCATCTAAAATAATATTTGTTACTGCCAGCGATGAGTATGCCATTAAAGCATTTAAATTTGCTGCTATTGATTATATTTTAAAACCTTACTCTACTGATGATTTAAACAAAGCTATTACAAAAGCTAAGTTTCAACTTTCTCCCAATAGAGAACAATTAACAGTGTTACATGACTCTATAACACATCCTAATCAACGCCCCAAAAAAATATCATTACACTCTTCAGATAAAATAGTAGTTGTGAATTTAGATGATATTATACACTGTAAATCAGACAATAATTACACCGAGTTTTTCATGAATGACAATCAAAAAATTGTTGTTGGAAAAACCTTAAAATATTTTGCAGACATTTTAAAAGAATACGGTTTTGTTAGAGTTCACCAGAGCCATCTTATTAATTTACAATTTGTTAAAGAATTTATTAAATCCGACGGTGGATATATTGTATTGCAAAACAACCAAACCATACCCGTTTCTGTAAGAAAACGAAACGAAGTTATTGAAGCTCTTCAAAAACTGTAATTTAACATATTTTATCTTTTGTGTTAAAGTTTTATTAATTTTTTACTTATATTGGAGTTTTAAATGCGATTCTATGCCTGTGAGTGTTTTAAAACCCGAAAAAGGTAGGCTGTTGATAGCTGAGCCTTCTATTTTAAACGATAGTTCTTTTAGAAGAACTATTGTATTACTTACTGAGCACTCTGAAAATAGTTCGGTAGGTTTTATTATGAATAGACCCTTACACTATACCCTCAGTGATTTAATTCCCGGTATAGATTGTGACTTTACAGTATATCAGGGCGGCCCTGTTGAACAAGATAATTTATATTTTATTCATAAGGTTCCTGAACTACTTCCTAACAGCATTGAAGTAACTGATGGTATTTATTGGGGTGGTAATTTTGAATGTTTAAAAGAACACCTGAACAATCAAAAAGTACATCCGGATGATATTCGTTTCTTTTTAGGATATTCCGGATGGGGTACTCATCAATTAGAAGATGAATTAAAAACAAATTCTTGGTTTGTATCTAAAAACAAATACCCTAATATTTTTGCCATAGATTATGAAACCTTATGGAAAAATCAACTATTAAAACGAGGTGGCGAATATAGAATTTGGGCTAACGCTCCTAGTGATATTCAAATGAATTAGTGAGTAGTTACACTTACGATATTCAAATTATTCTGTAGTTTTTTAGCCACGTCTGTTTTAAATGTCTTTTTACGATAATTAGTTACCGATTGTATACCAATAATTGCATTGGTTATAAACACTTCATCTGCCTTCTGAAGTTCAAAAGGTGATATAGTAGTTTCTTCTATGGTATACTCAGGATGCTTGGTAACAATATCTATAATTTTTTTTCTAATAACACCTTTTATACATCCTTCAGTTAAAGCCGGAGTTTTTATAAGGTTATCTTTAACTATAAAAATATTTCCATTAGCAACCTCTACGATTCCTTTGTTTTCATTTAATAAAATACAATTATCAAGCTCATTTTCTTCTGCAAAAATAGAAGCTAATGTATTAAGCATTCTATTAGTAGTTTTTACCGTAGATAATAATCCTGAGTAATTGTAAAAATCTTTGAATAAATCTACTACATAAACTTCTTGATTAGTAGTTGTTACCGGGGCCACATCGATTAAATAAGTAACCTCATTGGTTTTCGGAGTATACAAACCTCCATCTTTTCTGTATACAGTAAGTCTAGCTCTACAAGTTCCATCAATTAACTTATTCTCACTAACTGTCTTTACAATTTCATCTTGTAAAAACTCTAAGGTAAATTGCATAGGAATTTTCATTCGAAGCATTCTCATAGAAGCCATTAATCTAAAATAATGGTCTTCAAAGAAAATTATTTTTCCGTTCTCAACTTTCAAAGTTTCAAAAACTCCATCGCCGTATTTGAAAGCTCTGTTTTGATGAGATATTAATGCTTTTTCCGAAGAAACTATAGTTCCGTTAAAATTTACCATTGTTCAATTTTTACGATTGCAAACTTACTAATTTAAGTAAGTTGAACGCATAAAAAAACTCGACAAAATTGTCGAGTTTTTTTCGCTTCTTTAGTAATTAAGCTCCTATGGTATGTTTTAATTCTTCTATTTGGTTTTCCCATAGCATTTTTGCCTCATCAACTTCATCCTCATCATCAGCAAAATCAGTAACAATAACAACTACATCTTTTGTAAGAGGATCTACTTGAATTTTAAACTCAAAAAAGCTATCATCTCCGTCACTATCTACCCATTTAAATTTAATTCTTTCGTCAGCTTTGCTAGACACAATTTTAGCTTCTTCTTCTGAATCGTTCCACATAAAAGTTACCAACTTCCCTCTAGAATTAACTCTATCAGCAAACCATTCTTCTAAACCTGCCGGTGTGGCTAAATATTGATATAACATGCTTGGAGAAGCATGTATAGGAAATTCTAATTCAAATTTAACTTTACTCATTTATTTTTACGTTTAAGCGCCAATATATATAAATTTTATTAAAAAAAAAATGGTTTTTTTTGTTGTCCAAACTAAAAAAACATCTATATTTGCACCCGCAATCAGGCGAGGTAGCTCAGGTGGTTAGAGCGCAGGATTCATAACCCTGAGGTCGGGGGTTCAAGTCCCCCCTTCGCTACAAGGAAAACCGAGATTTAAAAATCTCGGTTTTTTTTATCCCTATTATTATATATTTCTCTTTACTTTTTTATTTCAAAAAACCTTTCCCCATGATTTATTAACTTTTTTATTTAATTTATATAAAATTAGTTATCAACAAATTAAACATTAATCTTTCAACAAAAAAGTGTGACTTTCTAATTTAGGAAGTGTCTTAATTATAGACAATAAATAATTTTAGTGGTCCATATAAAATTCAAGAAATTTCTTATCATTTCATAGCTTATCTTGGTTCATAAACATATAAATGAAACATAAAGTAAATCTCATTCAATAAAAGAGTTCCCTAAAAAGAAACATTTATACTGCATTTATGAACCAATTTTAAGTTTGTTATATTTTAGTTAAAAAACATTTATGTGGTAGGGTTTATAAATATTTAGCTGTTTAAAATCCAAATTCCTCCCACAAATTTATTTTTATTAATCTATTAAAGAATGTTCAATTTTGGACATTCTTTTTTTATTTATTAGTATTAAATTTTAAGTTGATTTAAGTTTTACTTCTCATAAACTTTTCTTTAATCTATATTAACAGTTCTATTCTTTCAATCCTGTAATTTTGAACCGTAGTAGTAGGTTATGGATGTGAATCCATAGTTATCTTATATCACAGGCTATATTAATGTGTTTGCCTCTCTAAAGAGAGGCTTTTTTTATTATATAAAATTACCTTTCTGTATTTTTTATAATCTTATCTCTATAACTTTTTTAATTCTTTTATTTAGAAATAAAATATATCTATACTTTATTTTTCCGTTCCTCCCCAAAAAACAAGGTTATTCGTGTTAATTTACTAAATCTACAAAATCAATTAGCTCATGGTTATTGAGTAGCAGACTAGGTAAAAACCATGAGTTAACATATAGGGATTCTACTTATTGTACACACTAATCTTTTGTTTTAAATTGCAATAAGTTTGGAATCAAAATTTTCGGACAGCTTAATATTTCAAGGGGAAAATTCCTACTCGGACCAATGAGTAGGAATTTTTATAAGTTATATCAATATCAACCAAAACTAACCAAACCTCTTATTATCCCCTTTTAACTTTGTTTATCAGCTCCTTCGGGAGCTTTTTTTATTTTTTTATATTCCTGTGACTTTTTATTTTTTCTTGTGTCAAAAGATTAGTAGTATAGTTTAGTAGTAGATTTTTTTAAAAGAAAAATCATTTTTAAAAAGGTTCTTATTTTGTAAGAACCTTTTTTTTATTTTAAAATGACATTTTATTAACATAAACAATCATTTTTCAACCTAACCTTCCTCTAAAATTTCTATAAAAAAATTGATTTTCAGACCTTATATATTAATGGTTTCTATGGATAAGCACTAGTAAAACCCCTTTATTAATAATTAGTGGTTTTACTTATTGCCCATGTAAATCTTTTTTCAGACTTTTGCGCCACTATTTAGCTTATAGATTTGTAAGAAGGGTTTTTAAGTGTATAGTGTGGGAGCTTCCTCTGAAGCTCCCTATTTTCCCTACTTTTCGCATTCAATATTTCAGAAAGACTTTTTCAGTATTTTTTAAAAAGACAATTTCTTTGTTATTAAAATTTTATCTTTTTGTTATTTTTTCGTAACTTGTAGTCAGTTACTTAAATTTTTCCCCTTGTAAGTTAAGTAAACTTCTTTGCCCTCTGTTTTTATAGGGGGCTTTTTAATTACTACATTACTAAAACTCTATTAACATAATTTTATTGTACTTATTTTTTCTTTTTACTCATCTATTTCCATAATAGCATAATAGAAATTAAAATTAGAAAGAGATTTTAAAGAAACCACCCCAGATGTTTTTAGTTGGGCAGAAATAAAATCTGGGTTTAACTTTCTAAGTTTATTAACAGCATCATTTATTGCTTTATTAATATCAATAGAATTATACGAAAAACCTATTACTTGATTTTCGTCTATTGACACTAATGATTTTACATCAACCTCGGTTTCTTCCAATACATCTATAATCGGTATTCTTTTTGTACCGGCAACCGTTTGAAATTGCACATAGTCTATATTACTTGGATAAGGAATCGTTTTTTGTATTGAGTATGGAAAGTAACCTATTTCTTTACAAGGTTCTCCCATGACCAAATATACAGGAGGATAGATTGTAGCCGCTGAAGCTTGAATTTTGATTTTACAATATCCTTCCTCATATCCTTTTGCCATTATTGATATTTTATCGTCTTCGCCTATTCTGTAGGCTTCAATTTCCAGTGGAAATAAAATTTGATCATTCATAATGTATAATTTCTTGTTCTTTTTAAAAGCAAAAATTAAATAAGTTATTGACTACTTTTCTAACTTTACTTACTTCAAATTTCTGCATTAACTCCCTGAGTGTCTTAAAAAAAGCTACAACTACACCATCTTTTTAGTTAAACGTAAAAAATACTGGTATAAATGTTGTTTTTTACAAAAAACACAGTACTTAGTTTATAAAAAATCAATTTTTATTAATTTTCTTTAATAATTTCTAAAAACTGGTACAATTATTGTTTTAACAAAGCTTTAACAATTAATACGTTTACTATGAAAAATCGTCTACTACTAATTAAAAAAAGCTTGTGGGGATAATTGTTATTGAAAAAGAAAGAAAAACTGAGGCTAATGCTTCAGTTTTTTTCTTAAATTCTACTAAGTCTTAAATTTTCAACCTATTATTTTCAACCCACACACTTATTTAACTGAGTTAAAACATACTACAAAGACGCTCTTTAGCAGAAATTTTTTGTTAATTTCTTTGAAAAGAAAACTAAATAAAGTACTTTCGAATCTTTAAACACTACATTTACCTAAATACATAAGAATGAAAAAAATAGTACTTTTAACCCTCATAGGAGGTATTATACTTTCATGTAAGAAAGAACCTGTTAAAGACTACCTTGTTTTATCAGGCTCTGTTGAAAATTTCAACAAACGAGATATTAAGCTTGAAGGATTTGAGTTTGATGAGAACATATCTTTTGACAGAAAAGCAAAAAACTTTGTAGACACTCTAAAGATTGACAAAGACGGTTATTACAGTTTAACTTTTAATAAAAGAAAATTTAATATCTATCTAACAAAAAATGAAGATCTTAAAATTCTTTTAGACTACAATAATCCAGATGCTATTAAGTTTGAAGGAACTAATGCTGCAATCGGTACTTACTTTATTAAGAAAGGCAAAATGTTTGAAGAGCAAATAGGTAACTTAAGAGACTTACTTAGCTTAGAAGAAGATGCTTTTTTGACTAAAGTTGAAAAGTATAAAAAAGATTTAACTGATTTAGCTATCAATAGTAAATTACCTGAATCTTTTTTAAAGAAAGAAATCAAAAACATTGACTACGAGTATTTAAGAGACTTATACTACTACCCAAAGTATTACCCTGCTTTAAGCGGTAATAAAGATTTTGTAGTTTCTGAAAGCTTTCCTTCTGTTTTAGATAAAATAAACTTTAACAGTGGTGAAGATTATGTAAATTCTGAATTTTACAGAACTATTCTTACTGAAGAACTTCAGAAAATTACAAATGACAAATTAGTTGAGGATGGAGATTTCTATTTAACATATATGGAAACTATCCAAACAGAAGTAAATGACAGTATTGTTAAAAATGATCTTTTATTTAGTAAAGCTCAAGACGGTATTACGTTTGCCGAAGATTTAGAGGATTATTACAAAAAATTCATGTCGTATTCTACCAACAAAGCACATGAAGATAGAATTACTGACATTTACAACTCTTTAAAATTAACAGCCAAAGGAAAACCTTGTCCTAAATTTGACAATTATGAGAACTATAGTGGAGGTAAAACTTCATTAGATGATTTACTTGGAAAAGGTAAATACTTATATATTGATGTTTGGGCTACTTGGTGTAGTTTCTGTAAGCGTGAAACACCTTTATTAAAAAGATTAGAATTACAGTATCACGATAAAAATATTGAATTTGTAAGCATTAGCGTTGATAACCTTAACGCAAAAGATAAATGGAAAGAAACCATTGAGCAAAAAGAAATGGGAGGTGTTCAATTATTTGCTGACAAATCTTTCGGATCTGACTTTATTAAAAAGTTTGCAATTAAAGGATTACCACGTTTTATTATGGTAGATCCGGAAGGAAATATAATTAGCCCTAACGCTCCAAGACCTTCTGACGGAGAAAAGCTAATTAATATGTTTGAAGAATTAGGTATATAGTTTAAAAGTATACCCTTGAAAATATTACCATAAAAAAATCCGCTAAATGCGGATTTTTTTATGATTGTATACTAAGATTTTAAAATCTATTATCTCCATCTAATATATTACCCAAACCACCTAAAACACTACCTTCACCTCTATCTCCTTTACCGGTTTGAGGTGCCATTGCCAATACTCTTCCTGCTAAACGACTAAATGGTAATGATTGAATATATACTGTACCCGGACCTCTTAAAGTTGCAAAAAATAATCCTTCTCCTCCAAAAATGGTATTTTTAATGCCTCCTACAAACTCAACATCATAGTCTATATCTTTTGTAAACCCAACAATACATCCGGTATCCACTTTTAATATTTCTCCTGGTTGTAATACTTTTTTAGCCATTGTACCTCCGGCATGAATGAATCCCATACCATCTCCTTCCATTTTCTGCATAATAAATCCTTCACCACCGAAAAGCCCTCTACCTAACTTTCTTGAAAACTCTATTCCGATTGAAACTCCTTTGGCAGCACATAAAAAAGCGTCTTTCTGACAAATAAACTTTCCTCCGAATTCTGTTAAATCAATAGGTATTATTTTTCCAGGATAAGGTGAAGCAAATGACACCTGTTTTTTACCTCTTCCAACATTAGTAAATACTGTCATAAACAAACTTTCTCCGGTAAGAATTCTCTTTCCGGCAGAAAAGATTTTACCTAATAGTCCTTTTTCCTGATTAGAACCATCCCCAAAAATAGTATTCATTTGTATGTCTGACTCCATCATCATAAAACTTCCACTTTCGGCTACTACGCCTTCCTCCGGGTCTAACTCAATTTCTACATATTGCATTTCTTCACCGTAAATTCGGTAATCAATTTCGTGTGCATTCATAATAATTCGTTTTTCTTATTAGACTTCTACAATTTAATTTTGTTACGATTTTACTTTTAAACTCCACTCATATTCAAATCGTGAAACGGAAACTCCTTCTTCATTAATTCCTTCTGAAACTACAATAACCGTTTGCCCTTCTCCTGTTTCAACAGCTTTTTTAATTGTTTCTCTTATTAATGCACCGTCATTACATTCAAATTTAATTCTGCCCGTAGCTTTTTTAGTAAATATTGCATTCATATTGGTAACTAACATCGATATTTTTTTTCCGGATTCATCAATTTCTTTCATTACCAAAATTCCTGTAGAAAGCTCAGACGCCATTCCTTGCACTGCCCAAAACATCGATTTAAAAGGGTTTTGATTAATCCATTTGTGCTTTACTAAAACAACAGAATTATCATTTGAAATCGATTTTACTCTTATTCCTGTAATAAAAGCAGCTGGTAATTTAAAAAATAAAAAGGCGTTAATTTTTCGAGGTGTAAACTTCATTTATATAGTGTTTACGGGCAATGTACAACTTTTAATTCAATTAATTACACTATAAGTATATGTTAAATTATGTTAATTTTTAGTACTATGTATTGCATAGTATCATATAATATATATATATTTGCATAGTCAAGTATTATATAAATCATATTATTATGCAACACAACAATGAAAATACTAATGCTTTTTTAATCCATATATCTTCTTTTGCAGGGTACATATTTCCTTTTGGTAGTATTATAACTCCATTAATAATATGGCAAACTTTAAAAGATAAAAGCCCATATTTAGATGAGCATGGTAAAGAAGCGGTAAACTTTAATATAAGTTTTGGTTTATACATTTTTATTTTAGGAGCTTCTTTTTTCTCTTTTTTCTTTGGAAGTATTTTAGATATTTTTCATGGTATTAATGTAGATTTTGATTTAGGAAATCATCATTCACGTAATGGTTTGTTTGGTTTTTTAGGAATTGCCTCATTAGTTAGTATAGTAAGCTTGATAAAAATTGCACTTATAATTATTGCGGCAATGAAAGCTAATAATGGAGAAGTATATAAATATCCATTTACTATAAAATTTATTAAATAACCACTTAAAAGACACTCAATGAAGATAGAAAACACGAAAGCTCAAATGCGTAAAGGGGTGTTAGAATACTGTATATTATCTATTTTAAAAAATGGAGATGCTTATACTTCAGAAATTCTATCGGCCTTAAAAAATGCAGAAATGATAGTGGTTGAAGGTACCATTTATCCCTTACTAACTCGACTAAAAAATGCAGGGTTATTAAACTACAGATGGGAAGAATCAACCTCTGGACCTCCGAGAAAATATTATGTTATTACAGAAAACGGACAATTATTTTTAAAAGAACTGGATAAAACCTGGATTAATTTAGTAAACGCAGTAAACCAAGTAACAAACACAAAATCAACTAGAAATGAATAAGACTATTAATATAAATTTAGGCGGCTTCTTTTTTCATATAGATGAAATTGCCTACCAAAAATTAAAGCGATATTTAGACGCTATAGCTCGCTCATTGAGTGATGACCCTCAAGGAAAAGATGAAATTATAGCGGATATTGAAGCACGTATTAGCGAACTGTTATCAGAAAGGGTTACTGATGTTCGTCAGGTGGTTAATGAAAATGATATAGACGAAATCATTGCCATTATGGGACAACCGGAAGATTACGCTGAAGCAGAAGAAATGTATGATGAACCTTCTTCGTACACCAGTCGTAAGAGAACTTCTTCAAAAAAACTTTTCAGAGATGGAGATGATAAATTTTTAGGAGGTGTATGTTCCGGACTTGGACATTATATAGGCATAGATTCAATATGGGTACGATTAGCTTTTATCTTATTATTAGCTAGTGGATTTTCTCCTTTAGTATATATTATCTTATGGATTTTATTACCGGAAGCTAAAACTACTTCTGAAAAACTACAAATGGAAGGTGAAGCTGTTAACATTGATAACATAGAAAAAAAAATTCGTAACGAGTTTGAAAATCTATCATCAAAATTAAAAGATGGTGCCCATGAACTTTCCGATAAAATAACAAGTGCAGACTATGAAAAACTACGTGCACAAACTAAATCGGGATTTCAGGATTTTATTGATACGTTAGGTAAAATCTTACTTGCTGTATTTAAAGTTTTTGGAAAGTTTATGGGAGTGCTTTTAATCTTTATAGCCGGAGTTACGCTTATTTCACTACTATTAGGTGCATTTTCTGTTAGTAGTTTAGAAATTCTGAATTTTGATAGTGATTTTGTTCACTACCCTCCGTTTTTCTATGACTCTACTATTCCAAAATGGTTATTAGCTATCTTGTTCTTTATCCTTATCGGTATTCCGTTTGTAGTTTTATTTATTTTAGGGTTACGAATTTTATCTCCAAGCATAAAAAAGCTTAGTACCACTGCCGTACTTACGTTATTAGGAATATGGTTAGTTGCCTTATTGGGAATTGGTTTTTCTGCTATTGAATATAAAACATTAAGTGCTTATGATGGAACTTATGTAAACAAACATAGCATTACATATAATGAAAATGAGCCTTTGAAAATCAGAGTTATTAATGATGACAACATATATTACCTACATAGTTTACGTAGTAGAAGCAATGCTATTGATGTTACCATTGATGCTAAAGAAATGAAGTATTCAAATGATATAAACATAGATGTAAAAAAGAGCGAAACCGGAAATGCTTATGTAGAAATCAAAAAAACATCTGAAGGAAGAAGACGTAATGATGCCAATAAAAATGCAGAGAATATTAATTACAACTTTAAATCTGCTAACAACGTAATTGTTTTTGACGCCTTCTTTTTAAGTGATTATAAAAACATGTGGAAAGATGAAGAGGTTAAAGTAACTGTTTATATTCCTGAAGGAACAACCGTATATTTTGAAAGATCATCACGTGATTTCTTACACCATATTGATAATACAGAAAATATATATGATAGAGATATGGTAAACCATCATTTTAAAATGACTACCAAAGGTTTAGATTGTACGGATTGCGATACACCGAATAAAGAAAGTGAAAACTCAGATACCAAACAAGATACCTTTGATAATGATGATGATAATGACGACAATAAAGACATCAGTTTTTTATTTGATAGTACTATAAACGATTTTAAAGCCGAACTGATTATTACTACTGAAACCACCAAAAACGAGCTAACAAAGCTAGCTCGTTGGTTTAAAAAACGTAAAAACATAGATATCGATTTTTCTGAATCAACTTTTTACGACAATGGTAAAATTAAAACATACGCCATACAAGTTAACTGTAATGATGGTTTTAAAGGAAAAACAACTACCAAAAGTTTATTTATTAAAAACGATGGTAAATACGGATTCATTAGAAATTATGAAAACGGAGAAACTACAGAATTTAAAATCTGGTAACTATTAAAAACGAACACTATTAAAAGCTAAAACTATGGACTCTTTTTTTGACTTCTTTTTTAAAGGTAACTTTTTCATCAAACTGCTAACCTTGTTGTATACATTATTTTTATCATGGTTTATGAACGGGCAAACTCAGGAAATTCCAACTTATAAACCTGTGGATATGAATCTTTATAATGAAATTGTAGCTATGGATGCTACTTATTTTAATGCCTATAATAATTGTGATATAGATACTCAAGCTAAAATTTTAAGTGATACTGTAGAATTCTTTCACGATCAAACCGGACTATCTACTTCTAAAAAAGATATTCTTGAATCTACCAAAAAGAATATTTGTAATAAAGTTACCCGAACTTTAATTAAAGGCAGTATAGAAGTATATCCTATTCAGAATTATGGTGCAGTTGAAATTGGGTATCATAAATTTTTCAACAAACAAGAACCTGATGCAAAATCTGTTCCCAGCAAATTTATTACTATCTGGAAAAAAGAGAACAATCAATGGAAAATGGAAAAAATAATTAGCTTACATTAAAATATAGTTGACACTAAACACATTAGTATTTTGTTAGCTAACTCCTAACAATACTAATACTTGGTTTTATTAGTTTACAAGCCAAAACTCGTTGAGTTTTGGCTTATTTTTTTGTTTATATTTTCTTTAAATCTCCTTACTAAGATATTACATTAAGGTTACAATGGTTAAGCCTTTTTTATGTTTCTTCCCCAACTTAAAACATGCTTTATATGAATACAAAACAAATACTAATCAGCATTTTAGTTCTTGTAGGTTTCATAACATTTTTAGGCTTATTTCTTGACATCATGGCTCCTGATGGTGCACTCTATGCTTCCATTGCCAAAACCATGTACACCAATAATGATTTTACAAACCTTTTCTTTTTAGATAAAGATTGGTTAGACAAACCTCACCTTCCTTTTTGGTTAACCGCTTTGTCTTTTAAAATTTTTGGAGTTAACAGTTTTGCATATAAATTACCCGCCGTTTTCGTATTTCTTTTTGGGGTTTGGATTACTTATAAGTTTACCAGAGAAAACTACAATAAAGAAACCGCAATTCTGGCGGTTATTATTTTACTTACTTCATTACATAGCGTACTTTCTAATTTTGATGTTAGAGCCGAACCTTTTTTAACCGGTTTTATCATAGCTTCAGTATACTATTTTCACAAATACATAAAATTCAATACTAAAATTAATTTAGTATTAGGTTGTTTATTTGCAGCCTTCTCTTTAATGACTAAAGGAACTTTCACTCTAATCCCCATAGCAGCTGCTCTTGGAGGTGAGCTTATCATTAAAAAAAACTGGAAACAACTATGCTCTCCTATTTGGTTAGTAGCACTTATTTTAATGTTTCTATTTACGCTACCGGAACTTTACACCCTATACTTACAATTTGATGCACATCCTGAAAAAACAGTTTTTGGTGAAAACGGAATTTCAGGAATTAAGTTTTTCTTATGGGATAGTCAATTCGGACGTTTCTTTAACATCGGTCCTATTGTTAATTATGAAGGAAACATTTTTTTCTTTATACATACTATATTATGGGCTTTTTTACCTTGGTCTGTATTATTTTACCTGGCTCTTTTCTTTAAAATCAAACGAAACTTTAAAACCATTAATAAAAACGAAGAATTTTATTCAATCTTCTCTACACTTACAATAATCTTTGTTTTTTCAATTAGTAAATTTCAATTGTCACATTACACCAATATTGTTTTTCCGTTTATGGCAATTCTTACCGCCGACTTTATATATAAACTCAAAACACATTCTATAAAACTTCAAAAAACATATACTTTAATACAGTTATCAATTGCAATAGGAATCCTGTTACTAATTCCTATTGTGTATTATATAATGATTGATACACTAGATATTGTTTTATTTCTTATAACAGTACTTTGTGCCCTTATTATCTACTTCACCTATAGCAATCAAACCATTCATAAAGTTTACAAAGTATTTATCACCAGCTCTGTCATCTTTTTAGCATTTTACACCTTTTTAATTACTAGTTTTTATCCAACCCTTCTTAAATATCAAGGAGGTGTTTATGCTGCTCAATATGCTAACAATACGCTAAAAAAGGTTAGCCTTATTAAAGGAGACATTCCACATTTTTGCTTTGAATTTTACAATAACCTTCCCATCATCAGGGTTTCTCCGGAAGAAATTGCAAAACATAAAAATGAAATAATTTACCTTAGTCAACATCAATTAGACACCTTAAAAGCCCAAGAAATAAGCTATTCAATTATAAAAGAATTTCAGAATTTTAGAATTACCAAGCTAACCTTTAACTTTGTCAACAAAGCAACACGAAATACGGTAGTTGATAAAACCTATTTGGTTGCCATAAATTAAAGGTTACATGAATTACAAAACTTTATATATACTTAGTATTACCTTCTTTATAAATGCAATGGTTTGGGGGCAACTGCCAAAAGGTTTTTCTTATGTAAAAGATATTGCGCCCACTATAGAACGTGAACTTCGATATTGCCAACATAATAATTTTGTAGGAATACCTATTGAAGGCTATATAGATGATGTTTTAATAACCTCTACAGAAACTGCTAAAGCATTAAAAAAAGTACAGGATGATTTATTAAAACAAGGGCTCAGCTTAAAGGTATATGATGCTTACAGACCCCAAACTGCTGTTAATCATTTTGTAAAATGGGCCAGAGTGATTAATGATACTCTAATGAAACAACAGTACTACCCTACTCTTAACAAACGTCATTTATTTAAACTGGGGTACATTGCTTCAAAATCGGGACATTCCAGAGGTAGCTCGGTAGACTTAACTATTATAAACACAACAACAAAAGAAGAACTTGATATGGGGAGTCCTTATGATTTCTTTGGTATTTCCTCACATATCACCTATCAAAAACTTACTCAACAGCAACAAAATAACAGAAAGAGATTACAAGATATAATGCGTAAACACGGTTTTAGACCGTATAAAAATGAGTGGTGGCATTTTACCTTACGAAATGAACCTTTCCCTAAAACTTATTTTGACTTCCCTATAAAATAGTAATTTTTAACGCTTTATTTAGACTATAGTTTAAAATCGGCATTATCTTTGCTCAGAATTATTTTGTATGACACACATTGGTAACTATTTATTCGCTATTATTCTATTGGGCTATACGTCAATTACCATTGCCCAAATAGATGGTTCAAACGGAGGTAAAGAAAAAGGAAATTCATCTTTAGGTGGATTTAAAGTTTCTGCAAAAGAAATTAAAAAACCTGAAAGTTTAGACTTTGCTAATGATAGTGGTTTTAAAAGTGCACATCAAAAACAACAGGAAGAGTTAAAAAAGAAACAACAAGACGAAGCTTATTTAAATAAAGGTATACTAACCAAGGCCAAAATTGCTGAAGAGCAATACCTGAAATCATTCAAAAAAATTAACGGACAATACCAATACCCGGTAATAGATCAAGACTTAGGAAGCTTTAGAACGCAATCAAAAAGTGTTACTATTATTTGTAGAGACTTCCAATACCCGGATGGCGATATGGTTACCATATTAATTAACGGAATTCCGGTAGTAAGTAACCTTACCCTTAAACAAAATTTTCAATCGTTTAATATTCCTTTAGATGAAGGAGTTAATACCATTCAAATACTGGCATTAAACCAAGGAACTTCAGGACCTAACACCGCAGCCTTTAAGATTTATAATGATGCTGGTATGCTAATTTCATCTAACGAATGGAATTTAGCCACAGGTGCCAAAGCAACCATAATTATAGCTAAAGAAAAGTAAAGTTATCTAACGCTAAAAAATAACACTTTCCTAAAAATATCTTTTAACTATAATCTTTTTTTAAATTATTAAAAACTACTACTTTTGTAGCTACGTTTTTAAGTTAGGCAAAAACGGACGAAATAAAAATAAACAACTAATATATAATGAAAGAAATCACCAAAGATACCTATATCAACTGGTATAGAGACATGTTATTTTGGAGAAAGTTTGAAGATAAGTTGGCTGCAGTTTATATTCAACAAAAAGTAAGAGGTTTTTTACACTTATATAATGGTCAGGAAGCTGTTTTAGCAGGATCATTACATGCAATGGATTTAACCAAAGATAAAATGATTACTGCTTACCGTAACCACGTTCAGCCTATTGGTATGGGAGAAGATCCGAAAAGAGTAATGGCAGAATTATACGGTAAAGCTACCGGTACTTCTCAAGGATTAGGAGGTTCTATGCATATTTTCTCTAAAGAATATCGTTTTTACGGAGGTCATGGTATTGTAGGAGGTCAAATTCCTTTAGGAGCTGGTATTGCTTTTGGAGATAAATATAAAGGAAGTGATGCTGTTACCTTATGTTATTTTGGTGATGGTGCTGCTCGTCAAGGTTCATTACATGAAACCTTTAACATGGCCATGAACTGGAAATTACCGGTAGTGTTTATTGTAGAAAACAACGGATATGCCATGGGTACCTCTGTTGAAAGAACAGCAAACCATACAGATATTTGGAAATTAGGTTTAGGATACGAAATGCCTTGCGGACCGGTTGACGGAATGAATCCTATTAAAGTAGCGGAAGCAGTTGATGAAGCTATTCAAAGAGCCCGTAGAGGTGACGGACCTACTTTCTTAGAAATGAAAACATACCGTTACAGAGGTCACTCAATGTCTGATGCTCAACACTATCGTACTAAAGAAGAAGTTGAAGAGTACAAAAAAATAGACCCTATCACACAAGTTCTTGATATCATCAAAAAAAACAAATATGCTACTGATGAAGAAATCAAGGCTATTGATAAAGAAGTAAAACAACTAGTTGATGAATGTGAAAAGTTTGCTGATGAATCACCTTATCCGGACTTAAGCATTTTACATGATGTTGTTTACGAACAAGAAGATTATCCATTTATAAAATAATAAATCCAACAAAAACTCATTAAAATATGGCTACAGTAATAAGCATGCCTCGTTTAAGTGACACTATGGAAGAAGGTGTTGTGGCACAATGGTTAAAAAATGTTGGAGATAAAGTAGAAGAAGGAGAAATTTTAGCTGAAATTGAAACCGATAAAGCTACTATGGAGTTTGAGTCTTTTCACGAAGGTACTCTACTTTACATAGGTGTTAAAGAAGGAGAAACAGCTCCTGTTGACAGTTTATTAGCTATTATTGGTGAAGAAGGTGAAGATTTTTCTGCTTTATTAAATGGAAATACTAGTTCTGCTTCAACAACAAAAGAAGAAACTCAAACTACAGAAAGCCCGAAAGCTGAAAGTTCATCTACAAGTGCAAGCGTTGCTATTCCAGAAGGAGTACAAATGGTAACCATGCCTCGTTTAAGTGATACGATGACAGAAGGAACCGTAGCTTCTTGGTTAAAAAATGTAGGAGATAAAGTAGAAGAAGGAGATATTTTAGCTGAAATTGAAACTGATAAAGCTACCATGGAATTTGAATCATTCTATGAAGGTACTTTATTACATATCGGTGTTCAGGAAGGAGATAGCGCTCCGGTAGATAGTTTATTAGCTATTATCGGTGCTGCAGGTACAGATGTAAGCGCTTTAATAGCTGCTCACAAATCAGGTACCTTAACTTCAACTGAAGCTCCTGCAGAAACTAAAAAAGAAGAAACTCCAACTGCTACAACCAATGCAGCGGTTGAGACTCCGGCAGAAGTTCCTGCTAATAATACAAACACAGCGAGCGGTCGGATTTTGGCGTCTCCTTTGGCTAAAAAAATAGCAAAAGATAAAGGAATCAACATAGCAAACGTTAAGGGTTCCGGAGAAAACGGACGTATTATAAAAAAGGATGTAGAAAACTATACTCCTGCTGCTAAAGTTGAAACCTCAACAGTAGCACAACCTACCACAACTCCTGCTCCTGCTGCAGTAACTAATTTTGCAATAGCAGGTGAAGAATCGGTAGAAGAAGTGAAAAACTCTCAAATGCGTAAAGCTATTGCTAAGGCGTTAAGTAACTCTAAATTCTCTGCACCTCACTTCTACTTAAACATTGAAGTAGATATGGACAATGCTATGGCTTCTCGTAAAACTATTAATGAGATTCCTGATACCAAAGTATCTTTTAATGATATGGTTGTAAAAGCATGTGCTATGGCTTTAAAAAAGCACCCACAAGTAAATACTAGTTGGACTGATAACAATACGTTATTCCACAGTCATATCCATGTAGGTGTTGCCGTTGCGGTTGATGAAGGTTTAGTGGTACCTGTAATTAAACATACAGATGCTTTAAGTTTAACTCAAATTGGTGCAGCTGTACGTGATTTAGCAGGAAAAGCCAGAAATAAAAAGATTTCTCCTGCTGAAATGCAAGGAAGTACTTTTACAGTTTCTAACTTAGGTATGTTTGGCATTGAAAGCTTTACTTCAATTATTAACCAACCTAACTCAGCTATTTTATCTGTAGGAGCTATTATTGAAAAGCCTGTAGTTAAAAACGGACAAATTGTAGTAGGAAATACGATGAAATTAACCTTAGCTTGTGATCATAGAACTGTTGACGGAGCTGTAGGAGCACAATTCTTACAAACGTTAAAAACATATATTGAAAATCCGGTTACTATGCTAGCATAGTACTCGTTTTGAATAAAAAAGAAAAGCCGGAACACTTGTTTCCGGCTTTTCTTTTTTATATGTGTATCATCCTAAAATAAGTTCTCGATACATCTCCCTTTAGGTCGATACTCAGACTAACAACCAATAACCTGCCATGTCGAGTGATTTTTACCGAGGCTCAACAAGGAAAAAAATTGTATCGAGACACACTAGTACATCAATCCCCCAAACTGTTCAAAACTTTTTTAGCCTGTACCACATGACGTTCGTTATGATAAATAACAAAACGAAAAGTATCTCCCAATCTGAATTTTAACAAGGGTAAAGTTATTGAGGTTTTTATTTTGGTCAAATCTTTATCCGTTGCCACATCTAATAACTGTAATAGTTCTTGTTGCAATCTTAAAAAGTCAGTAATTACGATATCTTTCTTTACTACTGAGTATATCGGGTTTTTACTTTTAAACGTATTCATGGTTCTCATTCCATCTTTTGGCAACATATCCATAGCAAACTTATGTCCCCAATATCCGGATGTAAACTGAGAGGTTTTCTTTGTATTCGATTTTTCAAGTCTTCTTTTTATTTCGTTATTGTAAAACTTAGCATACAAATTCAAATGCTCTAAACACTCTAATACCGACCAAGAATCTGCTCTTAACTTCCTTTGCAATACCGCCTCCTCTATATTTTGTATAGAAATTACAAAGTTAATATGCGACTGCACATAACCTTTTAATTCTGATAGGAGTTCTTGTGTATTAAAAATCATGTGATATATTTTCTACAAATATGCATTGTATTCTCTATTTAATTCTTGATTCAAATCAACACTTTATGTAATATTTTTTTCAAAATGTCGTGTCAAGTAGTTTTTCCGACCAAAAGGAAGAAAAATTGTATCAAGATATTATCCAATAGTTATGGATAAACCTCCCTTAAAGTCAATTCTACAACTGACAATAAACAAGTTATGTTATTTTGTTTAAAGTATTAATCAAATTCAGAGTATTAAGAAAACTTCCCCGTTTGATTACGGAAAGTCGTAAGGTTATGTGAATTTAATTTCATAAATTTAAAAGACTAATATACAAATACGATAAATGATCGATAGTTATTCATGCTTTGCATTAATAAGTTTATAAATTTATCTGTTTCGGCTACACTAACTTTTATCAACTAAGAACACTCAACGCACGTTAATAGCTTTTTCTTTTAACCTCTGTTGATACTTTCTATCACACACTCTATATCTACAAAAAAGGAGTACAGATAAGCCTTCTCTTATGAATTAACCAAAATTACTAACCATATAACCTAAAAAACTAATTATGAGTACAGAAACACTTAAACCTCAAGAAAAAAAACAGGCGACCACCGGATTAACCAAATGGTTACCTAAAAATCCTCAACAAATCGAACAATGGATTCAACAGCTAAGAAAAACAGCTATTGAGAATCCTCGTCCGTTAATTCAACCTATTGAAGAGTTCAAGCAAATGGTTTATACAGATCCTGTATTGTATGCCAATGTACAAGGAATGTTTGCTGAAGCTCACAGATTAAAGAAAAGAACTCCTTTATTATGGGAACCGGAACCTATTAATTTTGAAGAGTTTTTGGTACTGTTAAATGCCATTATGTACACAGCTCCTCAAGCTTATCAACAAGGAAAATACAGCAATCAAGATCCTTCAGGTATGATTGGTTTTCCTATTAATGCATTATTGGCTTGGCCTATGGCTACCAGTTTTGGCTATGATGTATTTTCTAATGCTTTGGTAAATCAACAATTTAAAAAAATATTAACTCATTGGTCTAAATTTTTAGTTACTAAAGATTCCAGATATGTATTGGTAGAAAATGATCCGAGACACCATGCTATTGCTTGGTTAAGTCCGGACGCTCAAGATGAAATGGTAAAAGTTGCCAAAGATGCTTTAGGAGAAGGTAAAAACCCTATTGATGAACACGCTACTTTTGCTGATATTTTTCAATGTACCCCTAAAGATCCTTATTATGGTTTTACAAGTTGGGATGACTTTTTTACCAGAAAGTTTTACAGCCATATACGTCCGGTAAGTGAACCCGACAACGATAACATTATTGTAAATGCCTGTGAATCGGCTCCTTTAGGCATTGCTAAAAACGTACAGTTATCCAGTCAGTTTTGGATGAAAGGACAACAATACTCCTTAGAAAACATGATGAATTGGGATGAGTTTACCCCACAATTTGTAGGTGGTACCGTATATCAAGCTTTCTTAAGCGCCTTGAGTTTTCATCGTTGGCACAGTCCGGTAAACGGAACCATTGTAAAAGCATATGTAGTAAACGGAACCTATTATTTAGAAAACTTAAATGAAGGATTTTACAATCAACAAGGAGAGCCGGATGCTTCTGCTCCTAACAACTCCCAAAAGTTTCTGACTGCAGTTGCTACTCGTGCTCTTATTTTTATCCAAGCAGATAATCCTGCTATTGGTTTAATGTGTGTTATGCCGGTAGGAATGGCAGAAGTATCAAGCTGTGAAATTACAGTAAAACCCGGAGACAAAGTGCATAAGGGTGATGAGTTAGGAATGTTCCATTTTGGAGGGTCAACCCATTGCTTAATCTTCCGTCCTGAAGTAACCTTAGAGTTTGACATGTATGGAGAGCAACCGGGATTGGATGCTGAAAACAACATTCGTGTGAATACTAAAATTGCAAAAGTACTTTCATAACACCTATTCTATTTAAACGATAAAAAAACTCAGAGGCTTAGTACTTCTGAGTTTTTGTTGTTTTTAAAATAGTGTAATAATTTAATTATGTTAGTTTCTAACAACAATCCCAATAAAAATAAGCTTTTGAAAAGTCTTTCTTAATAAGATTTTCTTTACTAATAAAAATGTGTGCCACTCCACTATCTCCAAACATTATATAATCATCAACATCTATTTGTAAAATTTGAATATCCTTATTTTGCTCGTTATTATCCTCTCTCGGATCGTATTGAGTAAACTCAGCATATCCGGCTATTTTATGTCCAGAAGCATCAAAATAGTTCACAAATAATTCTTCCTGTTCTTCTGTTAATTTTTCAGTAAAATCCCAATAATCATTTCCATTAAAAAGGTAATCAAACTGAGAATCTTCAGAGCCTCCTTTATCTATTGCTTTTTCAAACAATAACTGATGAATTTTAAAAACAGGGCTTTCCTCATAATACTCCTCTTTTAAAAAGGAAAAATCATCCATAGGTAACTCATTTAATTCTTCTTTTGTATGATATACAATTATATAATCTTCATCGTACCAATCAGTTGATGACAAAAAAAGCTGAAGGATTCCATCTCTTGGAAATGGTTCTATATATGGAATTTGCTCAAAGTTTAATTGAGCGACCATAATCATTGGCTTTTTATTCTTATCCTTAGGGTATTCATTCTTTTTTGGAAAGAATGGTTTTCCTAAAAATTTACTTTCTTTTAAACCCAAGGTATCTTCTAAAAGTTTCTCCTTCTTTGGTATAGCTTTTATTTGAACGAATTCTCTTTCATATTTCTTTAAATCCTCTTCAAAATCCTTTAAAAAGTCCGGAATCATTTATACTTATTTTTAATTATCATTAATAGTAGTTACGTTTTATAAATCATATGCATCACATCGTCTAAACATTATAAATTGTTTCTGCCCAAGAAACTCCCCTGCATCTTTCCATTTCTTAGCATATTCTTCTAACAAGTAATATCCTTCTTCCCAAAGTTCATTATTCAATAAGCATTCACCAGATATTTCTCCATTTGGTTGTCTGGATATGTATAACTTTAACCAATTAAATTTATAATCCTTCAACTCTTTTTTCACCCTTTCTTCAATGACTGAATATAAATTTATTTGATTGTTTGTTTCATTCCATTTACCCTGTACTAAGCTTTTACTCATTTTTGGATGCCACAGTATTTCTCTATTATTTATTATAGATTTAAAATCATATTCATCAATATGAGTATCATTAAAACTATCTGCAATTGTTGTAAATATGTTTTCTATATAATTATCAATGGCCGATTCAACCTTTTCTTCAATTGTTGTTCCCAATCCCATTAAACTCGATTCTATACCTTTTGGAAAGTAATCTTTGTTAATTGTTATGGTAAGAAGTGGTAATATAAAAGGATGAAAGTCTCCTTTCATAACAACTGTGGCAATTTCAATTTCTGAATTAATCAGTATTGCTGCATATTGGGTTGAAAACTCAACTAAATTTCCTTTTTCTTCAATTCTTTGTTTTAATCTCTGTAAGAGATATGTATTAACATCTAACTCTTTCTTTTTTGGCTTTAAAAAATCAAATATTCCCATTTTATTTCTTTCATTAGCAATGTTACAAGTATTCTTTAGTATGTTTTTCTGATCATAAATTTAAGTAAAAGAGTAGCTCAAACTTTTAATATATCTCCTTTAAACAAGTATAAGGAAAACAAGTTGAAAACAATTATTCTACACGTTTATAATATTCATAAACTAATCCGCTAACAGCACTTGTTCTTCCATCTTTAGTTTCTTTTCCAGACATATAAATTTGTAAAAAATTATGAGACGTGTCAGTTTTTAAACTCCATAATGATTTATCTGTGAAAACAATATTTGTTAAATCAGAAAAAGGAGCTAACTGATTGGTAAATATCATTTTTTCGGCTCTAACTCTTCTTTTTTTAGCTATTCGGTTAGTAAAAAAATAAATGGAATCTTCCTCTATTTTGATATATTTCACTTCTTCCTCTCTTCCTTTTCCTTTTATTGGCACACAACAAGAACATTTAGCCTCAATAAATTTCCATGTTCCTATTATTTTTGTTTTTAATCTTGATCTATCTATAACTTTTAACGAATCAATAATCTTTTTAGAATTTTCATCTTTAAAAGCAGTATAGTTTAATAATGCATTCGACATTAAAACAGGATCTATGGAGTTTCTTTCAAAATTAACATCCTTAATATGTTGTGAAGACACAATGATTACTTTCATAACCAAAAGAAGAGCTAGTATTTTTTTCTTTTTCATCTCTTATAAATATAGTATATACTAAATAGCGACATAAAAGTAATCAGATTTTTTAAAACTTGTATTTTTATTCTACAAAACGTTAAAAAACTCACAAAGTCAATTAGTTAGTTACAAAAACTACTATATTAGTACCAGCTATAAAAGAAATTGTTTGTTAAGAAAAATTGCTGCATCTTACTTTTCTACCACGCATCATACAATTTAATAATTACCATAGCTATAGTGTTGCTATTTTTTTATGACTTAGCAACTAAGAAAAAGGAACTAATTTTAATTATTAATATCATGAAATACTATTTAGTAGACAACAAATTGACTGAAGAAGACAATTATTCAGCTCGTGTATTAACTGAGCGTACCGTGAACCAAGAAGCATTGATTGAAAAAATGCTAAGCAAACGTAACTTAGTGAGTAAAACCGATATTGTAGCGGTATTAAACTCCTACTACGAAGAAATTATACAATGTATTCAAGAAGGAGACAGTCTTAATTTACCTTTGGTTAATATTGGCTATTCTATTTCCGGAGTATTTGACACTGAAGATGATAATTTTAATCCGGACAAACACAAGCTTCATGTAAACCTTAATGGTGGTAAACTTGTAAATGAGATAAAATATCAAATTCCGCTTAAAAAAGTAATAGCACCATCAGTAGGTACGACCATCAATACTTTTAAAGATATTACTTCTCAAACCATTAATACCACTATAACAGCCAGTGGTATATTTGAGTTAAACGGATTTCGTTTACGAATAGCCGGAGACCAACCCGAAGTAGGCCTATACCTTGTAGCTGAAAATGGTACCGAAACACAGATTAATTACATAGCCCAAAATAGTCACAGAAAAATTATAGGACAACTTCCTGCTTTGGCTTCAGGTGTATATCGAATTCGTATTAAAACACAGGCCACTTCTAATCCGGATCGTTTTCTAAATAATGTTGTTATTACTGATTCCGGCTTTACGCTTACTGCATCTTAACCATACAACAGCAACAAACCTTTATACACTGGTATGGAGTGTCTTTATACATAGGTGTATGATGCCTTTATACACCTATGTATAAAGGTTAATACAAAATGTATGTTAATATTGAAACAAGTGTTGGAGCATTTAAATATCACTTTGTGTGTAAAAGTACGAGCTTAAAGCTCGTACTTTTTTATGCTTTAACCTCCCATAACATAGCTTTGTGAAGTGATATAATTTGTTTTTGACCAATTAAGCCTCAAAACATCATGTAACTTATAGGGTATTTTAGTTACCCAGCTGTAATAAGTTGTTCTAAATACACATAAGCCTCGTTAGGGCCAGATGGAGTTATTCGTGCGCACAACAAATTCGGAATCCAAGCCAATCCTGTATCCCAAGGTACAGCTTGATTTGCATATGTCCAAGATATAGCACTTGAATTAGGATTACTTGGCCATTCATTTTGATATACTTCAATTTTGTCTTTTGAATTATTAAAAGGTGCATTGGTACTCCATTCAAGCCATAAATTCCCGTTTTTTTTAAACGCCTTTAGTTTCCATTCAAATCTTGCCGTAACACTTTGTTTTACCGTTTCTAAGGTACTTTCGTTATTTTCCATAAAAATAGTTTGGTTAGTTAATACCTACTCTATTATAAGGTTTTCGGTTTTCCCTTTTTACTTTTTTATTTATATAATGATTGATTAACAATAGCCTTATTACATACAAATTACCAACATAATAAGCTACGGTAGGCAAAAACTACTTTAAAACACTGAATTTCAGATTTAAAAGTATGCTTTTGGAGTACAAATGGTAAAAGTTATTCTTTTACTGTTATATCCCATAGGAAAATAGTACTTTTAAAGATGGAACAACTAAAAATACTTTATAAGCCAAAAAACAAATTATTTTTAACTGAAATACAGTTTAGTATTATTTTACTATTGGTTTCTGGAAATTCAGTAAAAGAAGTAAGTATTTTATTAAACAAACCTCATGCTACTGTTAAAGCTCATATAGAAAAAATAAAGAAGAAACATCAATTAAAAAGGTTAATTGATTTAGTTAGAGATTTTGTTTTAGTGTATGGAAATCCTAAAAAATATTTCTTAAAAAACTAATAGTTATCCTCTCAAAATTCTTGAAAGTGTTTCCGGTGTCATTCGTAAATACGAGGCTATGTATTTTTGTGGTATTTCTTGAAACACTTGCGGACTTCTTTGTAGTAAGCGTTCAAAGCGTTTTTGCGGAGTATAAGTAAGCAAATCTATTTCTCTTTCTATTTGTTGATACACAAACCCTTCTAACATTTGATTCCATACATTTCTATGTGCTTCTGTTGACTGCATAAGTTCATAAAATGTAGCTTTTGATATTACTTTTAGTGTACTTTTTTTGATTGCTTGAATGTAAAAAGAGGTAGCTTCTCCGGTTAAAAAGCTATCCAAAGCGGTAATAACGGAATTTTTATACCCAAAGCGTATCGTGTGTTCTTCTTGGTTGTCTTCTATATATACTCGTAAACTTCCGCTTTCTACATAATACAATTGAGTAGCTACTTCGTGCTTTCTAATAAGGTATTCATTTCTATGCACAACCATTTCTTTTTCCCATTTTCCGTCTAATAAGTTCAGTAGTTGGTTAAATACACTCATTTTTTATTGTTTAGAATACAAAAATAGGCAGTAAACTTACAATTTACTGCCTACTTTATCAACCCAATGGTATAGGTTATTTAGAAATCACCATTTTATCGGTTATTACTTGAGTACCTATATAAATCTTATAGATATAAATACCATTTCTTAAATCAGAAACATCTTTTTGAATACTGTTAGTTCCTTTAAAGTTTTCTTCACTAAAAATTGTTTTTACTAATTGACCTGATACATTATAAAGTTCTGCCTTTACAGGTACTTTTTGTTCAGATTGCACTTCAAAAGTTACTGTTTCTTTTACTAAGGTAGGATACTTAATTCCTTTCACAGAAGCTTCTGCTCTACTCTGTGTACAGTCTGAGTCAAATTCCCACTCATTAGACACTCCCGGTTCATTGTTTTGAGTCCACCATTTAGCTCTGTATATTTTTTGGTTGTAATATACTTTCTCTCCGGTATTATATACTTTACTTGATAACCACTCTAAAGCTCCGCAATATGTTACCTCTCCGTTACACGATTGTACGTATTCCCACACATCACTGCTACCCGGTGTTTCTGTACTTGAAGCATACCACTTGTTTCTGTACACAGCCCCGTTGTAAGACACCTCTGTACCTGCTTGTGCATATATTTTAGCTTCCCATGCCGGTGTTGAATCACAACCGCCGCCAGTTGTTTTTTCTTTAACGGTGAAAGATGTTGTACTGGTAGTGGTAACTCCTACATTATCGGTAGCCACTATTTTTAAGCTATAATTACCAAAAGCCGTAGGCATCCAATTAACCGCATACACATTAGCACTATTAGAATTTACCGGGGTTACAGCAACATTGTTAACCATAAAATCAACCGAAGTTACTGAGGTATCATCCGTAACGGTAGCTTTTAACTCAATCCCAGTTAATACATCTTGTTCTATTACACTTGCATCTGACGGAGAAACCATTGAAATAACCGGAGGCATATTAGCGGTAGATTTCATCTTTACTGTAAAAGTAACATCACTTACCAAGGTAGCCCCTTTATCATCTGTAGCAATGGCTGAAATTGTGTGCTCTCCAAAATTGCCAGGCGTAAATCCTGCTGTGTACTCATTACCGGTTTGTACTGCATTGATAACTGTAGCACCTTGTTTAAAAGTAAACGTTTGTACCGTTCCGTCTGAATCAACAGCCGTCGCTTTTAGTGTAATTTCTTCTAATGTTTCTACTTCAAACACTTGGTTTTGTAACGGGTTACTCCAATTTACCACCGGTGATTGATTGATAGGCGTGTTGTTTCCTGCTGCTTCGTTTATTGCTTTTAAAATACTTGACGAAGAATTATAATCTACATCCTGAGTCAGCTCCCAAATAATAACACCTTGGTGACCAAAATTCTTTGTGTATTTAATTTTTTCTCCCGCTCTTTTAGGTGTTTCATAATAGATATTCTTTCCGTTTAACCCAATATGTCCGTTTAATTGATTCGGATCTTTTGCATCATAACTCGTTGCGGCGTTTGGAAATTCCGCAATAATATCTTTATAAGGTGTAAACTTTACACCATTACCTCCGTTAGGCTTTTTCTCTGAAAAATCATACCCATACATAGGTACCCCTATCACCAGTTTTGCTTTTTTAATACCAAATCCTCCAGAATGATTCCATGTAGGCTCTGCAATTCCTAACCAATATTCTAAAGCATCTTGAGCTGCATATATCGGATTATCGGCAGATTGACCTGTGTACGTATTTAATGGCACTTTATATAGTGAAGAGTGCGGGCCTACCGGAGATTTATCCCAAGACCCTGTAAAATCATAAGTCATTAACCCTACCCAATCCATATAATCTGCCATCTTAGCATCATAATTATTACCATACCATGATGTACCAAATACCGCTGCACTTATTAACTTATTAGGCATTTTTTCTCTTAGCTTTTTACTAAGATTAGTCAATCCAATAGCTGCCGGGTGTGGTCCTTGGTCGCTATCTCCCCACTTACTGCCTCTAACTCTTCCTCCTTGATCAGAAGTTCCGGCAATAGCAGGATCTGCCCACCAACACTCTAAATCTAAATCAATTCCATCTAACTGACGAGAAGTTATAAACGTTACTAATAAATTAGCTATTTCATCTAACTTCTGATCGTTATTATGGTATTTATTCATCAACCATAAAAAAGCAAAATCGGTAGCACCTCCTAAGGCAACAGATACTTTTACGTTTTTAGCTTTTGCTTTTGACAATACGTTACAATCTGTTAATACAGAATCTACTTTTCGTAACTGAAACTCATCAAAGGCAATAGACCCAAAATCTGCACTATTATAATCGTTATTATTCTGCTTAAACATTAAAAACGATATATTAATATTGGTTACCACTTCCGGGTTAAAATTGTTTTTAATATCATAATCCGGAATCCATGTTGGTAAGTATCCTATAATACGTTGGCTGCCTGAATAACCAGGCCCCAATCCACCATCACCACAAGCACCTTCACTTTGCCAGGAAGCATCTCCCGGAGGAGCATTTGTATACCATTTTGCGGTATAATTAATTCCGTTTAAGGATACTTTTTCTCCTTGTGTATAATGATCTTTTGCAGCATCCCATTCCGGATAACACGCAGGAAATTGATATTGAGCATACAAAAATGTGCTCAGCAATAAAAAGGTTACTAAGGTTATTGTTTTTTTCATAATATAAAAGTTTATATACGTAGTAACCTGCTACAACAGGTTACTACGCTTAGGTTAGTTTTTAATTATTTTTTTAGTTTGCACCGATCCGTTTGTATGTATTTTATAGAAATACAGCCCGCTTTTTAGCTTTACTAATTTTTTAGCAAATACTTCTGTGCCTTTATCAACATTCGTATTTATAATAGTTTGTATCAGTTTACCCGACGCGTCAAACAATTCAATTTTTACGTGTGAATTGGCCGTTGAGTTAATGGTAACATACACGTCATCTGCAACTACCGTTGGATACACTTTAGCCGTAACAGTTTGTGTGGTATTTACACATTCAGAAACATACTCCCACTCATTGGTTTCGCCGGGTAGGTTATTTTGAGTCCACCATTTAGCTCTGTATATATTTTGATGGTAATATACCGTATCACCTGTATTGTATACTTTACTTGACAACCATTCCGGCGATCCGCAAAAATCGGTACTGCCTCCGCCATTACATGATTGTACATAATCCCATACATCACTGCTTCCCGGTATTTCTGTGCTTGAGGCATACCATTTATTTTTATAAATAGTACCGTTATAACTTACCTCAGCTCCTGCTTGTGCATATACCTTGGCTTCCCAAGCAGGTACACTACCACAATTACCGCCTGATGTTTTTTCTTGAATAGTAAATGATGTGGTACTTACTGTAGTGGCTCCTTCATTATCTGTTGCTGAAATTTTTAAGGTATAGGTTCCGAAAGTACCGGGAGTCCACATAGTTGTATATTCGCTATTGGTAGTACTAATACCTTGTACGGTGTTTGAATTTACCATAAACTCCACATTTTGCACAGAGGTATCGTCTGTAATTACGGCTTTTAATTCAATAGCGGTTAAAGAGGTTTGTTCTATGCTTGTATTATTACCAGGTGTAACTTGTGAAATTACAGGCGGAGCATTCTGTCCGGTTTCTTTAACCGTAAATGTTATTTCTTTACGGGTGGATTGATTTTCATTATCCATTGCTATAGCTATCACAGTAACTTGCCCAAAAGACGCAGGAGTAAATGTTGCTGTATATTCATTTCCTGATGATGAAGCTGCTATGGTTGTATTGTTGTAGTTGAATGAAAACGACTGTACTGTACCATCATTATCTGTAGCCGTAGCTTTTAATACTATTGGTGATAAACTTGCTTGTTCTATGACTTGCCCTTGAGAAGGACTTTGCCATTGTATTACCGGAGCATTACCACTTGTTACTCCACAATCTTTAATCTTTTCCCAAACATCATCAACCCCGGGAGTTGTTCCTATACCTGCATACCATTTATTTCTGTAAATAGTAGCACTGTAGTTTACATAGTTATTGGGTTTGTCATAAATTTTAGTCGATCGCCACTCGGGAATATCTGTACAATCTAACGTAACTCCATCCCATATAATTACTTTAATAGTGGCCGTTGCTGTTAACCCGTTTTCAAAAACAGCATTGGCTACTAAATGCTGAGTTCCGTAGGCATTAGGTGTCCACGTAAAAGAGGTTCCTGAAAAAGTCTGATTTCCTATGGTTGTGGTAACTGAACTTACCACCGAGTTTTTCTGGTCTATGGCTAAGTTTACCGTAATTGCTGAAAACGATTCTTGTTTAATCACTTCACTTTCAATAGGACTTACAAAAGTAATTGCCGGCTTTTGCGCACAAGGTTCTGCTGTTAAATCTGCAGCATCTCCCCCGTATTTACTCATATCTTTACAACCACAATCTGATAAATCATGAACTCCGTCCATATCAGTACCTATACCATAAACAGCAGCGTAACGTTCATAATACCCTATTCTGTCTACAACTTGCGGTTTTTCAGTTCCCTGACCGCATTCTACCCCACCGTTAATAATGTTTACGGTCATTCCTAATCCCGGAACTCTGTTTTTGGTAACATCTAAATCGTTAGGCACCCATTTATTGGTCATTACATTATGTGCTGACGGTTTTGGGTATTGCGGTGTCATCCAAAACCAAATAGCTGTTTGAAAAGCCAATGCAGCATCTTGTATTACTCTTTCAGGATTGTCTAGCAAAACTTGTTTATCTCCAAAAATAAACTCACTTGCAGGCCCGTAATTATAATTATACGATAATTGAATGGGACCTCTTCCTTTATAAGATTTTCCTGGTGTAGGTGGATAATTGGTATCCGGATACGCATAAGAAGCATCTGTAGGTTCTTCTCTAAAGTGTAACCCCCATGAAAACCTTCCACCGGGAGCAGTAGCCCATCCTCCGGTAGTTTCATGAGATATGTTAGCAAAAAAGGCGATTAACTCTCTTTTTCGTGTTTCTAAATCTCCTTCTTCCAAAAAAGAAGCATAATCTACCTCTTCTGTTATAATTTCTTTATCAGCATTTCTGGGAGCTTCAAAATCAGCGTCCGTTCTTATAACTTTTGAAACTCCGGTTTCTTTTTCTATCCGCGTAACCTTATAAGCATTGGTTCCGCACCTTCTTTCAAAAATTACTTTGATTTTTCCCATTCTGTTAATGGCTTCTATAAAAGAAGCATAGGTATAAAAATCATCTTTAGGGTCTAACACCCAAACACCTCCTCCGGTGTCTTTAGCTCCAAACCTGTACGGAAACAACGTATTCCATAATTCTTCAGTAACTAATGGATGGGCAATGATGTCATCTTCAATAGGGAGGTTTTTCTCTTTCCGCTCTTTGTTTACACCGGTTTTAAAATACGTGCCGGAAGTTGCGTTAAGTGTATTCATACACAAAAAGAGCAATAGCAAAAATTGCACTTTAATGATTTGTTTCATTTTTTAGATTTTAAAGGATTCATTGTATTTTATGAAGCTGCACGCTTAATAAAAAAGCATTATAACACTTAAAAACAAAGTATTACAACTCATAATAATGCTTAAATAAGTGCCTCTATTTGGTTTTTCAAAAAATTTTAGATGAAAAACAGAAATAAACCTCTAAAATGCAGAAATGTAGTTTTTATAAAACTATCACACTCATAATCAACGGTTTCAAAACAGTTTCATTTGATTATTTTGATGTTTATCGAATTTTGAGAAATCAAGAGGTGGATTGTCTTTATTTTTTAGATACAATTTTTTAGCCAATGCAAATTGTTGTTCAACTTGTTCGGCTATTTTTCCTTTTCCTGCCATTCTAACTCCGTATCGAGATTCGTTAAGAGTTCCTTCGTGACATTCTTTTATTTGATTTAAGATTTTTTCGACTCTGTTCGGATAGGTTTTACGTACCCACTCTGTGAAAATTTCGCCTATAGCTCCGTTTAGCCTTACTATGGTATAACCTACCGATTTGGCTCCTAACTCACTTACTTTTTTTACTAAAGGTAGTATTTCATGATTATTGATAGATGGTATAATTGGCGCCATCATCACATTAACAGGAATTCCGTTTTCTGAAAGTATTTGAACCGTTTCTAATCGCTTCTTTATGGTTGCAGTTCTGGGCTCTACTACTTTTCTGGTTTCTTCAGACAGCGAAGTAATAGATATACTAACTCTTACCAAGTTCATGAAAGCCATTTCTTTTAAGATATCTAAATCTCTTAAAATTAATGAATTTTTTGTAATGATGCTCACCGGATGTTTAAGCTTTAATAATACCTCTAACATTTTTCTGGTGATTTTTAATTTCTTTTCAATAGGCTGGTAGCAATCCGTATTACCTGAAAACATAATGTTTTGAGGTTCCCAATTTCTGCTTCGTAACTTTTGCTCTAACAATTCCGGGGCATTGGTTTTGTATAAAATTTTACGTTCAAAATCTAATCCTGCCGAATACCCCCAATATTCATGACTATTGCGAGCATAACAATAAATACATCCATGCTCGCATCCTTGATACGGATTCATAGAATAGGTAAATCCTATATCTGGGCTTGTTACTTTATTGACAATGGTTTTAGGGTATATTTCTAAATAGGTAGTTTTATTGGTATCGGCAGCCTCATTTTCTGCTTCGCAATAATTCAAAAAATCATCTAATACCTCTTGTTGATGTTGTAAAAATCTATTGTGTGTATTGTGCTGTGCTCCACGACCTTTTATGTAGTTCATAACCATCTCTTAATAAAACATTAGTAAAATTGTCTTTTTAGAATGATTTTATCGAGAACACGTTACTCACTAAGTGAGATTTAAAGACTTCAATATTGGTATTGAAGTTTATTAAATAGTTTCTTGTAACCAGCTCGTGAGCTTAGCTCAGAGTAGTTAACTTAACCTCTCAATACAATTTCGGCAGAAAACCGAAATCACCCGAAGTGACTTTGTAAAGTTACCGGAAAAAAGTATGTAAAAATGTTAATGTTGATAAGTTTTTCAACCTATTCTTAAGGCTTTACCAAAATCTTTTTCACTGCTATTTGGCGTCCGTCTTTTAATAAACGAACAAATAATAAGCCTGTTTTAAAGCTAGGTATAAGAATTGTTTGCTTGATTTTTTGTAACTGATTGGTATAAATTATTCTCCCGGTTATATCTACTATTTGTATGTCTAAATTATTTCCTCTGGAATACACAAACATACCTTCTGAAGCTATTACAGGATTTGGATAAATAGTTAATGTATTATCAAAAGGGAATTCTATGGTAATGGCATCGGTATAAATTTCTGTTCCATCATTTAAAACAATTCGAGCCCTGTATTCATTTCCCCCCCCGGAAATACCAGTGTCTTCAGTTAAAAGTTCTTTTATAGTAGGTGCCGTAAATGTTTGAATGATTTGAGTTTTTCCTTCAAGTACTTTTTCAAAAACGACCGATTGCACATTGGTTAACGTGCTTAAGTTTACTCGTAAATCTACCGTATTTTCATTTTTTAAAAAGGCTAAAAAGTTCTTATAATAACAATTAACCCCCTGTAAATCATAGTTTATCGTTTGCCCTTTTACCCCTTTTTCTCCATTAAAAACAGGTGTTACAGCTATATACGGAGTTTTTAATGTGTTTTTAGGTAACTCAATACTTGTAGCATTTAACGTGGTATGCGTGTACATATACATATCCTCTAGCAATTCCACATTATAAGCGGTTGCATCTGCAACAGGCTCCCAACTGAATTGAATTTTTTCATCACAGTTAAAATCTACTACCGGGGTAATAATATCTGACACCACAAATTGTTCCGAGGTATAATATACCCCGTTTACCAAAGCTCTTAACTGTACGACTCCGTTAGTTCCCGGGGTACTCCATGATAAAAATGAGGTTGTTGTATTGCTAGAATTCGCCACTTCTGTCCATGCTCCATTATTGATGGCATACTCAACAGTACTCACCGGAACCCCAAAATTATTCGTCCATCTTATATAGGTATCTGTCTTCGTTGGTAATTGGTTATGTGCTCTCGGGTAATTCCAGTTAAATGTATCTTTAGGTTGAAAAAAGTAAGCTATTGAAAAGGATTGTGACGAAGTTGCTAACGAATTGGCTTGTATTTTTAATTGATAGTTTCCTGATACCGGGTTCTCAACGGTAATTAATTCCACATTATTAATATGATCTTTCCCTTGCACCGCTTCTTTTTCTAAGGAATTTAATGAAGGCGACGTATCTAAAACCCATGGCAACCACGTAGTAGCATCTTTACTTAATTCTAAATCAAGATCATTTACCAAAGCTTTACTGTCGTTAACATTCGCAGGAACATCATTCCATACCAAGGCTATTCTCATGTTTTTTGTTGCAGCCGGAATAGAGATTGTATAATTTTTCGTCTCATTAGTTGAAATGACATCATTGATATACCCGACTTTTTCAATAATACTAATACTTTGTGAGGCATTAACATTACCGTAACCGCTTTTAAAATCAATTCCTTTAGCGCCTACATCGTCAGCTCCGGCAATTAATACCGATTTTAATAATGTAGAAGGTGGTAATACATGGGTATTCTCTTTATATTTTTGTTGTAACAATGCGGTAATCCCCGAAACGATGGCTGCGGCATCCGAAGTTCCTTCCGGTCCGTGTGCCACTAATTCGGGTTTGAGTCTTCCATCATAAGCAGGTCCTTTAGAACTTCTTGAGTTAACTTCCAATTCCTGATTAACTCCACCTACAACCAATACATTTTTAGCCATTTTAAAATTTCCTGTCATATTTGCATATCCGGCTATTCCTTTATAATTTCCTTCTTGTGAAGTAGCTTCTCCTATATTTCCCGAAGAAAATACATGAAGCAGCTCAGGAATATCAATACTACTTTGGTCATATGCATTGGCTTCTGCTCCGTAATAATTTTCTATTTCTGTTCCGTACGAATGGTTTTGAATAAAAATACTATTGTTTGTATAATAAGTATCTTCATCCGGTAGTAGGGTACTGAAATCAGAAGAAGATAAAAAACTATGGTCTGCCACACCTTTAGCATTGTACGTGCTATTCCCTGCTCCGCCTATGGTGGTAGCCATTAGCGTTGCATGACCGGAAACATCTGCCGCTTCTTTACCCTGCAACTTAATTCTGTTTCTTAAATCTATATCTTCTACATCAAACAATAATTCATTAACCGATACTGTAATATTTTCTCCGTTAATAGCCGGATACTCTTTATGAATTGTATGTATCGTATTTACACCTAAATCAATCTTTTCTATCGGAATACTTTCAGGCTTTGGAGTTACTTGTGTATCAATATACACACTCTGATATAACGAAGCTATTTTAGGGATTTCTTCTGATAAAACTTCTAAGGTTAAAAAGTTCTTATAGTCACGTAGTAACCTAAATGTTAAACTTTTACTAGTTAAGTCTTTTAGAAATTGTGAGGCATTTAGTGTTTTAACAACAACTCGTACTTTCTTTTTTTTCTTCTTAGACAACGTAATACTTCTGGAAGATAATTTCCAGTTATCATTTACAGTAAACAATTCTCCTTTAAAAATTGGTTGGTCGATAGTTTCTTTTGCCGTTATTATACAAAAGTTATCATCTAACTTTCTTACTACTTTTACCAACTCTCCATTTAGCAATGCATCTTGCTTATATGTTAAATAATATCTTTTTTCTACTATTTTTTGGGCTGATTTTTTAGGATTACTTTTTTGTATATAGGAAGGAAAATTATCTTGTGAATACAGGCTTAACACCATAAAAAAGCCACAAAAAAACAGGGAAAAGAGTTTCATAGGTATAAAATTATCTTCACAAATTAAACATTTTTTTTGCATATTTAATTATAAAAATATACATTTACTCGCATTTTTTTAATTTAAAACCCTTCAAAATGAAAAAACTAAAATTGTCGCTGCTACTAAGTATCGTAGCATTCGCAGCTATCTTTGTTGCATGTAATTCAGAAGACACTGTTGCTCCAAGCAACGAAACTAATGCAATTACTCCAGAAATCGCATCAAAACTTCAAGCTGCTTATTTTGAAACTTCTTCTGCTAAAGTAACTACTTTTATGGGAGAAAAAGGTGTGGCCGTAGAAGATATGTTCTTCACCTTTGATCAAATTGATGAACTAGGAAAAGGTTCTCAAATTCCTAACACTGAGCATTACAGAACTACCAATTTAGTAACTGGTTTACCTAGAGTTATTAAGGTAAGTGTATCTCCGGATTTAGGAAGTTTAGGTTCTAATGCTTTAGATAAAACTATTGTTATGCTTAATAACTTAGGAGCTCAACTAACTTTCCAAAGAGTAGCTTTTGGAGGTAGAGGAAGCAAAAAAGCTGATATCGAAGTTACTGAGTTTTATGAGTTAGAAAGTGGTGGTTTCATTACTTTAGGTAGAGCTGCCGGTTTCCCTACAAGAAGAGGAAATCCTGCAAAAGGTTTTGGTATCAACAGCAGATGGTTTGAGTTATCAATTGCTCCTACTTCTAGTGAACTTGCTGGTACTATGGCTCACGAAATAGGACACTGTATCGGTTTCCGTCATACAGACTACAAAACTCGTGAAAGCTGTGGACAAAATGTAAACGAAGGTAGTGCAGGAGTTGGAGCTATCCATATTGCGGGTACACCAACAGGTTCTGATGCTACTTCTATCATGCAGTCTTGTGGACCAGCTATTACTTTTAACAACAATGATAAAAATGCAATGTTAACTCTTTACTAAGGGTTGCCGCTTGTTAAAAATAGAAAAAACCGGATACAAATTGTATCCGGGTTTTTTATATATCAAACTTTTGCTTCTTATTTTATTATTAGCTTCTTCTGGTTTTATTTAACAACCAAAAATCAGCTAAAACCAAGGCTGTTAAAGCTTCTACAATAGGTACCGCTCTTGGAACTACACAAGGGTCATGACGCCCTTTACCTTGAATTTCTGTAACTTCTCCTTCTGCATTAATCGTAGCTTGGTTTTGCATAATTGTTGCTACCGGTTTAAATGCTACTCTGAAATAAATATCCATTCCGTTAGAAATTCCCCCTTGTATTCCTCCTGATAAATTGGTTATTGTAGTACCATCTGCATTAAAAAGATCATTATGCTCAGATCCTTTCATTTTAGCTCCGCAAAATCCGCTTCCAAATTCAAACCCTTTTACGGCATTAATAGATAGCATTGCTCTCCCTAACTCAGCATGAAGTTTATTAAAAATAGGCTCTCCTAATCCAACCGGTACATTTTTTACCACACAAGTTACCGTACCTCCAATAGTATCGCCCTCTTTTCTTATTTCTTTAATCTTTGCAATCATTTCTTCAGCTACCGCTTCATCCGGGCATCTTACTATATTACTTTCTATTTTAGAAAAGTCTAAATCCTGATAAGGTTTTACTGTAAAAATATTTCCTACAGATGACGTAAATGCGTTGATTTGAATATGAGCTATTAATTGTTTAGCTAGGGCTCCTGCCACCACCCAATTAGCTGTTTCTCTTGCTGAAGTTCTTCCTCCTCCTCTATGATCTCTAACCCCATATTTCTTATCATAGGTAAAATCTGCATGAGAAGGTCGGTAAACATTAGTATTATGATTATAATCTTTACTTTTTTGATTGGTGTTTCTAATAATAAATCCAATAGAAGCTCCGGTAGTAAAACCTTCAAAGATTCCCGACAAAAATTCAACCTCATCCGGTTCTTTACGTTGTGTAACTATAGCAGATTGCCCAGGTTTCCGTCTGTCCAATTCACGTTGAATAGCTTCAAAATCTACTTTCATGCCTGCCGGAAAACCATCGATAACTCCTCCGATAGCTGTACCATGTGATTCACCAAAAGTGGTTAATTTTAGAATATTTCCGAATGAATTAAACATATTATAATAATTTACAGGCGAAAGTAGAATTATTTATTATAAAAACACAATTAAATACTAAGTTTTATAGATTAATTTCTAACTATTTTCTCCTCTACTTCTCTCTTATTTCTATTTAAAATTACCGTTAATTTTAAGTCATAATTCTTTTTCAAAAGACTTTTTATAATGAATACTCTTTAAAATTGAAAAAAAAACAAACTCAAACTCTCTGATAGTAAAAACATTAAACAGGAAGGTTTAATTTATCATGAAAAAAGTTCTAAAAAACTTTTTTAGAATTAAAAAAAGGTTCTATATTTGCATCCGCAATCAGGGAATAGCTGATTAGACAAAGGAGAAATGGCAGAGTGGTCGAATGCGGCGGTCTTGAAAACCGTTGACTGTAACAGGTCCGGGGGTTCGAATCCCTCTTTCTCCGCAAGTCCGAAGCGAAAGCTTCGGATTTTTTTTAGGGGATTAAAGAAAAAAAAGCTTGTTGTTTTCACAATAAGCTTTTTTGTTTTTACTACCGTGAGTAATATAACTACTTACCTCTTTTTACTTTCATCTTACATTTTTTTATTTTTCTGGGTAATAAAAAACACTTCCTTCTACTTATCCTTAAAGAACGTTATTAATTATGCGCAAATAATAACTTGAGGGAGCTGAAAATCATACAGAGTAAGCAATAACTAACAAATTTAATGTATAATGAAAAAATCATTCTTTTTATCTAAAGGGCTAAATAAGTTCTCTGATTTACAAATTAGCAACATGAAAGACATCAAAGGAGGAATAGCTACTATTCCTGGCGATGTAATATACTATCCAACCGGAGGTGGTGGTAAACGTTGCCCTGAAGGACAAGTATGGTCTGATAAATTAGGGAAATGTGTATATGCTATTGCTGTTGAAGTTGATGAAAAAGAAAGTACAATTTCTTTACCTTAACCTTTAACCTCAGAGAAATTATTCTTTATCACCTAGAGAATAATTCCTCTATTCTAACTCTTAAAAGAAAACATGAATTTTGATGCTCTAATCATAAAGGTTGCCAGCAGATGTAACCTCAACTGTTCTTATTGTTTTATGTACAACTTAGGCGATACTACTTATAAAAATCAGCCTAAATTTATGAGTTCAGATACCGTTGATGCTATTCTTCAAAAAACTAAAATATATATTCAACAATTTCAGAAAAAACAGTTTTCTTTTATTTTTCATGGTGGTGAACCTTTATTAACCACAAAAGAGTTTTATAAATCATTTATTAGTAAGGCTAATCAATTAGTAAAAGAACTTAACGACGTTACTTTTTTTTATGACATACAAACCAACGGGGTTCTAATTGATAAGGAATGGCTCAACTTATTTAAACACTTAAACATTCACCCTAGTATTAGCATTGACGGCACTGAAAAAGCACACGATATGTTTAGGGTAGATCATCAAGGTAACGGAAGTTACCATAAAGTATTACAAAACACACAACTTATAAAAAAACATAGCAATGCACTAGACATCGCATGTGTTATTAATGTAAATGAAAAGCCTTTAGATGTGTATGAAAGTTTTAAAAAAATGAAAGCGGATACGGTTAATTTTCTGATTCCAGATTACACTCATGATAATTTTCCTTTTAACAAGCAAGAAACTCGCATGGCAGATTGGCTTATTGAATTGTTCGATATTTGGGTTAATGATGCTAACCGATACAGAATTCCGATGTTTATAGGTTTTATGAATCGGTTTATGAGAGTACATGAATCTGAAAGAAACGAATCTACCGTACTTGTCATAGAAACTAACGGGGAAATTGAAGCTGTTGATTCGTTAAAAGCTTGCGGTAACGGATTCACTAAAACCGGGCTAACTATTAAGCATCATAATTTTAACGACATTAAAACGTCTCCTCTAGGGAATCTTTATTTTGGCAATTACACTACAAAGCTTTGTTATCAGTGCAGCGAATGTCCTTTACAGGAAATATGTACCGGAGGTCGTTTAGTACATCGATACAGTAAAAAGAACGGTTTTAACAATCCTTCAGTTTATTGTAACGACTTAATTTCTTTTATTGCTCATATGCAGCATTATTTTATTGAGTGTTATCCTGAGCTTCATGCTTCTGAAAATATTGAAGCCATTGTTCCTAAAGAGATACAAGCATATCTTTCTAGTTTACACTCAACTTCACATACACTACCAATCCATCAAGAATTAGAGACCTTTTCGTCTTAATCTAACTACTATTCTACAAAAAAGAGGGCTAGTAAGCCCTCTTTCTTCTGTTTTTATCTTATTAATTTTTTATATTTTATTCTCTTTGGCATTACATCTCCGCCTAAACGCTTCTTCTTGTTTTCTTCGTATTCAGAAAAAGAGCCTTCAAAGAAATACACCTGGCTGTCTCCTTCAAAAGCTAAGATGTGAGTACATATTCTATCTAAAAACCATCTATCGTGTGAAATAACTACTGCACATCCTGCAAAGTTTTCTAAACCTTCTTCTAGCGCTCTTAAGGTATTTACATCTAAATCGTTAGTTGGCTCATCTAATAGCAATACGTTTCCTTCTTCTTTCAAGGTCATTGCTAAATGTAAGCGGTTACGTTCTCCTCCTGAAAGTGTAGCTACTTTTTTGTTTTGCTCATTTCCGGAGAAATTAAATCTACTTAAATATGCTCTTGAGTTTACTTGTTTTCCCCCCATTAGTACTAAATCTTGTCCATCAGAAAAGTTCTCCCAAATTGTTTTATCCGGGTCTATATTTGAATGACTTTGATCTACATAAGCAATCTTGGCTGTTTCTCCCACCGTAAAAGTACCGGAATCCGGAGTTTCTTCTCCCATAATCATTCTGAAAATGGTTGTTTTACCAGCTCCGTTTGGTCCAATAATACCTACAATTCCTGCTTGCGGTAAATTAAACCCTAAATTTTCATATAATAACTTATCTCCAAAAGCTTTAGAAACTCCTTCAGCATCTATTACATTAGTTCCTAAACGTGGACCGTTAGGAATAAATATTTCCAGCTTTTCTTCTACTTGTTTTTGATCTTGATTTAAAAGTTTGTCGTAGTTTTTAAGACGGGCTTTTGATTTTGCCTGACGTCCTTTAGCTCCTTGACGCACCCATTCAAGTTCTCTTTCTAACGTTTTTTGACGTTTAGATTCTGTTTTACTTTCTTGAGCTAATCTTTTTGATTTTTGATCTAGCCAAGAAGAATAGTTTCCTTTCCACGGAATTCCTTCTCCTCTATCTAATTCTAGAATCCAACCGGCAACATTATCTAAGAAATAACGGTCGTGAGTCACCGCTATAACTGTTCCTTTATATTGAGCTAAATGATGTTCTAACCAATGAACTGACTCCGCATCTAAGTGGTTCGTAGGCTCATCTAAAAGTAATACATCCGGCTCTTGTAATAATAAACGACAAAGGGCTACTCTACGACGCTCTCCTCCTGATAATACTCCTATTTTTTGATCAGGATCCGGAGTACGTAACGCATCCATAGCTATTTCTAATTTAGTATCTAACTCCCAAGCATTTGATGCATCAATTTGATCTTGCAACTCAGCCTGGCGAGCCATTAACTTATCCATTTTATCCGGATTAGAATATACTTCTTCTAATCCAAACATATCGTTTATTTTATTGTATTCATCTAATACAGCAACTACATCAGCTACACCTTCTTTTACAACATCTAATACGGTTTTATCTTCATCTAATTGAGGTTCTTGCTCTAAATAACCTACTTTATATCCCGGAGAAAACACTACATCTCCTTGGTAATTTTTCTCTACTCCGGCTATAATTTTTAATAAAGTTGATTTTCCTGAACCGTTTAAACCAAGAATACCTATTTTGGCTCCATAAAAAAAGCTTAAATAGATATCTTTTAAAACTTGCTTTCCGGTACTTTGATAGGTTTTAGAAACCTTATTCATGGAAAAAATAATCTTCTTATCGTCGCTCATTATATTATACTCTTTTTATACGTTAGTTAATTCAGCGTTTATTTATACTCTACCTTTAAGGGCATTAAACACCCATGCATTTGCAAAAAAACCAAGACCTACAGCACCAAATCCATAACCTGCTATTTCATCATATTTAAATACTGCCAAAGCTATAAGTAAAATTCCCATTAAAACCATTACCAATGTAGCCCATCCAAGAACTGTGTTTTTATTCATTGCCATAATTATAAAATGTTTTTAAAGGTAAAGAGGGTAGTTTTTACATTCTCTTTACACAAAGTAAAGGGCAAATATCGGAATTATTTATTCAAGAAAACAGAAAAGAAAGGGATAAGTTTTTTGTTTAGAGTGTTTAATTATACTGCTCAACCTCTTACAAAGACTAACTTTCTTTTAATAATTCACTAGGGCTTACACCAAATCTTTGTTTAAATTTTACCGAGAAATAAGATGCACTTTTAATACCTACAGAATATCGTATGTTATTAACATCTGCTTCTTCTTTATTTTTTATTTTTTTGTAGGCTTCTTGCAATCGAATTTCTAAAATAAATTTAACCGGAGTTAAGCCTGTGAGTTTTTTAATGATTCTTTCTAACTGTCTTTGACTAAAGTTCACTTCTTCTGCTAAACTCACTACGTTAAAATCTTCTTTATCTAAATTCTTTAAAACTATTTTATATAGTTTCTTTAGTTTTTTTTCATCAAAGCTTTCTACTTCTTTTTCATCTTCATTTTGTATCCACGCCTCTCTTTTTTCTTTATTTTTTAATAAACAATTAATTCTGGCTATTAATTCATCTTTGCTAAAGGGCTTTACAATGTAATCACTAACTCCAATATTAAAAGCTTCTATTTTGTTTTCTTCATTTCCTAAGGCCGTTACCATTACAAATGGAATATTTTTAGTTTCGGAATTTTTTTCTATTTCTTTTTTAAATTCAATACCATTCATTTTAGGCATCATAACATCCGAAATAATAAGGTCTATTTTTTTATTTTTTAATACATTAATTCCTTCTTCTCCGTTAAAGGCAAAAGTGCAGTTATAAAAAGGTGATACTATTTTCTGATAATACTCAACCATATAAGGATTATCTTCTACAATAAGTACCTCATATTTTTGCTTAGAAAAGTTAATAACTGTTTTATCTACACTTATTTCTCCTTTTATTTTTTTAGTAATTGTTTCCGGGCTTTCAATTGATGCTTCAGTAGAAACAGGAAATAGCACTTTAAACGTTGCTCCTTTTTCAGGAGTGCTTACAACACTTATTTCACCTTTTAATTTATCTACAATATCTTTAACTATAGCCAAACCAATTCCAAAGCCTTCAGATTTTCCTTTTTTATCTTCCTGATAAAACTTATCAAATATATTTTTTTGGCTTTCAGGACAAATTCCACTTCCTTGATCTATAATATGTATATGCATAAAATAATCTTGTAAAAAGACTTTGAAAGTTACAGTAGCTTTTTGAGGGGAGAATTTTATGGCATTACCTACCAAATTATTGATTAAACTTTCCAATTTATTGGTATTGGTTTGTATTGCGTAATTAATAGGCAATGCTGCTTCATAGTTTAATTCAATACTTTTAATTTTAGCAATACTTTCAAAAGAAAAGAAGAGTTGTTGTAAAAATGGTTCTATAATTACATGTTCCATTATAATTTCTTCTTGTTTCTTTTCTTCTTTCAATAATGAAATAATATCAGATATATTGTTGACAACTTTAGCACTCTTATTTCTGATTTCTTTTAAGTATTTTTTTAATTCTTTATTATTTATACTTTTTTCTGAAGATAAATCCAAGTATCCTAATATTAAAGAAATTGGAGTTCTTATTTCATGAGCTATATTCATAAATAACTCTGCTCTAAACTTATTAAAGTCGTGCTCTTTTTCTAGTTCTAAGCTAATTTTTTCCTTTTCGTATTTCAGCTTTAAAAAGTATCTTTCAAAGATAATTGCCAACAACAGAAGAGCTCCTATAGCACTTAAAATTATCAGTTTGGTTTTATTGGATTCTTTAACAACTAATACTTCTTTTTCTGCTTCGGCTAAACTTAGTTTTGCTTCAGATATTTTTTTAAAACTAGCTATAAGAGAGTCTTTATGTTTTTTATGATATTCAAGATATTTTTCTTTATGTTCTTTGATTTTAGGCAAATCATTCTTTTTCAAATAGTAATCTATAAAATTACTATGCACTCTTTCTATTTTTTCTAAATCTCCTTTCGCGGTATATTCTTCAGCCGCATCTTTTAAATGATTATATGCCTTATCTAACTCATTAACTTGTGTGTATGATTTTCCTAAAATTAAATTGATTACACTTAGATTTTCATCTTTTATAGCATTGAATACTTCTCTGTTAATTTTTAAATAATCGTACTGGGCTAGTTTTTCTAAAAAAACCTCTCCATATTCAATTGCTTTTTCATGTTGCCCTACATCATAGCTATAAAAAACAGATAATTCGTGTATGGGTATCAGATCATAAATAACAACCTTTTTATTCTCTGCAATTGTAATTCCGTTTTTTAATACTTCTTCTATTTCATTATACCTTTTTTGTCCTCTGTAAGACATTGCTATTGTTTTACTAAGACTTACATATTCATTCCATTTTTCAAAGTCTTTATAATACTCTTCTAACTTTTTCAAGTAGGTATCGGCATTTTTAAAGTCAGAAGTAAGCATAAAATACCCAGCTATTAAACGGTATCTTTTAGCTAATTCATGAGGATTTTTTACTATTTCTAGTTCTTTTATTAACTGGTGAATTGTTTTGGAAACTTGATAGGGTTTATTATTAACAACCAATATATTTCTTACAGAATCAAACTCCTTTTCACTTAAAGTTGTTATAGATTCTGAAACCTCATACTTTTCCTTATAACTCTGACAACTTAAAAGCGTAATTAGCTCAAAAACAATCAACAGCTTAAATAGATACAATTTTTTCATTACTCTTATAAAGTCTGTTTACGATTTTATATAACCTTTCACAGTTACTTATTATAAGCAATATTTTATTACTTACTTTTTTAATTCGTAAGATTAACAAAGTAACAAAATTCGAGCAAAAAAGAGACAATTAATGACGTATTTAAGACACTAACTTTTTGCAGAAAATAACAATTTGACGTAAATAAGAAAAAGGGATAACAGGAAAGAAAGTAGTTTTGCTAAAAAAACAACCTATTGAATTTTAAAACTCATAATTAGTCCCCCCTCTATCAATCGACCCCTCATCTGTTTGCACCTAAACTTATAGCGATGAGGGGTTTTATTTTTATAATAACCTACAAAGCAGCAGCTACTCTACTTCCTTGATTTATGGCTCTTTTGGCATCTAATTCAGCCGCCACATCAGCGCCTCCGATGACGTGAACCGTTATTCCTTTAGCTTGTAATGGTTCTAATAATTCTTTAAAAGGAACTTGGCCGGCACATATAATTACATTATCAACTTCCAGCACTTTTTCTTCTTCATTTTGCAAGTAGTGCAATCCTTTATCATCTATTTTAGTATACTGAACTTCATTAATGAACTGTACATTCTTCTTTTTTAAATTTGCTCTGTGAATCCAACCTGTTGTTTTTCCTAAATTACCGCCAAATTTTCCTTTGCTTCGTTTTAGCATAAAGATTTCTCTAGGTGATGGATCAACGTGAGTACTCATTCCTTCAATACCGCTTCTTGCTTCTAACCCCTTATCTATTCCCCATTCTTTTAACCAAGCATCTATATTTTGGCTGGTACTTTCTCCTTCATGAGCTAAATATTCTGACACATCAAACCCTATACCTCCGGCTCCGATGACTGCCACTCTTCTTCCAACCGGTTTTTTTAATTTCAACACGTCAATATAAGTCAACACTTTTTCATGATCAACCCCTTCTATTTTAGGTGTTCTAGGAGTAATTCCGGTAGCTAAAATAACCTCATCAAAATTCCCTCCTGCTAAATCTTCTGCGGTTACTCTTGTGTTTAACTTAACTCTTACGTTATGTAATTCTATTTGTTTATTGAAATAGCGAATGGTTTCATAGAATTCTTCTTTTCCGGGGATTTGCTTTGCAATATTAAACTGACCTCCAATTTCAGCATCCGCATCAAATAAAGTAACCTCATGGCCTCTTTGAGCTGCTACAGTTGAAGCTGCCAATCCTGCCGGTCCGGCTCCTACTACAGCTATTCGCTTTTTATGAGATGTTGGATTGTAATTTAATTCTGTTTCATGACAGGCTCTTGGATTTACCAAACAACTTGCTATTTTTTTCTGAAAAACATGATCTAAACAAGCTTGATTACATGCAATACAAGTATTGATTTCATCTTCTCTATCTTCTTCCGCTTTTTTCACCCATTCCGGATCCGCTAAAAATGGCCTAGCCATTGAAACCATATCTGCATGACCTTCAGCTAATATTCTTTCTGCTACATGTGGCATATTGATACGGTTAGAGGTAATCAACGGAATTGAAATTTCTTGTTTCATCTTTTGTGTAACCCACGTAAATGCAGCTCTGGGAACAGAGGTTGCAATGGTAGGTATTCTTGATTCATGCCAACCAATTCCTGTATTAATTATAGTAGCACCTGCCTTTTCTATTTCTTTTCCTAATTGTACTACTTCTTCCCATGAACTTCCGTTTTCAACTAAATCTAACATTGACAAACGATAAATAATGATAAAATCTCGCCCAACAGCCTCTCTTGTTTCTTTAATTAACGCTATTGGTAATTTTATTCTGTTTTCATACTCACCTCCCCATTCATCTTTTCTTTTATTAGTTCTTTTAACAATAAACTGATTAATTAAATAGCCTTCAGACCCCATGATTTCTACTCCATCGTACCCTGCTTCTTTAGCCAGTTTTGCCGAGTTTACAAAATCTTTAATGGTTCTTTTGATTCCCGATTGTTTTAACTCGAAAGGTTTAAACGGATTTATCGGAGCTTTAATTGCTGATGGTGCAACACTAAACGGATGGTATGCATATCTACCGGTATGTAAAATTTGCATGCATATTTTTCCTCCTTCTTTATGTACTGCTTCCGTAATTACTTTATGTTCTTTAGCATGCTTTTTAGTACTCATTCTTGCTGAAAAAGGAGCTGTCCATCCCTGTATATTAGGTGATATACCTCCGGTAACTATCAACCCCACCCCTCCTTTTGCTCTTTCCGCATAATACGCTGCTATTTTTTTTACTCCGTCTTTTTCTTCTTCTAACCCTGTATGCATTGACCCCATTAAAACTCTGTTTTTTAATGTAGTAAATCCTAAATCCAAAGGTTCAAATATATGTTTATACTTAGTCATGATCAGATAGTTTTTGTTTTTTATTATGCACGCATAACAAATGCAAGATACTAATATTTTAATTACTTCATAAAAAAAGAAAGCATTTTCTAACGAAAATGCTTTCTTTACTTTTAATACTATTTTTAATATTTATTTATATGCTTCTTTAAACACAGATGCATATAACATTTTATACAGTTGGTAAAAAATGGTTCCCAAAATAATTCCGGATATATACCCTACCAGTACATCTATCGGATAGTGAACTCCTAAATATATTCTGCTAAATCCAAAAATCAGAGGGAATAAAAATAGCAAATAAATAAATTTTATTTTTTTTCTGAATAAAAGCACAACAAACATAGTAAACGTGGTAGATAACGATGCATGCCCTGACCAAAAGCTATACCCTCTTGGTTTATAAGAAAACTGACGTAAATACGCTTGTAAATCTCCTGTATTACAAGGTCTTAATCTTTCTACACTATTCTTTACTAAGTTTGTAAATTGATCAGAAAAAGCAACCAAAATTATAATAAACAAAAATGTAAACAGTCCTTTCTTTACCCCTAATTCTTTAAAAACTAAAAGAAGAATCAGAACAAATAAAGGTGTCCATGTAAATTGCTTTGTAATGGTTAGCCAAAATCCGTCAAAAGACTCACTTCCTAAATTATTTAAAAAAATGAGCAGTTCTCTATCTAAATGTACTAAGTTATCAATCAATTTATTTACCTACTTTTAAAACTTCTACTTCAAAAATTAAATCTGATTTTGGTGGAATTGGGCCAATACCTCTATCTCCATATCCTAAATAGTAAGGAATAAAAAATCTTGATTTATCTCCTTCTCTCATTGTTTTTACTCCTTCTTTCCATCCAGCAATTAAACTTTGTTCATTAATTGTAAAAACAAATGGTTGTCCTTTGTCAATACTTGAATCTATTTTTCTACCGTCTGTTAAATACAAAGTATAATGTACTGTAGTTGGTAAAGCCGGATTTACTTCTTTTCCACTTCCTTTTTGAAGTGATAATATTTTTAAACCCGAATCAGTAGCTACTGCATCTTTAATTCCTTTTTCTTCTTGAAATCTTTGCTTGGCTTCTTCTAATTTTATACGTCTCTCTTCTTCTTTCTGAGCTACGTTAGCTAATTCACTTTCAAAAACTTCAGGAGCATTGAATTGTTTTGCTTCATTTCCTACACGTATAATTTCAACATGATTGATATAATCATTTTGTTGAATTGTATCTACAACCTTTTGCCCTAATTGTACCATTCCAAATACAGAATGTTTACCATCTAACCAAGGTGTTGCTTTGTGAGTAATAAAAAATTGGCTTGAGTTTGTATTAGCCCCTGAATTGGCCATAGATAACACTCCTGCTTTATCGTGCTTATAAATTAACTCTCCTTTTTCATTTAAAGGAAATTCATCCGGAAACTTATATCCAGCATCTCCTCTACCTGTTCCTGTAAAATCACCTCCCTGAACCATAAAATCTCTAATCACTCTGTGAAATTTAGTTCCGTCAAAGTATCGTTTTCCTTTTAAAGAATCAGCTACTTTTGGGTTATTTCCCTCTGCTAAAGACACAAAGTTAGCAACAGTCATTGGCACTTCTTTTTCATGAAGTTTTATTAATATATCTCCTTTATTAGTTTGAATATCTGCATACAATCCATTATCTAAATTAGGATATTTTACCGTTTTACATGCAGAAAAAGTAATAGTAGTTATTAATATGAAAAGTTTAATTAATCTCATTTTATTTAATTTCAAAACGAAAGGCACCAACTTTTAACTGTTGATGCCTTGATACTTAATTTTATTAATGACCGTGACCGTCTCCTTTAGAATGACCGTCTCCTAAGTTTTCTTGTGGAATAACCTCTAATAATTCTACTTCAAAAACCAACGTTGAAAAAGGTTTAATATGTTGCCCTCTTTGTTGAGAACCATACGCTAAATTTTCAGGAATAAAGAATTTGTATTTTGCTCCCGGTTTCATTAATTGTAAACCTTCAGTCCATCCTTTAATTACTTGACCAACTCCAAATGTAGCCGGATCATTTCTCTCAACTGAGCTATCAAATACAGTACCGTCTATTAACGTACCATGATAGTGAACTTTTACTCTTGAAGTTGCTTTAGGGTTTTCTCCGTTTCCTTCTTTTAAAACTACATATTGTAAACCACTGTCAGTTGTTACTACTCCATCTTTAGTTTTGTTTTCTTCTAAGAATTTTTCATTTTCTTTTTTGTACTCTCCAAACTCTTGCTCAGCTTTTTTTACTTGCTCTTCCTGCATTTTCTTCATTCTCTCCTCGTTTTTCTTTTGGAAATACGTACGAATGATTGTATTTACTTCTTTAGTATCTAGTAATAAATTGGTTGAATCAATACCATTTCTAAATCCTTGAACAAATAAATCATGATCCATTTCTTCAAAGTTTGCCTTTATTTTACTAGCCATATCTAATCCTATAGCATAGCTGATAGAATCAACTTCATTAGTTAAAGAGCTTTTTGTTTTAAATTGTCCTTTACTACAAGAAACTACTGAAATTCCTACTACAGTAGCTATTAAAAATTTAGTTATTTTCATTATTGTTAATTTGTTTTTTTATGTCTACTAATGTTAATGTACTTTGTATGGGTTTGTTAATTCCTATTTTGTTTCCATCTCCAGTTACTCCAAAAGCACTGTAAGAAGGAATGACAAATGTAATAGTTTCTCCTTTTTTCATCAATTTTATTCCATCTTGTAATGCCGGAATAAAATCTTCCTTATCTACCTTATAAGTTCTTCTTTGTAAATCATAGATTGTTTTTCCGTATATATCCGCAATATTAAATTCAATTTCAACAATATCATTTAATTTTGGAGTAGCTGTTTGAAGTGAGTCTTTGTTCACATAATAATACCAATAACCTTTAGGACTCACTTTATAATTATGAACCGTATCTTTGGCTATCCATAACTCTAATCGTTCCTTTTGTAATTTATTGAGTTTTTTATTACTCTGAATTACTTCTTTATAAAAGTTTTGTGTACCATGCTTTTTAGGTTTTCTTGCTTTTTGTTCACTACAAGAAAAGAAAACAAATACTACTAAAATAACTACACTTTTATACTTCATATGACGATACTAATTCGTTTTTATACTCTGGTAATAACGATTTAAATTTGGCTACCGTATCCTGTAAGCTTAATTCGCTTCTTCCTCCGGCAGCATTGTCATGCCCTCCTCCGTCAAAATAGTTTCTGGCAAATTGATTTACAGAAAATGTTCCTTTAGAACGGAAAGATATTTTTACAATTCCTTGCTCTTCATCTTCTATAAAAATAACTCCAAAAACAATTCCTTTTAAAGAAAGCGCATAATTAACAATTCCTTCTGTATCTCCTTTTTCATAATTATAACGTTGTTTTTCTGCTTCTGTTAATGTTATGAAAGCCGTTTTGTACTCCGGTAATATTTCAAGATTAGTTAATGCCTGCCCCAACAACAACAATCTACTATACGTATTTGAATCATTTACATTACTGTGAATTTTATCATTCTCAGCTCCTTTATCAATTAAATCTGCTATAATTCTATGCGTTGTACTTGTGGTAGATCTAAAACGAAATGAGCCCGTGTCAGTCATAATACCTGTATATAAACAAGTGGCAATATTTTCATCTATCAAATCCAAGTCTCCCATCATTTCTATAAAATTATATACCATTTGACAGGTAGATGACATTGAGGTATCAGAATACATATAGGTAAAATCATCCGGTTGTTGATGATGATCTATAAGTGCAAAATCATTTTCATATTTTTCTAATGTATTTTGCATATCTGACCCTACTCTATGCAAAGCATTAAAATCTAATAAAAATCCTAGGGTAGATTTCCTTAAAGCTTTAACACATTGGTTGTTTTGACGATCAAAACGATATACGGTTTCTGACCCCGGAATCCAATGTAAAAATTCCGGATATTCATTAGGCATTAATACTTGTGTCTTATGTCCTTTTTTATCTAAATAATGTTTTAAACCCAAAGTAGAACCTATGGCATCCCCGTCAGGATTTTTGTGCCCTATAATTACTACTTTTTGAGGTTTCGATAAAAATTCTTGTAGTTCTTTAAATTGTTTCAAAATCATAAGTGGCGAAGATACAAATTAAAGTTTTATTAATCTTTTTATCATTTTCTTTTTGTTTTTTCGCAGAAAAGAAACTTACGATGAACAAAAACAATATCCTACTTATTTTCAGCCTGTTATTCTTTTCTATTACGCGTATTAGTAGTCAAGAATTTACAATCGCTTTTGGTTCTTGCAATCATCAGGACAAATACAATCCTTTTTGGCAAGATATTATACAGCAAACACCTGATGTTTGGGTTTGGGGTGGTGATAATATATATGCGGATACCTACAATATGAAAAAATTGGAAAAGCTATATACTATACAAAAACAAGATTCTTTATACCTGAAACTCACTAAAACAATTCCTGTTTTAGGTACTTGGGATGATCATGATTACGGAGCCAATGATGGTGGGGAAGAGTATAGCAAAAAGCAAGAGAGTCAACAACTTTTTCTAGATTTTTTAGACGTAGATAAAAACTCTCCAAGAAGACAACAAGAAGGTGTTTATTATGCTCAAACCTTTCAAACACCAAAAGGTAGCGTTAAAATTATTCTTTTAGACACCCGATATTTTAGAACAGCTTTAACTAAAGGAACTGGAAAAATGCGTTTTCAACCCAATAAAGGTAAGGGTAGTATACTTGGCACTCAACAATGGCAGTGGTTAGAAAAAGAGTTACAAGAATCTACCGCCGATTTTAATTTTATTGTTAGTAGTATTCAAGTGCTTTCATCTGAACATGGCTTTGAAAAATGGGCTAATTTTCCGGATGAAACTGCTAAACTTTTAACTCTTATTGAAAATTCCAAAGCAAAAAATATCATTTTCTTATCAGGAGATCGACATATTTCTGAGCTGTCAAAAAAAGCGGTTTCAAGCATGCCATATCCTATTATCGATTTTACTTCTAGCGGACTCACGCACTCTTACTCGGCTTTTAAAAGTGAACCCAATAAATATCGAATCGGTAATGTAGTGAGCGATTTAAGTTATGGACTTATTAAAATAGATTTTGAAAATCAAAAAGTTACATTTAAAATGATGGGAAAAAACAATACTGTTTTACAAGAATTCACTCAAATATATCCTTAACTTGTGAATAACATTAAAAAACGTATTTTTGCGCCGACTTTAAAAATTTAGAAGATATTTAAAAATGGCAACAAATAGAACATTTACAATGATTAAACCAGATGCAGTTGAGAACGGACATACTGGTGCTATTTTAGAAAAAATTAACGCTGCAGGTTTTAGAATTGTAGCAATGAAAAAAACACAAATGACAACTCGTGACGCTGAAACTTTTTATGCTATTCATAAAGAGCGTCCGTTTTTTGGAGAATTAGTTGAGTTTATGACTCGCGGACCAATTGTTGCAGCTATTTTAGAAAAAGATAATGCTGTTGAAGATTTCAGAACTTTAATTGGAGCTACTAACCCGGCTGAAGCTGCTGAAGGAACTATCCGTAAATTATTTGCTACTTCTATTGGAGAAAACGCTGTTCACGGTTCTGACTCTGACGAAAATGCTGCTATTGAAGGAGCTTTCCACTTTGCAGGAAGAGAAATGTTTTAATTTGTAAAACATTATTATCATATAAAAAGCCGTTGCTATATAGTAACGGCTTTTTTATTTTTTTGCAATTCTTTATAACTACCATTAGGTTTTTTCAAATTCTTCTTTTATCAAAAGTTTATATTAAACCAACATCAGTCTGTTTACTATATCTTCTCCCATTTCTTCATTAAGCATCCTTACTATTTTATCTTTTCCATAGCTTAATTCTTCTCTCAATACAGAAGATCGTAACCTAACAAACAACGTTCCATTTTGTAATTTAACTTCATCGGTATACGAAGCCACACCTGCTCCCATTAATTTAGCCCAGGCTTCTTCTATATGTATTTTTTGAAACCCTTTTTTCAGATTATTTTCCTGAATAAAAGCTCCCATTAAATCTTTTATTGAAAAGCTATCGTTTTCTCTTTTTGTCATTTCTTATCTTTTCAGTTTTCTTATAATTTAAAAATCTGATACTCTTTATTACTTTGTTTAATTACATTTTCAGTCCTGTCTGCATGCGTATCAGTAATAAAAATCTGCCCAAATTCATCCTTATTTACTAACTCAATAATTTGTGCCACTCTATGCTCATCTAATTTATCAAAAATATCATCTAATAACAAGATGGGTGTTACATTTACTTGTTGTTTAATAAATTCAAATTGAGCTAGTTTCAAAGCTATTAAATACGATTTCTGTTGCCCTTGAGATCCGAATTTTTTAATTGGATACTCTCCTATTTCAAAGCTTAAATCATCTTTATGCACTCCGGATGATGAAAACTGTAATACTCTGTCTTTTTCTAAATTAAGACTTAATAAGTCTTCAAAAGAATGTTTATGTAATTGACTCTTATATTTCAAATTTACTTCTTCATTAGCACCTGAAATAATGGTATGTTTTGCATTAAAAATAGGAACAAATTGTTCTAAAAAAACAGTACGTTTTTGATGTATTAAAGTTCCATAATGAATTAATTGCTCATCATAAACCTTTAAATTTAAAGCGTCAAAAGTTCTATTGGCTGCAAAAAACTTCAATAAAGCATTACGTTGTTGTAATACTTTATTATAAGAAAGTAAATTAGTTAAGTATTGTTTATCTTGTTGTGATATAACTCCGTCAATAAACTTTCTTCTTGTTTCACTTCCCTCAACAATTAAATCTCTATCTGCGGGCGAAATAATTACCAAAGGCAACTGTCCTATATGATCTGAAAACTTTTCATAAACTTTTCCGTTTCGTTTCAGTAACTTTTTTTGTCCTCTTTTTAAAGAACAAACTACTTTTTCAACTCTATCATGCAGTAAATAATCACCTTCAATCATAAAAAAATCTTCACCATGCTTAATATTCTGCCCTGCTACCGAATTAAAGTAACTTTTTGCAAAAGACAAGTAGTAAATAGCATCTAACACATTAGTTTTACCAACCCCGTTATTTCCCACAAAACAATTAATTTTCTTCTGAAAACTAAATGTTTCTGTTTCTATATTTTTAAAATTGACTAATGAAATCTTTTGCAAATACATCTAAAAAGTGTTTCTAAAAAGGTAGCGCAAATTATTGAAAATTTACGAAAATTCGGTTTTTAAAATCCAATTAAAAAAACTATTTTTGTCGGCACTAATTTTTTAAGCATTATGGCAACATACAAGAAAAAAGGTTACAAACCAAAAAAAGAGAAGATTGTACAAGAGGTAGAAGAAACGTTTGATGAAACACAAAGCACCACTGCTGAAGTGTTTAACAACTTAGACGAAGCTGCTAACAAATCTGAGCAATGGATTGAAAAAAACAACAAACCTTTATTTTACGGTTTAGTAGCTGTTGCTGTAGTAATTTTAGGATATTTGGCTTACAACAAGTTTGTTGCTGAACCAACTGAAATGACAGCTTCTAACGAACTTGCTTACCCAAGAACTTTTTTTGATCAGGCAGCTACCTCAACGGGACAAGCAGCTGATTCTTTATACACTTTAGGCTTAGAAGGTGGTGATGGAAAATATGGATTTTTAGATATTGCTAAATCTTTCAGCGGAACAAAAGCCGGAAATTTAGCTAATTACTACGCAGGTATTTCGTATTTAAAAATGAAAAAATATAGTGAAGCTATTGAATACTTAAGTAATTTTTCATCTGATGACGAATTATTAGGTCCAACAGCTTTAGGAGCTATAGGGGATGCTTTTGCCGATATTAATCAACTAAAAGATGCTTTAGAATATTACGAAAAAGCAGCCAACAAAAAAGATAATCAATTTACAACTCCTTTATTTTTATTCAAAGCCGGTCAAACAGCTATGGAATTAAAAGAGTACGGTAAAGCTGAAAGTTTATTTACTACCATTAAACAAAAATACGCTGAAACAGATCAAGGTAGAGATATTGAAAAATATATCAATGGTGCTAAATATGCACAATAATTAAAACAACAAGTATTGTCATTTCGAAACACAAAAGCGGTTTTTACCCAAAACCTTTTGCTTAGATAAAATTAGAAATGATTAAAAAAAATAAATGGCAACAACAAATTTATCTTATTACGATAAAGCTTCAATCCCAAATGCGAAACCTTTTCGATTTGGGATTGTTGTTTCAGAATGGAATCCGGAAATTACTCAAAACCTACATCAAGGAGCTATTGATACTTTAATTGACTGTGGTGCTGAAAGTGAACATATTATTTCATGGGAAGTTCCCGGTAGTTTTGAGTTAGTTTATGGATGTAAAAAAATGATAGAAACTCAAAAATTAGATGCCATTATAGCTATTGGCAATGTAATTCAAGGAGAAACAAAGCATTTTGATTTTGTATGTAACGGAGTAACTCAAGGAATTGTAGATTTAAACATCAACTACGACACCCCTGTTATTTTCTGTGTTTTAACAGATAACACTAAACAACAATCTATTGATAGATCTGGTGGGAAACTAGGTAATAAAGGAATAGAATGTGCCGTAGCTGCTATAAAAATGGCTGCTATAAAAAACCAAGGAAGAAAATCAAATTCTGTAGGTTTTTAAAAACGCCTTAACTAAAATTAGTACAAGCCAAAAGCTGTTATAACTAGCAACTTTTGGCTTGTTTCTTTTTTATATAAATGCTATTTTGACAATATTACTTGACCGCCTGTTTTTAATTCAGTAACTTTGATTCTTCGCTTGTTATGGTGTAGTTTTTGCTTTATTACACCTTTAAAACAACTATTTTATGGGATTTATTAAGAGAGAAAATAAAAAGTTTGACTACCAGCCGCGCTATTATAAAGGTGATGGAAACCCGTATGAGTTTAAGCATAAGTTTGATGAATACAGAAATACTGTAGGAAAAAGAAAAAGCTTAAAAGGAAAATTTAGTGCTGCTATTAATGAGTTTAAATCTTCAGAATACGGTGGTTTTAATAAAACAATAATCATTATCGTCGCTATTTTAGTCTTGATCTTTTTATATATTATTGATTTTGATCTCTCAATTTTTTTTAGCAAGAATTAATTAATGTCTGATATAATACAATTATTACCCGATCACGTAGCCAATCAAATAGCTGCCGGAGAAGTAGTTCAACGTCCTGCATCTGTTGTTAAGGAATTACTTGAAAACGCTATTGATGCCGGAGCAACTTCTATTAAATTACTTTTAAAAGATGCCGGAAAAACTTTAATTCAGGTAATTGATGATGGAAAAGGAATGAGCTCTACTGATGCCAGACTTTGCTTTGAACGACATGCAACTTCTAAAATCAGAGAAGCTAAAGATTTATTCAATATCCATACAAAAGGCTTTCGTGGAGAAGCACTTGCCTCTATAGCTGCCATTGCTCATGTAGAACTTAAAACAAAACAAGACAATGAAGAGCTGGGTACACAAATAAAAATTGAAGGAAGTACCGTAGTTTCACAAGAAGCTACTGCAACCACTAAAGGTACAAGTATAGCGGTTAAAAATTTATTTTATAACATCCCTGCACGTAGAAACTTCTTAAAATCAGATACTATAGAAACACGTCATATTGTTGACGAATTTCAGCGCGTTGCTTTAGCACATCCTAATATTGCTTTTTTATTACATCATAATAATAACGAAGTATATCATCTTAAAGAAAGCAATTTACGTCAACGTATTGTAGCAGTTTTTGGTGGTAAAATGAATGAACGATTAGTTCCTATAGAAGAACAAACAGATATTATTACGATTACCGGATTTGTTGCTAAACCTGAATATGCAAAGAAAAAAAGAGGTGAACAATTCTTTTTTGTAAACGACCGTTTTATTAAAAGTTCTTACTTAAATCACGCGGTGGTTAATGCATTTGAGGGACTTTTAGACAATGCATCACATCCTTCCTATTTTTTATATCTGGATGTACCTCCAAATAGTATTGATATAAATATTCACCCTACAAAAACAGAAATTAAATTTGACAATGAAAAAGCTTTGTATGCTATTTTAAGAGCTACGGTAAAACACAGCTTAGGTCAATATAATGTAGCTCCGATACTGGATTTTGACAGAGATGCCAACCTAGATACTCCTTACAATTATAGTAAAAATGATACACCTTCTGTTCCTCCTATAACAGTAGACCCAAACTTTAATCCTTTCAAAACAGATCATAATTATGAGTCTGTTTCTAAAATCAGTTCTAAGACTACCGGAAGTTCTTCTTCTAATGATTTTAGTCAAAAAAGTTACCAACCTAACTATAAAAAAGAGGTAGGGAATTGGGATGCCTTATATACGGAAATTGAAGATGCGGAACCTGTAAAACAAGAGCAACTTTTTGAAGCTCATCAAGAATCTGAAACAGGTAAAACCTTTCAAATTCAGAAAAAGTATTTATTAAGTTCTATAAAGTCCGGAGTAGTTTTAATTCATCAATCACTTGCGCACCAACGCATATTATATGAAGAATTTTTAGAAAACATTACTGTTAAAGAAGCTAGTAGTCAACAACTATTATTTCCTGTTTCTATTTCTTTTTCTTCAAGTGATATTGAAATGATTTACAGCATAAAATCTGATTTGGAAAGTGCTGGTTTTATGTTTGAAGAGTTTACTAAAGAGAGTGTAGTTATAGGTGGAATTCCTACCTCTATTACTGAAAGTCAAATTACCCTTATTTTAGAACAACTTTTAGATGATATTAAAATGGAAGTTCCTGATGCCAGTTTTAGTCATTTTGATGTCATGGCTAAATCTTTTGCTAAATCTTTGGCCATTAAAACAGGTACAACTTTAACTATAAAAGAGCAAGAAAACTTAGTTAACAATCTGTTTTCATGCAAAGAACCTTCAATTTCTCCGTTTGGTAAGCCTACTTTTAAAACATTATCTTTACAAGAAATTGATGCAATTTTTAACAAATAAATAATTTCAACGACCAAAAAGATTAAGTAATTTTAGCTAAATCTTTAGGTTTAAATAAAACTGCGTAAAAAACACTAAAATGCCTAAATTAACAGATGCTATTAAGCATTTAATTATTATAAACGTAATTATGTTTGTTGCTCCATTACTTTTAAAAATGGACTTGACAAATTTATTTGCCTTACACTTACCTCAAAACAAACACTTTGGAGTTTGGCAATATGTAACTCATATGTTTATGCATGCCAATGAATGGCATATTTTATTTAACATGTATGGTTTGTGGGCTTTTGGTACTCCTTTAGAGCATATGTGGGGAAGAAACAAGTTTTTATTTTTCTATTTTTCTGCTGGTATCGGTGCTGGTTTAATTTACACGCTTGTAAATTATTACCAATTTAATGGTATTTACGATCAGTTAATTAATATGGGAGTATCTGGGACTGAAATTCAACAAATATTAGATACCGGACAGTACAATGAAGCTGTGATTTCTCTTTCTAATAAAACAATGAGTGAGTTTTATGCTTTATATCACACGCCAGCTGTTGGTGCCTCAGGAGCTATTTACGGAGTATTAGTCGCTTTTGGTTTAGCTTTTCCTAATGCTAAGTTAGCTATGATATTTTTCCCGGTTCCTATTGCCGCTAAATACTTTATTCCGGGAATTATTCTTATTGATTTATTCTTTGGATTAACTAGCTACTCAATTGGTAATATTGCACATTTTGCTCATATAGGCGGGGCCATTATAGGGTTTATTATTGCTTGGTACTGGAAAAAAAATCAGTTTAAATATTAATAATTTAGCTCATTAATTCTCGTTTACCTTATTATGGATTTACTTGAAAACTTAAAACATCGATTTAAACATGCGGGTATAGTAGAAAAATTAATCTATATAAATCTGACAGTTTTTTTAGCTGTTTTTATTGTAAACACTTTTAGTTTTTTATTTCAATCTAAATCTAATTTTCTGGTTAAATGGTTAGCTTTACCTGCCGACATTAATGATTTTTTACTAAAACCTTGGACTATACTTACCTACGGTTTTTTACATGCTGATTTTATTCATATACTCTTTAATTTAATCGCCTTATTTTTTATAGGTCATTTATTTAAACAATATTTTACCTCTAAACAGTTACTTAATTTTTATTTGTTAGGAACGCTTTTCGGCGGTATCATATTTATTGCCAGCTATAATTTTTTTCCGGTATTTCAAAACGATACTGACAGAAGTGTATTATTAGGAGCTTCAGCTGGTATATCTGCTATTTTTATAGGAATTGCCACCTACATCCCTAATTACCAGTTAAAGTTTCCTTTAATTGGTTTTATAAAACTATGGATTTTAGCATGTATGTGGGTAGCCCTAGATATTATACAAATACCCGCCGGAAATGCAGGTGGACATCTTGCACACATTGGTGGAGCTTTATTGGGCTTTGTATATGTAAACTATGCCAGTAACAAAGAAATTGCTATATTTAAACCGCTAACTGATTTGTTTAAAAGGTATCCAAAAGAAACACCTTTAAAAACCGTATACAAATCCGGTCAGAAAACAACCTACTCAACAAAATCTAAATCTAAAAACCAACAAGAAATTGATGCTATTTTAGATAAAATAAGTAAATCCGGTTACGAAACTCTTTCTAAGGAAGAAAAGGAATTTTTATTTAAACAAGGAAAAAATTAGATGAAAAAAAATTCGATTTTTAGTGCTCTTTTGTTTTTTATTAACTCAGTTACTGCTACGGCATTATTAGTCTCTTATTTTCTTCCTTACATATCACCAAAAACATTTCCGTCATTAACCGTTTTTAGCTTATTTGTACCTTTTTTAGTCCTTACTAATTTAGGATTTCTTATTTACTGGCTTATAAAACTTCATAAAAATGCCTTATTATCAACACTTGTATTGCTAATAGGATGGTTTTTGGCGCCTCCCTTAATTAAATTTTCAAACAAAGAAGTAGTTCTTACGAACGATTTAAAAGTAATGAGTTACAATGTTAGAATGTTTAATTATTATAAATGGAATGATGATATAACTACTGAACAAAAAATTTACGAGTTCATTAATAATGAATCTCCAGACATTATTGCGTTGCAAGAATTTTATCAATCTGATTTAATAGACATCAGACTTCCATATAAATACATCAAAACAAAATCGACAACAAATAAGTTTGGATTAGCAATTTATTCTAAGTACCCTATAGTTAATTCAGGTTCTTTAAACTTTGAAAAAAGTGCTAACAATACTATTTTTATTGATATTCTTAAAAATTACGATACTATTCGAGTATATAATGTGCATTTAGAATCGTTAAAAATCAACCCTAATAAAGAAAATTTCGGTGAAAAAAGTTCTGAACGTTTGTTTAAACGATTATCTATCGGGTTTCAAAAACAAGTAGAACAAACGGAACGCATCATACAACACGAATATAGTTGGAAGGGTAAAAAAATAATTTGTGGCGACTTTAACAATACGGCTTACTCTTGGGCTTATAAAAAGTTAGCTAAAAATAAAAAAGACGCATTTATTGAAAAAGGTTTAGGCTTAGGAAAAACCTTTCGTTATATCTATCCTATGCGTATTGATTTTATCATAACAGATGATAAAGCCAATATCAATCAATTTAAAACCTACAATAAGATTAAACTTTCAGACCACTACCCTATTATGGGGCGTTTAAACTGGTAAACTTTTCTTCAGTTTTTAAAAGAAGGACATTTAACAATACCTCAACAACATTTCACTCAGCTAAATACAGAATTGCAATAATTATTTATTGAAAAAGAAACATCTAAAGAAAATTCTTTTTATACATTTGATACCTTATGAGCAATGAAAAAACAGCTATTAAGGCTATTTATTTTAGTATTATTGGAAACACCTGCTTAGCTTTAATTAAAGGAATAGCCGGTTTTTTTGGTAATTCGTATGCTTTAATTGCTGATGCTATAGAATCTACCACGGATATTTTTTCTTCTCTTTTAGTCCTTTTTGGTTTGAAATATGCCAAGCGTCCTGCTGACAAAAATCATCCTTACGGGCATGGAAAAATTGAGCCTTTAATTACATTTATTGTGGTGGCTATTTTGGTTACTTCGGCAACAATCATTGCTTACGAAAGTATTTTAAACATCCAAACGCCTCATAAAACGCCAAAATCATGGACTTTATTTGTATTAGGCGCCATTATTTTATGGAAAGAAATTTCGTTTCAAATTGTTCTTAAAAAGAGTAAAATAACTCATAGTTCTTCTCTTAAAGCCGACGCTTGGCACCATAGAAGTGATGCTATTACCTCTGTAATGGCTTTTATTGGTATTTCTATTGCGCTAATATTTGGTGAAGGCTATGAAACCGCAGATGATTGGGCTTCATTACTTGCATCTACTTTTATTTTATATAATAGTTATTTAATATTCAGGCCTGCATTGGGTGAAATAATGGATGAACACCTTTATGATGATCTTATTGATGAAATCAGAAAAAAATCACTTCAGGTTAACGGGGTTTTAGGTACTGAAAAATGTTTTATTCGTAAAGCCGGCATGAAATATCATGTTGACTTGCATGTTATTGTTAACGGTAAAATTTCAGTAAAGGAAGGACATGATATAGCACATGAACTTAAAGATTTTTTAATGTCGGAAATTTCAAATTTAGCCCACATACTTATCCATATTGAGCCGGATGAATAACTGCATAAAAAAATTCCGAAGTTGAATAACTTCGGAATTATAAAAAGAACCTATATACTACTAATCAGCTAATATATTACCTGAATTTTTTAACAATTAATTTTTTAACTACCCCGTCTATTTCCAACAAATAAACTCCGGTTGGTAAATTTATATCTAGAGTTACGTTATCATTTTGAGTAAAATTAACTTGAGCTTTAGAAAAAAGCACAATTCCTTGTAATGAACGAATATTAACGGTTGTTACTTTAGATTTTGGATAAACAATAGTAACTTCATTATCTATTGGGTTAGGATAAAACTTAAAAGATGGCGTATTATTTCCTGTTTTTTCTAATGATTCTGTTACAGTATTAGTTCTTAAACTTTCAGAACAATCAAGTACCCAAGGGTAATTTCCGTCATAATCTAACTTTCCTCCATTATTAATAAAAGCCGCATATGCATTCCATACCTCTTGCACCCCTTTTCCTAAAATAGTTTTAAATGCATTATCAAATGACCAAGATTGTCCTAAGCTTTTGGCAGCCTTATTAAATTTATACACAAAATTCTTATCGTATTTTTGTGACACATAGTGTAAAAAGAAACCTGTTGTAGCGTAACCTGTTAACCATTTTTTACTATTATTTACATCCGGTTTTTTTGTTTGATGAAATCCAGCATGTATTCTAACAGCGTCTGCTATTCCTTCAGTATAAGCCCAAAAAGGTGAAGAACCATCATAAGTTCCTCCAACAATTGGCGAATTGTTATACCCGTGAGTTACTTCATGATATAAAATTCCGTCAATTTCATCTTTTATTACCTGAGGATTATTTCCTGAATTTTGATAAATTCTAGCCAAATGTTGCGTACTTACCTCTATTCCAATAACATCACCATCTCCATACTTACGAGCTACAAAGTTCTCATTTTTCAACTCAAAAGTTAATTGTCTGAATTTAGGAGCATCTGCCGATTTTCGATATAAAATTTTAGCTACATCCAAACAACGTTGTTGCATATAACTTTTCGGATTAGGAATTACTTGATGAAATATTCTGGAACCGGTAGTAACTCCGTCATTATCTTTAAAAATTACATTCGGAGTTAAAAAATTAGTTCCCCAATCACAATTAGTTCCTCCGGTCCCTGAAACAGTTATGTACCCATTTTTAATTTCTGTATCTGAACCTTCAGAATTGGTAGCTTTTAACGTTACCTTATATATACCGGCATTAGCATAAACTACCACAGGGTTTACACTTGTACTTCCGGAAGGATTACCACCTTCAAACGTCCATAAATAATGTGTCCCATTTGCAGATTTATTAGTAAATGCCACACTTTCATTCTGGTTTATTGTTCTTCTATTTGCTGTAAAATCGGCTATTGGTAATTTTACATTCCCTGCACCTTCATTACCAAATATTTCTAACTCTGCTAGCTGAAATAGGCTTCCGGAAGTATTATTAAACTTAAATCTAACTTTTGTAAAACCTGAGCCGGTAGTGAATGTGAATTCTTTTTTCTCTTTTCTATTCGTAAAACGATGATTGGATCTTCTATCTATTTCTACCCAAGTAGTTCCATTATTACTTCCTTCTAACACCCAACTTGAAGGATCTCTTTCCGGAGCATCATTTGCTGAAGTCAAGCTATAACCAGTTAACACATAGCTTTTTGAAAAACTATAAGTAACCGTTGTAGTTGGATTAAATGTTAAATATTTTGTGTTACTGCTGTTATCAATCAAATTAGCTATTGATTCGTATGACGGACTGTTGTTATTAGATTCACTAATAGTTCCGCCCGGTTGTGTTAAGTCGGTTTGATTTCCATTTGGAGGCGTTATACTTCCTTCTTTACCAAAAATTTCTAATTCTGCTAGTTGAAATACAGTTCCGGAAGTATTATTAAATTTAAATCGAACTTTTGAAAAACCTAAGCTGGTAGTGAATGTAAATTCTTTTTTCTCTTTTCGGTTGCTAAAACGATGATTAGATCTTCTATCTACTTCTACCCAAGTAGTTCCATCATTACTACCCTCTAATACCCAACTTGAAGGATCTCTTTCCGGAGCGTCATTTGCTGAAGTTAAAGTATATCCGCTTAACACATAATTTTTTGAAAAATTGTACGTAACTGTAGCGGCTGCATTAAATGTTAAGTATTTTGTATTGCTACTATTATCAATTAAATTAGCTATTGATTCGTATGACGGACTGTTATTATTAGATTCACTAATAGCTCCTCCGGGTTGCGTTAAATCTTGATTAGTATTTGATGGTGGCAGACTTATTATACTTTTTCCGCCATACACTTTTAATTCATTAATTGAGTATCCAAAACTGGCTGCAGATCTCTTTATTCCTTTAATTCTCACATATCTTCCTGTACCATTTACAGGTATAAAATTATAATTATCAAAGTTGTTTTGAATAGTTTTTGCTGTAGTCCAGTTAACTCCGTTTTCAGATGTTTGTACTTCATAATTTTTTGCTCCCATCATAAAACTACAGCAAGAGAACCATGAAACAGCCACACCACAAATATCTGAACTGTTTTGTAAATCAACCGTTAGCCATTCGTTATCAGAAAAATTACTAGACCATCTTGTATTTTCATTACCATCTACCGCATTGCTTGCATTAAATTCACTTTTTTCAGTAGATGATACAGTTACAGGCTTGCTTTTAGCTATATTCCCTTGATCACCACAATCATTAACTGTAATCGTTACCTCTTTTCTTGCACCTCCTTTATAATTTTTAGCTTCTAAAGTAATTTTATAAACTCCCGGAGTATCAAAAGCTATTTTGAAATGTTTTGAATTAGTAAACCCAACACAACTTTTTCCTGAATAAAACCAAGCTGATTCTAAATAATTTGTTGACGTATTGGTAATAGATACTTCTTCTCCAACTTTTACAACAGTTTTATTCGTATTAAAGTTAGCTACAGGTGTCGATATATTTGCTCTATCATTGCTTACGCTTGTTGTGTACTCATTCCACAATTGTTCTATGCTTTTCCCTACTACAATTTGTTCCGTTGCTTTTTTGAATGACCATGGGTTTATTGTTGTACATGATTGGTTTAGTTTATAAGCAAAATCCGGATATCTATTGTTTAAATAGTTAATAAAAAAAGCAGAACCATTATATCCTTTTAGCCATTTATAATTGGTATCTATAGTAATATCTGCTTGTGTTGAATACTTTTCCTGTAAACGAACATAATCAGCAATACCTTCAATAAAACCAAAAAAATCAGTTCCTTCTTTATATTCTCCTGCATTTTGAGGTACATGGCTATAAGCATGGGTTACTTCATGAGTCAGTGTACCCCCAATCTCAGCTAGTAACTCTTCTTTACTTTGCTTTAAAACCATCATTAAATAATGGGTACTATTTTGAATTCTAATGCGCGGCGGATTACCACTTTTTGCGGCAATTCCTCCACAGTAGTTAGGATCAAAAACCAATTCTAAATCGGTAAAATTGGGCACTTCTTGCGGATTTTTATACAGTCGTTTTACTACGGATAAAATTCGAGCATTATAAAATGCGGTTCTCTCTGCTTGGCTAAATCCTATAGCATTTAAAATAGCATCGGCACTATTATTAGTTCCGGCTCCTTCGTCAATTACAGTAACTGTGGGATACCTAAAATTATCCCATACTGATTGTGCTTTTACTTCTGTTAGCCAACAAATTGCTAACAGTAAAAAAATCCATTGTTTTTTTACATACTTTCTTTTCATTTTAAGAAGGGTTTTTAATTAATACTTATTAAAATGTTATTTTTCTATTAACATTTATTCCGCAATATTAACGCAAGCCCTTCTCAAGCCGTGTTGTTTTAGTACATAAATAGCCTCAAATTCATGAATTTTATCTTCAACCCCTACATAAGCAATTAAAAAACAGCCTTTTAATGTATTTTATTATGTTTTTTAAAACTTGAATACAGAGTATTTAAAATGAAAAATCCCGATGATTTTAAAAACCACCGGGACAAAAAAACCATTAAAATTTAGCTATTTAACATATTATAACAACCTGATAATATGTATTTTCATGGTTAACCTAAACGTTCAAAATTAAACCTACCTTTTAAAAAGGTAGGCATCATAAAACAAATGAGTGCTTTTGATTTTGTGATTAATAACTACAGAGGCAATTATTTTACCACAGTAACGCAAATCAAAAACAAACTTCTAAACCCAATCAATTTTAGAAGCCTTCTCGTGGGGAGGATACAACTATAAGGTTTACTTACTTTTACATGGCAATTAATCCATTTTCTAAAAAAAACAATTAACCCGCCACAAAGGTACTTTACTCCATTTGTTTACTTCTATATCTTGTAAAAAACCACTCTAAAATTCATGAATTTTATAAAATAGTACCTTGAAAAGTATAAAGAGATCTTTTTATTGTTCATGGTAAATTCAGACCTATTAGCAAAACAATACAAAATGCTTTACGAACGCATCTTCATTCAAATCTTTCTTAAATTACAGCTATTGCTTAAAAATGTACAGAGTAAGTGTTTTTAATTTCTCCTATAACAAAAGTGCTATGTGCACTCCCTATATTTTCAATAATTCCCAACCTGTTTAGCACAAAATCCTGATAGTCTTTCATGTCTTTCACTCTCACTTTCAGCAAAAAATCATAATCTCCGGAAATATTGTAACACTCAGTTACTTCCGGCAATAACTGAATATCTTTTACAAACTTATTTCCTATATGTTTGGTGTGTTCTTTTAATGTAACACTACAAAAAACAATAAGTCCTCTATCTAACTTTTCCGCATCTAAAACAGCTACGTATTTTTTAATAAATCCTAGCTGTTCTAGTTTTTTTACTCGTTCAAAAACAGGTGATGGCGATAGGTTTACCTTTGCTGCCAGTACTTTCGTTGTAATATTTGAATTGTGCTGAAGTATGTTTAATATTCTTCTATCTATTTCATCTATATCATTAACAGATACAGAATATTTTTCTGTCATCCGATTCGTTTTTATTCATTAAAAGCAAAAATCACTTAAATAATACACTTTAACAAATAAAAACACCTAATTAATAGCTTTTTTAAGATGTTTAAACAACTCCATATAGTTTTGTTCAAAAAATATAACCAACACAAAATTATGAAGACCTCAGTTTTAGGATTTCCGAGAATCGGAAAAAAAAGAGAGTTAAAAAAAGCCTTAGAACTCTATTGGAAAGATAACATTAACCAAACAGAACTCATAGAAGTTGCTAAAAAGATAAAGCAAGAAAACTGGCTACTACAAAAAAATTCCGGAATCGATTTTATTGCTTCTAATGATTTTTCATTTTATGATCAGGTATTAGATACTTCTTTAATGGTTGGTTGTATTCCCGAACGTTTTAAAACTCTTGAGCATCAAGCCAATGAACTGGACTTATATTTTGCCATGGCTCGCGGTTATCAAAAAAATCAGCATGATGTGGTAGCCATGGAAATGACTAAATGGTTTGACACAAACTACCATTATTTGGTTCCTGAATTTGAAGAAAATCAAGAGTTCACCTTCTTTTCATCTAAGGTAATTCAAGAATATAAAGAAGCTAAAGAGTTAGGAATTGCTACCAAACCTGTACTTATAGGTCCGGTTACCTTTTTACATTTAGGAAAAAGTAAGCATCCCAATTTTAACAAGCTGTCTTTACTTGGTACATTACTCCCGGTTTACCTCTCGGTTATAGAACAGCTTTGCTTAGAAGGAGCTACTCACATTCAGTTTGACGAACCTTGTTTAGCTTTAGCTATTAATGAAGAACAACAGCAAGCATTGCAATTTGTATATACAGCCATTGCTACTAAATTTCCTGATTTGATTACCATAGTTACCAGCTATTTTAACGATTATGAAGATAATTTAACGACAGCTTTACAACTTCCGGTTAAAGCGTTACATCTTGATTTAATTGAAGCTCCTTTATTATTACACAAAGTACTTACACATACTTCTTTTTCAAAAAACACCATTCTATCATTAGGTGTTATTGACGGACGTAATATTTGGAAAAATAATTTTGAAACTTCTTTGCAATATATAGAGGAGGCTAAAAAACACCTGCCTTCTGAAAATATTTGGATTTCAACCTCTTGCTCTCTACTTCATTCTCCGTATGATCTTGATTTAGAAGACAACAATTTTAACATTCCTTCCGACATTAAAAACTGGTTAGCGTTTGCCAAACAAAAAATACAAGAGTTAACATCTTTACAAAAAATTATAGATGAAAACCAGCTTGATATTCTTGAAAAAAATAAAGAAGCCCTTCTTCAAAAAAAGAAATCTCTTAAAATTCATAACCCTCAGGTAAAAGTTAATACGCAACAAAAACTTTGTATAGAAAGAGAAAGCCCTTTTTATGTACGCCAGCAACTTCAAAAACACAACTTACAACTTCCGTTATTTCCTACCACAACTATTGGCTCATTCCCACAAACAAAAGAAGTTAGAAAGTGGAGAGCCGATTATAAAAAACAACATATTTCAGAAGATACATATGATGAATTATTAAGAAAAGAAACTGAAGCTACCATCCGTTTTCAAGAAAATATAGATTTAGATGTATTGGTGCATGGTGAATTTGAACGTAATGATATGGTTGAATATTTTGGTGAAAAACTAGAAGGTTTTGTTTTTACTCATTTCGGATGGGTACAAAGCTACGGATCACGCTGTGTAAAACCACCTATTATTTTTGGTGATGTTTACAGACCTGAGCCTATGACCGTAAAATGGGCTCAATATGCGCAATCATTAACCCAAAAACCGGTAAAAGGAATGCTAACAGGTCCGGTTACTATTTTACAATGGTCTTTTATCAGAAACGATCAACCTAAACAAGAAACTTGTAAACAAATAGCCTTAGCCATTCGTGAAGAGGTACTTGATTTAGAAAAAGCCGGAATTCAAATTATACAAATAGACGAGCCTGCTATTAGAGAAGGGTTACCATTACGTAAAAATCAATGGAGTTCTTACTTACAATGGGCTATTGACTGTTTTAAAATTACAGCTTCCGGTGTACAAAACACTACCCAAATTCATACGCATATGTGTTATTCGGAATTTAATGACATTATTAGCAGTATTGCTCATATGGATGCAGATGTGATTACCATTGAAACGTCTCGTTCTCATATGGAATTATTACATGCTTTTGTTGATTTTAAGTACCCTAATGAAATAGGACCGGGTGTCTACGACATTCATTCTCCAAGAGTTCCTACTTCAGAAGAAATTGAAACCTTATTAAAAAAAGCCATGCAAGTGTTGCCTCATGAAAATATATGGGTAAACCCGGATTGCGGTTTAAAAACGCGTAATTGGTCCGAAACCAAAACAGCCTTAGAAAACTTAGTAAACGTTGCTAAAAAGTTACGTAAAAAAACGGAAGTGTTGGTGTAATTCTTTCTTTTAAATTATTAAAACCCCAACAATCATTAAACATGCTTGTTGGGATTCTTCCAACTAAAAAATCATTTCCAGCTTTCATAAATTTATACTCTTACTTTTCTTAACTTTAGAATCAAGAATTTATTTACTGCTTAATTTTAAACACACAACTAAGAAAATAGTATTATGAGTCTTACTAAAACTAAAATTATAAAAGGGTATGAACATGTAGCCTACCTGCCTTTACAGTATTCAGAAGAAGAAATGATAAAAAGAAGTACTGCTTATTTAAATTGGCTAGACAAACGTAGATCCGTTAGAGAGTTTTCTGATCAACCAGTACCTAAAGAAGTGATAGAAAATATTATCCTCTCTGCTTCAACAGCTCCTTCGGGTGCCCATAAACAACCATGGACTTTTTGTGCTATTTCTAATCCTGAATTAAAATCACAAGTTAGAGAAGCTGCTGAAATTGAAGAAAAATTAGGATATGAGGTTCGTATGAGTGAACGCTGGAAACAGGATTTAGCGCATTTAGGAACCGATATGCATAAACCTTTTATTGAAACTGCTCCTTGGATTATTGTAGCTTTTAAAAGAGTTTATGAAATTGACGAAGATGGAGCTAAACATAACAATTATTATGTAAATGAGTCTGTAGGAATCGCTTCTGGAATGATGATTTCTGCCATTCATAATGCAGGTTTGGTAACTCTAACCCACACTCCTAGCCCTATGAATTTCTTAGCCAAACTACTTAACAGACCGGCAAATGAAAGGGCTTTTATTTTATTCCCTATAGGATATGCTGCAGAAGATGTTTATGTTCCTAAATTACAACGTAAACCTTTAGAGGAAGTCAGTTGTTTTTACGAATAAAAAAGAAACAGATGAAATCACTAGTATTTTTATAAATGATTTCATCTGTTTAATTATTGGTTAGTTGAAAAGACCTTACACAGTTTCTAACTGCTTAGACTTAATATACTCTTCTACTTGATCGTGAGGTATTTCTTTCACCGGAATTGTAAAATTTCCATTAGATCCTGAAATTATAATTTCACTTCTAAACATTCCCGGAAAAGTTCCTGATACTTTATATGGTGTAGTTCCTTTTCCTAGCGGACCTGTCCACCCCATTGCATCTATTCTTAATCCTCCTACAAAATGCGGGTCGCGCACTAAGTCAAATCCATAGGAATAATTTTGCGCATCTCCTTCTACATAAACGCTAAAAAATCCTGGTTCACCTAATCCTGTCCATACATAAACCGCTGAGCATTTTTCAGGGGTTACCGGTTGTTTACCATAAAATCCCATAATATGTTAGTTTTTAGTTTCCTACTCTTTTTAATAAAGGCTTTTCGGAGTTCGCCTAACTATAAATAAACTAGTAGCTACAGGTAAATTAATTAGTTACCTCAAAGTTCATAAAAACAATGCTTTAAAAAGGGAAAAATGGCATAAACGACTTATAATTAAGAACTAAACAAACCCGTTTAAGTATAAAAGGCTTAAAATTAAGTTTACCTCTTTTATATAAAAACGATTACTTTTTAGTTTTGGTAACTGTTTTTAAATGCAACATATCTATAGGGTTTATTCCTAAACCATGTACATTTTTTTGCATAAAACGAATTACTTCATCATAATATAACGGAATTACCGGAGCTTCAGCTATAATAATACTATCCATTTTTTGATACAGTAGGTACCTTAATTTTTCATCTACCTCTTGAATTGATTGTTCATATAAGGCATCAAAATCAGCGTTTTTAAAATGTGTATAATTAGGTCCGTTAGGCGTAAAGTTTTTACTGTAAAATAACGACAAGTAATTTTCTGCATCCGGGTAATCAGCTATCCAACTAGCTCTGAAAACGGGTAGTTTTCCATTAGCTTTTCCCTGTCGTAAAGTAGAAGGCGGAATAACATCAACCTTTGTATCAATACCTATTTTTTGAAGCTCTCGTTGTATAAATTCACATAAATCCAAATAATTACTATTGGTTGTTATAGTAAGTTGCGGATTTTGATTATTGGTTCCCTTCTTATATTGGGCAACCAGTTCTCTTGCTTTTTCAGGTTGATACTTATATCCTTGTTGGTTATTAAAAGAGGGCAATCCTTTGGGAATAAAACCGTTTTCAGCCGGTGTACCTATACCATTTCGTAAAAACCGAATCATTTTTTGCCTGTCAAAACCGTAATTAACGGCTTGTCGTATCAATTTTGATTGTGTAGGAGAATTAACTTTTTCATCAAAATATATTCCTAAATATTCGGTATTTAAATAAGCACCCGTTACCATTTTTATAGTGGTTGCATATTTGGGTTGTAAACTACCATCAGTATTCAAAATATCATCTTTATAAGAAGCATCTAAACTTTTCATAAAGTCAATATTTCCTTGGACAAATTGTAAAAACTCACTTTGTTTATCGGGTAAAAAAGTGATAGCTACTGCCTCCAAATACGGTAATTGATTTCCTTTGCTATCTTTTTCAAAATACAATGGGTTTTTTCGTAATACCAACTTTGTGTTTTCAACCCACAATTTAAAACGAAAAGGGCCCGTTCCAATAGGGTTTGCTCTAAACGTATTCCCAAAATAAATTACCGCTTCTTTAGGCACTACCGAGCAATATTTCATGGCTAATAACCCTAAAAACGGTGGAAAGGCTTGTTTTAAATGTATGGTAAATATTGAATCGTTTTCTGCCTTAAAAGCCGCTACATTTTGTAAAACCCAACCTCCAGGAGAAGCTACATCTTTATCTAAAAGTCGTTGAAAAGAATATTCAAAATCACTTGCTTTAACCTTTCTTGTTTTAGCCGTTCCAAATACTTCATGCTCATGAAAAAACACATCGTTTCTAAGTGTAAATTCATAGGTTTTTCCTTCGTTTGAAATAGTCCATTTTTTTGCTATATCCGGTTGCACCCGTAAACTATCATCCAATTGTACCAAGCCGTTAAACAACTGGTTAACTGCCCAAATATTACGCTGGTCTTTAGCAAAAGCAGGATCGAGTGAGGTTATATTAGAATGCTCATTATAACGAAAAACCTGTGTATCAGAATACGCTGTTTTTCTTTCTCCGCATGACAACATAAGTAATACGGTACAGAGAATTAAAAAAACACTATTTTTTCTTACGCTTATTTTTATAATAGATTTTATCTGCAATGTATATGGTTTTAGAAACTTCAGCGAATACTGTTGAAGCCTCTTTATTTATTATTTGTATTTCTTTTACTATGTTAATTTCTTTTTCTTCAACTACTCTTTCTTTTATTTTTTCAATCTCTTCCTGAGTAAAAATAAAATCTACGTACGCATCTTCTTTAGCAGGTCTTTTAAACTTTATAGTAGCCTCTTTATCCCAAACCACATATTCATCGCCCAAAATATGTATTAATTGTATCATAAATACCGGATCCGTTGCAGAAAATAAACTTCCTCCAAAAATGGATCCTACATAATTTTTGTTTTTATAGGTTATAGGAATTTTCACCTTCGCTTGTAATAAATCGTCAGAAACAAAAGCAATTCTTCCTGTAGACCGTTTATACATAGGCGAATAATTAAAGCCATATTTAAAAATGGTACTTCCTTTTACATACTTTTTTAAAAAATTTGAAATTACTGCATACATCTTTCTTATTTCTTTTTATAAGCTAACACTCATTAACTAACTACATTTTATAAATACAACTCATATTTGGTTTCCGGCAAACCTATATCATCACTAATAAACTTTTTTACTTGCTTAAAATTATAGTATTCTAATACTTTTGCTGAAGCCTTATTTTCATCTACTACGTACCCTATTATTTTTGTTAAGTTTACCAATTTGCAATATGTTATTAATCCTCCACATACTTCTTTTGCATAGCCATTATACCAATACTTTTCTATAAACCTATATCCAATTTCATCTTCCTCATTGGTTTTTACAAGTGCAACAGTTCCTATAAACTCTTTATCTGATTTTCGTTCAACAGCATAAATCCAAAAGGTATTTTCAAACTCATCATACTTCTCTATCAGATTTTCCAACTCTTCTTCGCATTCCAGAAAAGTTTTTACTTCACCCGTTGCATACTGTAATACTTTCGGATTACTTTCCAATTCATAAAAGCCTTCTAAATCAGTAATTTTCAGTTTTCTAACTAATAATCTTTTAGTTTCAAAAATCATGATTAATGTCGTATTTTTGCAAACCATAAATGTACAGGAATGAATGCAGATAAAAAAGTAGCTTTTTATACTTTAGGTTGTAAACTAAATTTTTCAGAAACATCAACCATTGCCAGAAGTTTTGTGAATGAAGGATTTGAGCGTGTAGATTTTGAAGAAAAAGCAGATGTATATGTTATTAACACGTGCTCTGTTACTGATAATGCAGATAAACGATTTAAAACTATTGTAAAATCTGCTCTTAAACAAAATAATCAAGCTTTTATTATAGGTGTTGGTTGTTATGCACAATTAAAACCGGAAGAATTAGCTGCTGTAGATGGTGTAGATTTAGTATTAGGAGCTACAGAAAAATTTAATGTTACCAGTTATATTAACGATTTAACTAAAAATGAAATCGGTGAGGTACATTCTTGTGAAATTGAAGATGCTGATTTTTATGTAGGGTCCTATTCTATTGGCGACAGAACTCGTGCTTTTTTAAAAGTACAAGACGGTTGTGATTATAAATGTACCTATTGCACTATCCCTTTAGCAAGAGGTATTTCTCGTAGTGACACTCTGGAAAACGTATTAAAAAACGCTAAAGAAATTTCAGAAAAGGGAATTAAAGAAATTGTATTAACCGGGGTTAATATTGGTGATTATGGTAAAGGAGAGTTTGGTAATAAAAAACATGAACATACTTTTTTAGAATTGGTTCAGGCATTAGATACAGTTGAAGGTATACATCGTTTACGTATTTCATCTATTGAGCCTAACTTACTAAAAGATGAAACCATTGAATTTGTAGCCAACTCAAACATTTTTGTTCCGCATTTTCACATTCCCTTACAATCCGGAAGTGATACTTTATTAAAAAGAATGAAACGCCGTTACTTACGTAAAGTATATACTGATAGAGTTGCTAAAATTCGCGAAGTAATGCCTGATGCATGTATTGGTGTAGATGTTATTGTTGGGTTCCCCGGAGAAACAGATGAACTTTTCTTAGAAACTTATACTTACTTAAGTGAGTTAGATATTTCTTATCTACATGTTTTTACGTATTCTGAAAGGCCCAATACAGAAGCCATAGATATGGACGGAGTGGTTTCAAAAAATATAAGAACTAAACGCAGTAAAATGTTAAGAGGCTTATCGGTAAAAAAGAGACGCGCCTTTTATGAAAGTCAATTAGGAAATACATTAACTGTTTTATTTGAAAGTGAAAACAAAGAGGGATATATTCATGGATTTACTGAAAACTACGTAAAAGTAAAAACACCTTGGAATCCTGAACTAGTGAATACGTTACATACAGTTACCTTAACTCAAATTGATGAAGACGGCTTAGTTCGATTTGATTTTTGCTAGCACAAAATAACCAAATGAAGTTACGCTTGTTTTATTTAGCACTAACTTCATTTGACTTTTACTTCTCTTAATTTTTCAAATTCTTTTCATCCTACACTCTTTTATTTCCTGAAAAATAGCGTATTTTTAATGTGATTTTTTCCACCTAACAAAAAATACAGATTATGAAATACCTTTTATTTGCACCGCTTTTATTAGCTCTTACTTGTAGTTCTCCTAAAAAAGAAAATTCGGTACAACCTTCTAATGAAGCTTCTGAAGAAACAACTACCATACAAAAAGAAGAAAATAAAGAAAAGCCTATACCGGTCAAAAATTACAGCAATGAATTAATTGTTATTTTAAAAGACCCAAAACATAGTGATGATGCTATGGCACTAATTAAAAATAGCAGTTTACAATGGACAGATGCTGATTACAATTCTAAAACCACTAAAATAGGTATTGTAACACTTCCAGATGAAGATAGAGATACATGGATACAACGATTACAACAAACCGGAGAATTTAAGTTTGTAGGTAAAAACGGAAAAGAAGTCTTAAAAAACATAATAGCTAAAGAAGAAAACAAGTTAATTTCTTTAAGAAAAACGGCTTGCTTTGGAGATTGTCCGGTATATGAAGTTTCTATTGATAAAGACGGAAATGTTACTTATAACGGAATTCAATATGTACTTGAAGAAGGTATTAGAGAATTTAAATTAACAGACGAAGAGTTAAAAACGTTAAATGATAAACTATCTAAAAAAGACTTTAGTAGTTTTAAGGATTCTTATGACAACCCTGATGTAATGGACTTAGCAAGTACGTATATAACTCATGATAACAAACAAATTCAAATTCGTTTATGGAAAGATATTCCTGATGAATTAATTGATATACATGAATATATAGGAGATTTGTTATTAAAAAGAAAGTTCTTTGAATAATGCCTAAAACACATTTGTATTTTGTTCCTGGTTTAGCTGCCAATACAAAGATTTTTGAGTACATATCATTGCCTCAAGAACATTTTGAACTTCATTTTTTAGAATGGATTTTACCCTCAGATACTAATGAAAGTATTGAATCGTATGCTAAACGTATGTGTAACTTTATACAACATGAAAATCCGGTTTTAATTGGAGTTTCATTTGGAGGTATCATGGTTCAGGAAATGAGTAAACATATTTCCTGTAAAAAAGTAATTATAATTTCAAGTATTAAAAACAACAAAGAGCTACCTAAACGTTTAAGATTAGCGCAAGTTACCAAAGCCTATAAGTTGTTTCCTACTAAAGTAGTATCTAATATTGAGAAATACGAAAATTACTTTTTTAACGATTACCTAAAAAAAAGAGCAGAACTTTATAAAATATATCTATCGGTTAGAAACGAAAACTATTTGCATTGGGCCATATACAATGTTTTGCATTGGCAACAATCAGAATGTCATCCGGATATTGTTCACATTCATGGAAATAAAGATGAAATTTTTCCTGTTAAAAATATTAATAACGCCATAATTATTGAAAACGGTACACATGTTATGATTATAAACAAAGCAAAAACTATCTCAAAAATTTTAGAAAGGGAATGTTTTTTGCTAAATTAGTAGTGATAACAATTAAAAGAAAAGGATTATGAATAAAGCATTACGATTATTATCGATCATCTCTATAACTTCTATAGCTACTTTACTTGTGAACACCATTAGTAAAGAAAACGAACCTGAAGTAAAAAATGTAGCTGAAAGCTACGAGATTAAGGCTGTTAAACTACCTGATAGTATGAACTTGGCAGGTGAATTAGTTCCTCTAGACAGACCTGATATCAGAGAACGTATGGATAGAGAGTTGTTAGTAAATACATACTGGCAATCAAACGGTCTGTTATTAATAAAACGAGCTCATAAATATTTCCCTGTAATTGAGCCTTTACTTGCTAAATATGGTTTACCGGACGATTTTAAATACTTATCATTAGCTGAAAGCGGACTTATGAATGTTAAATCGTATGCGGGTGCCGCCGGTTTTTGGCAATTTCTTAAAGGCACAGCCAGGGAATACGGACTAGAGGTAAATGACAATGTGGATGAACGTTATCACTTAGAAAAAGCAACAAGAATAGCGGCAGAATATTTAAAAAAATCAAAAGAAAAATTTGGCTCTTGGACCTTAGCAGCTGCAGCTTATAATGCTGGTGATGGTAGAATTTCTCAACGCTTAAATGAACAACAAGTTACTAACTATTTTGATTTATTATTAAATGAAGAAACTTCTCGATATGTATTCAGAATTCTTGCTTTAAAAGAAATCATTTCTAATCCTACAAAATATGGTTTTGTATTTAACCAAGAAGATTTATATAAGCCTACAAAAACATATGAAGTAGCTATAGATACAGCCATTACTGATATTGCAAGTTTTGCTAAAGGATTTGGAGTTACTTATAAAGACTTAAAATTGGAGAATCCTTGGTTAAGAGAAACAAACCTTAATAACAAAAGTAGAAAACTATATTTTATTAAAATCCCTACCAAATAATGAATAAAATACTTCCTTATCTTTATATAGCTATTGGAACCTTAATAATTATATCAACCGTTCATACAATTTTTCAAAATCATGACTCTTACAGAATATTATTTAATTTTCACACAGAAAATAAATTTATATTTCTATTAGTAAGAGCTTTGTTTGCTAGTTGGTTTTTGTTTGATGGTATAAAAAAGCTAAAAAATCCAAGCTAATATTTATAAGTCAACAAACATCATATAATGAGGGCCTACTTTTTCAACCATAAATAAATTACCTGTTACTTTAAAACCTAATTTTTCGTAAAAAGTAGTGGCCTCTTTTCTTGCATTACACCATAATACTTCAATTCCTTTTTCTTTCAAAACCTCAATAGCAAATTCAATAATTTTTCTACCCGCACCTTTTCCTCTAACTACAGGCAGTGTTGCCATTCCACGCAATTGATATTGATTGGATTTAAAAAGTGAATTAGTGCTCATCATAAATGTTGCCACTCCTACTAAATTTCCTTCTACAAAAGCCCCCAAATGAATACTCTCTTCATCTAAATCCCCTGCAAACTCATACGGTAAATCAATGCCTTTTCTTAGCACTTCCTTACGAATAGAATACGTATCTTTTGCTTTAACTTTTTTAACTGTAATGTCCATTTTAATCATAATTATACAGTAAATTCACACAAAAATAAGAACAAAATATTCTTATTGAATTAAAACACACAAAAGCTTTAATTTTTAATAATGAATTTAACGTTTAAACCTATTGAGAGTAATAATATTTCTCAAATTATGCCTTTACTAACATTAGTTAATACAACTACTCCGATACATTTGCTGGAACAACGAATACAAGAAATGATTACTTATCCTAATTACGAATGTGTTGGTGTTTATGATGATGAAAAACTAATAGGTATTTCCGGGTTATGGTATAGTACACGACATTATATTGGTAAGAGTGTAGAACCAGACCACGTAGTAATAGATGAATCTTATAGAGGTAAAAATATAGGAAAACTATTTTTTAATTGGATTTATGAATACACAAAGAAAAAAGGCTGCGTAGCCATTGAATTAAACACCTATTCCGGTAATAGAAAGTCTCATAAGTTTTATTATAATGAAGGCTTTGAAATTTATGGATTTCATTTTGTAAAAGTTCTAAGAGAAGATCAAAAGTTTTATTAAGATTTATTTTACAGTTTTTCATTACTTTTTGTACGGTTTTTAATTTTGCTGATATTTTTTTTCTTGTTAGTTTTCAATTAACTTTAAAACTAAAATTCCATGTTAAAAAACATTTCAAATTTGGGTAAAACCCTAAACAAAGCAGAACAACAAACTATTAATGGAGGACAAACGATTTATCTTTTCGGACAAGACTGTTACAATCATTTTTGTACTGCTGAACCACTTCCATTACCAAATGGATATACTGCACTATGTGCTCATCCGTTTTCATGTTCTGACGGTATATTTCAACCATAAATTACTCACTAAATTTCAATTTATAGTTTAAACCATCTTAAAAAGATGGTTTTTTCATTTTAATTACTATAATTTTTTCTTAATTAAAAAACATATCATTTTCATCTTCTGAAAGTTATAAAAAAACATAAAAAATATTTAAAAAAAAGCTTGTAGATTCTAGAAAAAATTCTATCTTTGCAACCGCTTTACTGCGGGAGTAGCTCAGTTGGTAGAGCGTCAGCCTTCCAAGCTGAATGTCGCCGGTTCGAACCCGGTCTCCCGCTCAAATTTTTTAATACATAGCAAGAAATTGCAAAAAGCTTTACCGCGGGAGTAGCTCAGTTGGTAGAGCGTCAGCCTTCCAAGCTGAATGTCGCCGGTTCGAACCCGGTCTCCCGCTCAAATCCGAAACAATTATGTTTCGGATTTTTTATTTTTATATACTACATAACTTATTTTTAAACATAGTAACCAGCTTTGAAAATGTCATTTGACTAATACCTAAATAAAACAACAATTATTCAATACTCAATAGACTTATAAATAAACTTCTTATAAAAATTTCAAACCCCTAGATATTCTATCTAAAATAATAGGTATAACAAATTTGTCCAGCGGTATTGCGGAAGCTTTTATACTCACTATAATTTGCTTAATTACATTAGCGAGACCTTTATACCTTATATATTTCTTTAAGCGTTGTCGTTGAAACTACAAAATAGTTAACTAACAATACTGAAGTTTCCAAATCTCAATAGATAGACTAGACTTACTTAATCACTCTATAGAATATTTTAAGAAATAAGTATTTAAAGATGAAGGAATTACTTTTTTTAGAGCTTTCTATGAAACTTATTGTTCTGAGGTATTGTTAAAATGAATGAGAAATTTGATGTTCATATTAAAAAATAAAGAATTAATTGAAAAAGGAATTGATAAAAATGGGCGAAAGTTTTATAAAAGATATCATAATGAGAAGAAATAGCCAGCCAACACAACCAACCGTTTTTGTAATTCACACAAGTAACGCACAACCAAAAATTGCAAAAGAACTTATTTGTCTCCCAACTCTTTTTTACCAATCTTAAAAATTATTTTTTTCGAAAACATCAATACTTCGATTGAGTAGACTTGTGATTATAAAACTTGCTTTATTATATTTAAAATAATAACCACCATTAAAAACATTATTTTTATCATTCAAACAGTCTTTCTAAGCTAAGTAGACTTTACAATAAAGGTTTAAGTAATGAGGATAAAAAAAGGCTTAAAATAGGCTCCTTTTTAGTTGTAATAGTAGAGTAATCATATAAAACAAAAAACCTCATTACATCAAGTAATGAGGTTTATAAAGAAAGGCAACGACCTACTCTCCCACCTG